>JADYYN010000246.1 GCA_020853635.1 Gemmatimonadaceae bacterium
CGGGAGGGACGAGATTGCGCTACGAGCGTCTCACATCTCACATCTCACTTCTCACATCTCGCTACGCAGTCCGGCGAGTCCCTGCTCTACCTCCTGCCGCAGTGCGGTGCGGAACCCCATCGCGTCGAAGCGCTCGGCGTTGGCGCGGCAGGCTTCGGCGGTGGGGGGGATGGTGAGCGCCTCGAAGCGACGCACGGCCTCGGCGATCGTGCTCGGCTGATCATCCGGGAAGTACTGGCCGGTGCGATCGGGGCCTTCGTAGCCGTTGACCGTTTCCAGTGCCCCGCCCTGCCCCAGCGCGATCACCGGAGTGCCGCAGGCCTGCGCTTCGAGCGGGACGATGCCGAAGTCCTCGTCGGCGGCGAAGACGAAGGCACGGGCGCGGCGGAACCAGTCGCGCATGGCTTCGCGCGAGAGTTCACCGAGCAGTGAGATGTTGGGCGCGTCGGCGACCAGCTCCCTGAGGCGGGCGTGCTGCGGGCCGTCGCCGATCACCACCAAGCGCCGCTCGGGGAGTGTGCGGAACGCCTCGACGATGCGATCGATCCGTTTGTACGGCACCTGCCGGCTGGCCGTGACGTAGATGTTCGGGTCGCGGGCGATCGAGCGGTCGGGCGTGAAGAACTCGAGGTCCACCGGCGGGTGGATCACGACGAAATCGCGGCCGTAGTGGCGTCGCACGCGATCGCCCACGTAGCGCGAGTTGACCACGAAGCGATCGACCCGATCAGCGACCGTGAGATCCCATGTGCGGATCCGTTCCAGCAGCGCGCGCGCGACAGCGGCCTTCACGCCGCGGATGCCGTGGTCCTCGAGATACGCTTCGCGCTTGTCCCACGCGTAGCGCATGGGCGAGTGGCAGTAGCAGAGATGGAACTGCCCGGCGTGCTTGCGGATGCCCTTGGCCACCGAGTGATGGCTCGAGATGATGACGTCGGCCGACGAGAGATCGAGCGTCCCGATGGCGTGCACCATGACCGGGAGCAACGAGCGATACCGCGTGCCGATGTCGGGGAGCTTCTGGAGGTAGCTGGTGACCGAGGGCTCGCTCGAGATGCGTGCGCGGTCGTCGGGGCGCATGGTGTCGAACAGCGTGTAGAGCGTGGCGCCGGGGAAGGTCGCGAGGATCTCGCGGACGACCAGCTCCGCCCCGCCGAGTTGGTTGAGCCAATCGACGACGACAGCGACTTTGGGTGAGGCGGTGGTTCCGGGCACGCTGGGAAGATATGCCGTGCTTGGCCGCATGCGTGCCCGCATGCTTGCCGGAGCGGGCGCGGTCGGCGAGACTTCCGGGGCGGGCCCATAGCTCAGCGGTTAGAGCGGCGGACTCATAATCCGAAGTGCGCAGGTTCGAATCCTGCTGGGCCCACTTGAACCACAGGTGGGAGGGGTGAGGTAGGAGGTGGGAGGGACCCTTGAGGCTCACTACTCGCTCGGCTACATTGCATGGCTCAGGGCGCGTAGCTCAGCTGGTTAGAGCGCTGCTTTCACACAGCAGAGGTCGGGGGTTCGAGTCCCTCCGCGCCCACTTTCGAATCGATAGGCTGCAGCAACTCAGGGTGTCGTCCGGTGACGGGCGCCGCCCTTTTTGTTTGCCGGGTGGCTGGGGAACTCGCATTGTCGGCGTGGGTCCCAAGTCCTAGATTCCGACTGTCTCTTTCCCATCCTATGTCATTGCGTCACTTCCAGTTCGTCACGGTGCTCGCGGCAGGGCTGTGGGCCGTATCCGCCACGTCGCTGGCGGCCCAGGCTCGCCCAACGGCGTCACAGGCTCAGGCCCTGCTGCAGGCGCGTCCCGAGCTACTCAACCAACTGCGCCAGGGCATCTCCAGCTCCGGCATGAACGCCGAGCAGATCCGCGCGCGGCTTGTGGCCGAAGGATATCCGGCCAACCTGCTCGATCAGTATCTCGGACAGAGCACGAGTGCCGCGGCGCCGTCGGCGGATGTGTTCGAGGCCGTGCGGGCCCTGGGGCTCATGAGTGAGACCGATCTCGAGGAGCTCATGCAGCTCAACACCGGCACCGCGCCGCGGACGGCTGCGGCGCGTGCCGCCGACGCCATCGCGGCCGACTCGGGGACCGTGATCTTCGGTCTGTCGCTCTTCCGTGAGCGTTCGTCGCTGTTCATGCCCAACCTCGACGGTCCTGTGGACGCGAGTTATCGCCTCGGCCCCGGCGACCAGCTGGTGTTGATCATCACCGGTGATGTGGAACTCGCGCACACGCTCGACGTGACCCGTGAAGGATTCATCGTCATTCCGCAGGTGGGACAGATCGGCGTCGCCAATCTCACCCTCGGCGAGCTCGAGGATCTGCTGTACGTGCGGCTTGGTCGCGCGTACAGCGGCATCCGTCGCGGCGCGGGTGCGACCACACGGTTCAGTGTCTCGGTATCGCGGCTGCGGTCCAATCAGGTGTTCGTGGCGGGCGATGTGGTGGCGCCAGGTTCGTATCGGGTGACCAGCGCGGGCACGGCGCTTACGGCGCTCTACGCCGCCGGTGGTCCGACCATGCAGGGATCGTTGCGCGCGGTGGAAGTGCGGCGTGGTGGCACGCTGGTCTCGACGCTGGACGTCTACGACTACCTGCTCCGCGGTGATGGCGCCAAGGACGTGCGCCTGCGCCAGGGTGACGTGGTGTTCGTGCCGGTGCACGGGCGGCGTGCGCGGATCTACGGTGCGGTGACGCGTCCGGCGATCTATGAGGTGAAAGCAGGCGAATCGCTCGCCGATCTCGTGCGTGCGGCCGGTGGGCTGACGGCAACGGCCACGCGCCGGCGCGTGGTGATCGAGCGCATCCTTCCGGCGGCCGATCGCGAGATGGGGCGTGAACGTGCCGTGATCGAAGTCCCCCTCGCGGCCGACGGCACCGTGCCGGCGCTGGCGATGGAGGATGGCGACGTGGTGCATGTGCCGGGCATCGCCGACCGCGTGCGTGGGCGCGTGGTGGTGAACGGTCATGTGTGGTCCGTGGGTTCGCAGGGCTACACGCCGGGCCTCACGCTCGAGGACGCTCTCAAGCGTGCCGGCGGCGTGAAGCCGGACGCCTATTTGGGCACCGTGCACGTGTCGCGCCTGCGTGCCGACAGCACCCGTGTGCAGCTGCGCGCGACGCTGCGTGACACGACCGGCGCGACCGTGGCACCCCTCGCGTTGCAGGAAGACGACGAGATCACCGTGTACAGCCGCACCGCGTTCCGTCCGGATCGGTACGTGGTGATCAGCGGCGCTGTGAAGAAGGGCGGGCGCTTCCCGTACCGCTCGGGCATGACGTTGCGCGACCTAGCGCTGATGGCCGGCGGGGTGGAAGAACACGCTTACCTCACCGAGGCCGAGGTGGCGCGTATCCCGCTGCAGGGTGATGCGAAGGTCACGGCGCGGTCCATTCGTGTGCCGCTCGACAGCAGCTATCTGTTCGACATCGCGGGCGCTTCGCTCAGCGGCGCCAACACGAGTGCATCGGAGTTCCCGCTCGAGCCGTTCGACAATGTGTTGATCCTACGCGACCCCAACTGGCGCGAACCGCGCAGCGTGCAGTTGTTCGGTGAGGTGCGATTCCCGGGTCGCTTCACGCTGTTGAGCCGTTCGGAGCGTTTGTCTGATGTGATCAAGCGGGCCGGCGGGCTCACGGGTGAGGCGGATCCGGACGGGGCGTACTTCGCGCGCCTGGTGGCGGCGGAGGAGATCAAGCGGCTGCAGGAATCGCAGGCGCGTCGCGTGATGATGGTGTCGGACACGGTGGACTCTGCGGCCGCGGCGAAGCGGGCGTTCGACGGTGTCGGCGACCGCATCCGCGTGGGTGTGGATCTTCAGGAAGCCCTGCGGGAACGCGGTCGCAGCGACGACCTGCTGCTGGAGCACGGCGATTCGATCCACGTGCCGAAGCTGCTGCAGACGGTGAGTGTACGCGGTGGCGTGAACGCCGCGACGGCGTTGGCGCATGCGGGCAAGCGGCTCGGCTATTACATCGACGCGGCGGGCGGGACGACGGAGCGTGCGCGATCACGCCGGGCGTATGTGATCCAGCCGAACGGGAAGATCGAGAGCCGTCGGACGGTGCTGGGCTTCATCAAGCTGGATCCCAAGCCGCGGCCTGGAGCGACGGTGGTGGTGCCGGAGCGTGGGGATGTGTTGCCGGCGACGAATACGCTGGCGAACATCTCGATCGTGACGCAGTTGGTGGCGTCGTTGGCGGCGATCGTGGCGTTGTCGCGGTAGGGCGCCGCCGGAATCGAGCGGAGTTCGCTCGCCGATTCACCCGTAGTGCGGTGCGTCGGCGAGACCAGGAGCGGCGCTGTCTCTCGCCGCGAGCGTCGGAGGCTCCGTGATCGGCCACTCGATCCCGAGCGTCTCGTCGTTCCAGCGTACAGCACGTTCGAGATCAGCGAACCAGAAGTCCGTCGTCTTGTACTGGAACTCCGCCGCGTCGCTGAGCACCACGTAGCCGTGCGCGAATCCCGGCGGGACCCAGAGCTGCCGTCGATTCTCAGCGGACAGACGGACTCCCACCCATTTGCCGAACGTCGGCGATGTGCTTCGCATGTCGACTGCGACGTCGAAGACCTCTCCGACGGACACCCGCACCAGCTTGCCCTGCGGGCGCTCCAGCTGGTAATGCAACCCCCGGAGTACACCGCGCGTGGACCGGGCATGGTTGTCCTGGACGAACGTCACATCCAGTCCCGTGCCTGCTGCAAAGTCCCGCACATTGAAGCTCTCGAAGAAGTACCCGCGGTGGTCACCGAAGACTTTCGGCTCAATGACCATCACGTCGGGAATGGCAGTAGGCGTCACCGTGATCGGCATGTGCGATGGCCTCAGCGGATCAAGCCAAGGAGGTACTGCCCGTATCGGGTCTTCGCGAGCGGTGACGCGAGCGCCTGCAACTGCGCCGCATCGATCCAGCCCTGATGGAACGCGATCTCCTCCGGGCACGCCACCATCAGCCCTTGACGCTTCTGCAACGTGGCGATGAAGCCGGAGGCCTCGAGCAGACTGTCGTGTGTGCCGGTGTCGAGCCAGGCGAATCCCCGTCCCATGACTTCCACCTGCAGCCGCCCGGCCTCGAGGTACCGCCGATTGACGTCCGTGATCTCGAGTTCGCCTCGTGCCGACGGCGCAATCGACGCGGCGATGTCGCAGACCGTCTCGTCGTAGAAATAGAGGCCGGTCACCGCATAGTTGCTCTTCGGTTTCGCCGGCTTCTCTTCGATGCTCACCGCGCGCTGGGCCGCGTCGAATTCGACGACGCCGTACCGCTCCGGATCGTGCACATGATAGGCGAAGACCGTCGCGCCCGTCGGCCGCGCGTTCGCGGACCGGACGAGGCTCACGAGATCGTGGCCGTAGAAGATGTTGTCGCCGAGCACCAACGCGGACGGCTGCCCGGCGATGAAGTCCCGCCCGAGGATGAACGCCTGGGCCAGCCCGTCGGGCGACGGTTGAACGGTGTAGCTGATCTCCATGCCCCACTGCCGTCCATCGCCGAGGAGCTCGCGGAATCGCGGAGTGTCCTGCGGCGTCGAGATGAGGAGCACCTCTCGGATGCCCGCCAACATCAGCGTCGACAGCGGGTAGTACACCATCGGCTTGTCGAACACCGGCAAGAGCTGCTTCGAGACGACCTGTGTGACCGGATGAAGTCGCGTCCCGGCACCGCCGGCAAGGATGATGCCCTTTCTCATGACCGATCCTGTGGTAAGAGCTGCGAGAGAACACCGCGCACGCCGAGTTCCCACTCCGGCAGCGCACAATGGAACGTGTCGCGCAACTTCGTGGTGTCGAGGCGCGAATTCGCGGGACGCCTTGCCGGGGTCGGATACTCTGCCGTCGTGATGGGGATGACGTCGTCCGGCCCGGCGCGGAGTACGGCACCACGCGCGCGTGCTTCCTGCAGCACGAACTGCGCGTACCCGTGCCACGACACCGAGCCCTGCGGTGCACAATGGTACACTCCCCACGGGGTTGCCCCGCGGGACACCGCCTCGAGGACGGTCCGAGTGACCGCGCCGAGCATCTCCACGGAGCTCGGCGCCCCGAATTGATCCGCCACGACACGCAGGGTATCGCGCTCGCCGGCGAGCCGGAGCATGGTCTTGAGGAAGTTCGCCCCGTGCGCCCCGAAGACCCAACTCGTGCGCAAGATCAGGTGACGGGGATTCGTTGCCGCGAGCGCACGCTCCCCGGCGAGCTTGGTTCGGCCATACGCCGAGACGGGAGCAGGGGCATCGTCTTCGCGATACGGTCGCGTCGCCGTCCCATCGAACACGTAGTCGGTCGAGAAGTGCACGACTGCGGCCTGCCGCTTCGCTGCCTCCTCGCCGATCACCGCCACGGCCTCGGCATTGACGCGGGCCGCCGTCGCCTCATCCTGCTCCGCCTGGTCGACCGCCGTATAGGCCACGGCGTTCACCACACAATCGGCCGCCACCTCACGGACCACGTCGCGCACTGCATCAAGATCGCGGAAATCACAGCGTGACCGGTCCGCGACGACGAGGTCACCCGCCGTCGGCAGAACCTGCGCCAGCGCGTGTCCGAGTTGGCCGGAGCCGCCCAGCAGGAGCAGACGCATCAGCGCTCGCCGAGTCGGGAGGCGACGTTCATCCCGCCCCGTACTGTGCGTCGATCCACTCGCGATACGCGCCGGACGTCACGTCCCGCACCCATGCGTCGTGCTCGAGATACCACGACACCGTCTTCCGGATGCCGCTGTCGAAGGTCTCGGCCGGCTTCCACCCCAACTCCCGATGAATGCGAGACGAATCGATGGCGTAGCGCCGGTCATGACCGGGCCGGTCGGCGACGTGCGTGATCTGCTCCGCATAGGACCGACCGTCGGCTCGCGGACGAGCCCCATCGAGGATGGCGCAGATGACGCGCACGACGTCGATGTTCGCCATCTCGTTCCACCCACCGATGTTGTACACCTCGCCAACCGCGCCCGCCTCCAGCACGCGGGCGATTGCAGTGCAGTGGTCGGCGACGAACAACCAGTCACGCACCTGACGCCCATCACCGTAGATGGGCAGCGGCTTGCCGGCGAGCGCGTTGTGGATGATCAACGGGATCAGCTTCTCGGGGAACTGGAACGGGCCGTAGTTGTTGGAGCAGTTCGTCGTGAGAACCGGCAGACCGAACGTGTGGTGGTACGCGCGAACCAGGTGATCCGACGCCGCCTTGGTCGCGGCGTACGGACTGTTCGGCTCGTACCGGTTCTGTTCCGTGAACGGCTTGTCATCCGGCGCAAGCGTGCCGTAGACCTCGTCGGTGGACACGTGGAGGAACCGGAAGGTCTGCTGCGACTCGGCAGGCAGCGTGTTCCAATAGCCCCGCACGCTCTCGAGCAACCCGAACGTCCCGAGGACGTTGGTCTCGACGAAGTCGCGCGGCCCATGGATCGAGCGATCGACATGGGATTCCGCCGCGAAGTTGATCACCGCGCGCGGCTGATGCTCGCGCAACAGGCTGCCGACCAGCGCAGCGTCTCCGATGTCCCCGCGGACGAAGTGATGCTTGGCGTTGCCATCGATGGCCGCGAGATTCCGCCGATTCCCGGCATAGGTGAGCTTGTCCAGGTTGACCACCGGCTCGCCCTGCGTCGCAATCCACTGGAGCACGAAGTTGCTTCCGATGAAGCCCGCACCACCGGTGACGAGAATCATGCGTCGCGGTTCGACAAGAGTAGAGCAGCGGGTCGCGAGTCGCGTGCGGACATGCGTTGGGAACCCCTAGAGCGGAGGAAGTAATCCGATGCCGATCCGTGCGAGGGATAGGGCGCGCGTGACTCGCACGAATCTCGGGAATATAGACGAACGGCCGCATCCGGCGGAACTCGTCGCCGGACTCAGGGCACGATGACGTCGACCACCCGACGGGGTGCCCAGCCGAGCCGCGCACGCGCGCGCTTATCGGAGAACGTCAGTGACGTCGAGAGCTTCGCCAGCCGTGCCGTCGAGAACGGCATGCGATCCCCCCCGAGATCCCCGACGAGTGCGAGTGCCCTCGCGAACGACATCGGCATCGCGATCGGGCGTCCTCGCCCGAGTTGTTCGCACAAACGACGCTCCAACTCGGCGAGCGACGGGTGATGGCCGTCAGTCAGATTCACCAGGTCGCTCCGGCCGAACCAGCGGGGCACGTGCGACGCGATGTCCTCCGCTAGCACCATCGACTTCCGCGCCTCCCCCGCACCGATCCGGAAGTAGTAGCCCCTCCGCATCGCCCGGACCATCGCCCCGAGGTTCCCCGGCGCACGGGAACCGGCCACGAGCGGCAGCCGCAGGATGAGAAGCGGACAGCCGCGGCGTGCCGCGAACTCCTGTAGCACGTACTCCGCGTCCCGCTTGCTGACGCCGTAGGGATCGCGCGCATCGAGCGCACAGTCCTCGGTGAGGTCCTGCCCTTCGGCCCGACCGTAGACTGCCACGCTGCTCAAGTGGACGATGCCGGGACAGTCGACCTGTTCGAGTGCGCGCACGACGTTCCGCGTACCCTCGACGTTCACACGGCGAAACGCCGATCGCTCGGCCTCAGTCTTCGGGACGCTGTGCGCGTGCCCCATCGCATGCAGGACCCACCCACTCCGGCCGCCGAGATCCGGCACAGTCGTGCCGAGGTCGGCGCGAACATCCGCGGTATCGCCACGCCCGATGGTCACGACGTCGAGGCCTTGGGATCGCAGCACAGGCATGAGGTGTCGTCCTACGAACCCACTCGCACCGGTCATGTAGACCCGCGGAGCCCTCGACGAAGCCGGCGGTGTCACCACCACTCCCCCCACGTCCAGGAGTAGATCAGGACGGAGCGGATTGTCGTGAGGCGGAGCTTCCAACTCCGATGCGTGCCGCGGGCCCAGCGATGGACGACGCGGACACTCGGCGCATAGAGGACGGAGGCACGCTGACGGATGCGCCGTCCGATGTCCGCGTCCTCGACGTACATGAAATACCGCTCATCGAATCCGCGGACAGCCTTGAAATCGCTGCTGCGGAAGAACATGAAGCAGCCGGTCGGATACTCGACGTCAGGGATCTCGCGATCGTAGTCGCGATCCCGCATCTCCATTCGCGCCATGCGATCTGCGAAGATGCGGCGGAGCCACACTGGCGCGAACCCGCGCAACATCATGTCGAAGAACGTGGGGTTGCGCTTGCAGAGATGATGGCGTTCACCGTCCTCACCCCGCACGTCGGCGACCAGCAGGCCGATCGTCGGTTCCGCCTCCATCCGTCGGACCGCCTGCACCAATGCATCCGGATCGAGATACAGATCCGGGTTCATCACCACGTGGTAGTGCTCCGCGATGCCGTAGCGGAGCGCCGCGTTGTGACCGTGGCCGAACCCACGGTTCTCGGCCAACGCCTCGACCCGCGACGAGACACCGGCGAGCGCCGCGGCGGCCTCAGCGCGGACCGATTCGGTCACCCGGGAGTCGAGCGAGTTGTCCAGGATCATGACCGAGCCGTCGAAGAGCCGGGCCTCTGCACCAGCGATCAGTGCGATCCGCAGCGTCTCGAAGACCCGGCGCAGGACTTGGAGATCGGGTTTGTGCACCACGATCGCCACAGAGAGGGTGATCATCGGGCCACCAGGCCGGAAGCGGGCGGTCGGAGCATGACGGTCATTCCGAGCAACAGGATGAGCCCACTGGAGAAGAGTACACCGAAAATCCCGCTGACAGACAAGAACAGCGCGTAGAGCACGAACGCCGCCTTGGCGTCCGGGTTGTCGCTGGCGACGAAGAGGCGGGCGATCGCCGCGACGACGAACGAACTGAGGATCACACCAGCCCAACCGAAGTTCGCGAACGCGTCGATGAAGTAGGCCGCATTGGCCGAACCGGTACCGGTCTCGTTCTGTCCCCACTCGAACTCGTAGACCGCCCGCTCCAAGTTGATGCGCGGGGCTCCGGTCAGCGCCGCCACCAGGCTGCTCGACGCACCCCAGACCGGGCGCGAGTCCATCTCCGTGAGGAAGTAGCGGAGCCAGTCGTACGCAGTCACGTACGCGATCCAGAGCGCCCGGTTGATCGCGAACAGCAAGGCGTTATCCGGATTCGCGAGAAAATACGTCCGCAACGTCGGGTTGTCCTCAAGTGCCGCGGCAAGACTGATGGAGTCGACGCTGTTCCGACCGATCGCGAGAAACGTGACCCCCACCACCGCTACACCCATCAGCCCCAAGAGGACCGCCGGCGACTTCACCGGCAGTCGCAGTTGCCCGTTCACGGCCAGCGCCAGAAGCGGCAACATGACGCGGAGGACGAGCGACTTCTCCAGAGACAGCAGCAACGTGAAGACGGCGACGCCCAGCAGGATGTGTCGCAGCCGGTGCTGCGTCCGATACAGGAGGCACACCGTATATGGGATGATCGCCACCGTGAACAGCGCGTTCATATATACGAGCAACGCCTGACCACCCGAGCGCGCCTTCATGAACTGCTCCCGGGCGATCGCGATCTGTGCAGGTGACGCGCCGCGCACCGCTTCGACGAGTGGGATCCCTGGCGCTGTAGCGGCTGAATACGCGACGAACAGCAGGTATGGCCCGAAGACCGCGATGATGAGAAGTTCAGGCGTCAACTGCAAGCGAGCACTGCGTTGCAGGAAGGGCTCCAGCGGCACCCAGCTCATCAGACGATAGCCGACGGCGTACGACCCGAGGGCGACCGCGAGGATGACGAGGAACAGACGTGACGCCGCATCGCCGTCGAAGAAGTACACGCCGAAGAGCCCAGACGGCAGGTACAGCAACAAGACCGCGAGGGGCAGCACCCACTGCAGGCGATCGAAGCCCAGCACGCCGCGCAGGAGCCGGTCGATCACGAGACGCTCCCGGCTGACTGCGGCGCGCGGGAAGCGGTCGGCGCCGCCGGCGCCGAGAGGCGAGCGAGGACCCGTCCGTACTCCGCCTCGAGATCAGCGAGCTTCTCTCGCGCGCGCACGCGCGGCAGCGAGGCCGACGCGTGCACCGCTCGCCGAAGCTCACGTGCGATTTCCTCCGGAGTCCTGACGCGTGGAGCCTCGCCACACAGCTGCACGAACAACCACTCGAGGTCCGACTCCTCGCGGACGCCGAGCGCGACGATCGGGACACCGAGCTCGAAGTACTCGAAGATCTTCGTTGACACGACGCCAGCGTTCCGCGGCGCATCGAACCCGAAGAACAGCACGGCGTCCGCGGCGCGCATCGCCTCGACGGCCTTCGCGTGCGGCACTGGCGGTTCGAAGGAGAACACGCCGGCGAGTTCGCTCCGCTGCGCGACCAAGCGGTGAAGGGCATCCCCGGTCCCGATGAACGTGAAGTGCAAACGCCGCAGTGCGTCAGGCGCCTCACGTCCCAGAGCGGCGACGCCTTCGACGAACGCACCGAGGTCGTAGAAGCCGTCCGGCAAACTGCCGACGTAGACGATCGACACGACGTCGGTAGCCGCACGCGGCACCGTCGCGGGCGCCGTCGCGATGGCGTGCACCTGGGTTTGTGTATCGCAGTTATACAAGACGTCCACCGCAGCGCCGCGTCGCGTAGCGAACTCCTCGGCCAGATACCGCGAGACCGTACTGACCATCTCAGCGCGCCCGAGGACACGCGACTCCACCCAGCGCCGTAGACCGCGCCAGAAGTAGATCCGCGAGTGCTCAGCCCACGCGTCCCGCATATCGACGACCAGGCGGCGGTCCGACCGAGCTCCGGCGACGAGGAATGCAGCGAGCGCACAGGCGAACGGTGGGCTGCTCGCGACGCACGCCAGGGACTGCGAACCGGCAGCGCGGCTCAGCGCCCGCCCCGCGCGATACATCCCGGGGAGCCCCGAGCCGACGAGATCCATCAACAGCGCGTGCTTCACCCGCCGCAGGAGAGGGGCGAGCACACCGACGGAGACGGTCGTCGCCGGGGGGGTCGAGTGACGCGTCGACTCGAGCCACGCCTCGCATTGCGCGAGGTCCGAGAACGTCAGCACATCAGCGGAGGCCACCGATCGGGCGCGTACGACCGTGACGGGATGTCCTTGGGCAAGGAGCTTCCGCACCAGCCGTTCCTGTCGGAACGCTCCGGACACACCTCGACCGAAGTAGGCAGAGAAGAAGACCACGGGCACACCCGGCGCGACCGCGTGTCGCTCCGCGGGAGGTATCACCGATGCTCGGGTCGCCACGCGGCTGCGATCTGCGCCAACGCGGGGTCCTCGCGCCGCCGCGCGCTCGCCAACCCTTCGGCGAGGATGATGAACACCGTTGCCGCGAACACGCCGGCCAGCACGGCGAGCACGAGGGCAGGCCGCAACTGAGGCGTGGCCGCGCGGATCGGGACAGTCGCGCGATCGACAACCGTGACGTTCATCATCGAGTTGAACTGCTCGATCCTCGCGGTCTCGAGCTCCCGCGACAACCCCGAGAATACGCTCTGCCGAAGGTCGATCTCACGCTGGAGGCGCTCGGACTCGAGCCGGAGCGTCGGAGAGGGCGTCGCGCGGTTGCCGAGCATGAAGCGCTTCAACCGCTCCTCCGCGTCGTACAAGGCCTCGCCAGCCTGCGCCGTGCGCTCCTCGATGAAGGCCGCCCGTTCGCGCGCGGCGGCCTGACGACTGGCGATGTTTGCGTCGATGGTGAACTCGAGGAGGCTGTCCGCAACGGACGCCGCCAGCGCAGGGGTCGGCATCCGCACCGCGACGCGAACGACGCCGCTGGGTGCATCAACCGCCGTGGAGAGCCGCGTGTTCAGCTTCCGCATCGCACGGTCATCGCGGAGCGTCGGTTCGACCTCCCGCGAGTACAGGATCGACGCCAGCGACTCGCGACGTCCGTTGTATTCGAAAGTCGTGTGGAGCAAGCGGCGCTTGATCGTATCGCTCTTCGCCACTTCCGCGAGCAAACGCGAGGAGGGGCCGCCGCCGACGGCCACGCCGAACTGTCCCGCCAATCCCGCCAATCCCGCCGGGAGCGACCGACCGCCCCCTTGGTCCGGCACGAACGCGACGCTCGCCGCGTAGGACTTTGGAGCCAGCAGCGCGTACGCCACGGCGAGAACGATGGCGATGGCGGGAAACCCGAGCACCACCTTTCGATGACTGACGATGACCGCGAGCAACTGCAAGAAGCCGAACTCCTTCTGCACCATCGATGTCCCCGACCTGGGTGAACGAGCGTGACATCCAAATATCGGTGCGCGTAGAGCGAGGAACAAGCATGAATGGCTCGATGACGCGCTCCATTGCGGCATCCGCCTCGAACCCGGCAGATTGCGGCGCACCGTGCCATCCCCGCTGACGGGCCCCTCCTCTACCACCCTCCGATGAGCGGATTGCTGCGCCGTTCGAGCCACCTCGCGATCGGCACCGCTGTAGGTCAAGGCTTGGTCGTGCTGGCATCGGCCGTCTTGGCGCGGGTCTACGGACCTGCGGAGTTCGGGGCGCTTGCGCTCCTGATGACCGTCACCGCCTTGGGCTCAACCGCCGGTGCGGCGCGGCTCGACGTAGCGATTCCATCGGCGGACGACGGTGACGTCGCGCCGCTCGTGACGGCCGCTGCGCTTGTCGCCGCAGGCGCCGCGTCGGCGGTCGCGCTCGGCGTCTGGCTCCTGCCCCGCCCCGAATGGCTCGCACCGCTGCGCGACACGGCCAGCCTGCCCGTGCTGCTGGGGACAGGTGTCTTCCTCGCCGCCATGTATCAGGTGGCCGGGGCGTATCTGCTGCGCCTTCACGATACCCGCCACGTCGGCCTCATGCGTGCAGCGCAGGGCGCCGTGTTCGCGACGGCCGCGTTCAGCACCGCGATCGGCCTACTCTGGGCGCACGCGCTCGCATTCGGTGTCGGACTCATCGGATTAGTCTCAATCGCGCGCACGGTTGGCCGCACGCCTCTCACGTCCACACCTTCGCGAACCGCCCTCGGTGCGACGTTACGCGAACACTGGCGGCTGCCGGCGCTGAGCCTGCCGGGTGCGCTGTGCGATGCGCTCGCCGTGAGCCAATGCGTCTGGATCATCTCAGATGTCTTCGGTTCGACACAGCTCGGGATCTACGGCCAGACACAACGCCTTCTCGGCGCCCCGCTCCTGCTCGCCAGCGCGAGTCTTGGCCAAGTGCTCCTACGTCGGACGGCCGAGCTCCGCGACGATCCGGCCGGGCTGGAGGCGACGCTGAGCCGGGTCCTCCGCGGCATGCTCGCCGCGTCCGCGGTCGGGCTTGCCGTCCTCGCTGTCGTCGGCCCCGACGCCTTCGCGCTGCTCCTTGGCGAGCGGTGGCGACCGAGCCTGACGATGTTGCTGGCCGTGGGCGTTGCCGTTGCCAGCCGGGCGACAGTCTCGCCCTTGAGCTCCGTGCTCGTGACGTATCGTCGCTACGGACTCACCTTCGCCTGGCAGGCCGCCTACCTGCTCAGCTCCGCGATCGTACTCCGGCTCATCAGCACACGCACCACGTTCGACGGCTTCATGATCGCGTTCGCTGCACACGAAGCGGTCGCCTACGTCGTGTACCTGCTGCTCATCCGACGCGCCGTCGCCGGCGCAGGGCCTGCCACGGCGGCATCTACAGTCGCACGTTGAACCGCTCGACCCACCGACCGAGGATGATCGCACGCCAATAGCGCTGGTCGAACGGACGCGCCCCGGTGCGCACCTCGTCGAACTGGCGCAGGATGGTCGGCGAAAGCAAACCGGGCAACGCCGACACGGCATCGTCGAGTCGCCGGCGGAACTCCAGCGAGGCCGGACCGCGGACCCACGCTGGCTCCGCCGTCACGAATCCCATCTTGTCGCGTCGGTCGAGGACTGCGTCCGGAACGACGCCGCGCATGGCGCGTCTCAGGACATGTTTCGCCACGCCGCCGCCGACCTTGTCCTCGTCCTCGAGTCCGAGCGCGAGCTCTGCAACTCGAAAATCGAGGAACGGAAGACGCGCCTCGATGGAGAAGGCCATCGAGTTTCGATCCTCCCAGTGCAGAAGCATGGGCAAATGCGTCCGCGACATCTGGGCCCGCGTGAGATCGCGCACCGACGATGCCCGGCCCCCGGCAGCGAGCAGGGGGTCGACGGCCGCGCGATCGCGCACGCTCGGCGCGATCCACTCCACGTCCGTGTACGCGCGGTTATCGAACCGACCGAGGGTCTTGACCAATCCCGGGAACAGATACGCCGCGGTGTAGCCGACCAGACGACGCGCGGTGAACCGAGCTTCGCGACGCAGGGCAGACGCCTCCCGCATCCACTGCATGAACGCCCCGCGGCGCACGAGGCCCGCGAGGTACGCGCCGAAGTACCCCGGGTAACCGCCGAGCAGCTCATCCGCCCCCTGCCCGTCCAGCAACACCGTCACCCGCTCACGGCGGGCCGCCTCGAAGACACACCATTGCGCGAAAATGGAGGTGGAGAGGAACGGTTCATCTTGGTGCCAGAGGATGCGGTCCAGATCGGCGAACAGTTGGTCGGGCTGCGGTGTCACCACATGCGATGTCGTCCGCGACGCCGAAACGACGGTGTCGGCGAACCGCATCTCATCAAACGCCGCCACATCGGATCGGGCCGTGAAGGTGTGGATGGCGTGGTCCGGCGCGCCGTCGGCCGAGAGCGTCCGACGCATCAGCGAGACGATCGCCGAGGAATCCAGTCCACCCGACAGGCAGGATCCGACAGGTACATCCGCCCGCAAGCGGAGACGTACGGCATCCTGCAGCGCCTCTCGCAACGCGTGTTCCCG
This sequence comes from Gemmatimonadaceae bacterium, assembly GCA_020853635.1. GTDB lineage: Bacteria > Gemmatimonadota > Gemmatimonadetes > Gemmatimonadales > Gemmatimonadaceae > Pseudogemmatithrix. Next base: position 15,698 of record JADYYN010000246.1, read on the forward strand.
ATCCTCACGCGGGCCGAGGGTGCGCGGCGTGAGCGTGTACCAGCGCCGCATCCCGAGCTGCTCACGCGTCGGTGGCGCTCCCGCCGCCAGCATCGCATCCAGATCGATGCGCGCGGTATGGCCCGCCGGCAGCGGAAACACACCATCGAACATCGTCTCGTCGGTGTGGTCACTCACGTTCCAGACGAGAAAGTCCACGACCCGGGACACGTTCGCGCGGGCCTGCCACTCCGGAAGGACGCTGAACGCCTTGATCTCCGAGGAGAACGCGAGCCCGTCCGGTCGGAGGTAGAAATACATCGGCTTCACGCCGAAGCGGTCGCGAGCGACGAACAGGGTGCGCCGCTCGGTATCGAGGATCGCGAGTCCCCACATGCCGTTGAAGCGCTCAACACATGTCTCGCCCCATTCCGCGTACGCCGCGAGAATCACCGCGGAATCGGAATCCCCGACGATCGTGTGACCGAGTGCTTCGAGCTCTCGGCGCAACTCGATGAAGTTGTACACCTCGCCGTTGAAGCTCAGCCAGTAGCGATCGGCAAGCGACATCGGCTGATGGCCATTGGCGGAGAGATCGATGATCGAGAGTCGCCGATGTCCGAGCAAGAGGCCACCGGCCTCGCTTCGCCATCCCGCATCCATGCGGTGCGTCGGCGCGTACGGCAACGAGCTCGCGTATGCGTCCGCGGGCGTGGCGACGCCTCCGAACCGGCGAAGCGATCGGCCCTCGAGGAGCAGGAATCCCTCATCGTCAGGACCACGGTGCCGGATCGATTCGCTCATCGCGATGATCTCGTCACCATGGAACGGTCGCCGCTGGATCACACCAAAGACACCGCACATGCGTCAGGACACCGGGAGAGAG
>JADYYN010000247.1 GCA_020853635.1 Gemmatimonadaceae bacterium
CAGCAACGCTTGCAGCGCACGATTGGTCGCGAACGCACCAAGCAGACCGAGCGCGACGCCGACAAGCCCAAGTCGCAACGACTGCCCGATCACGAGTCGTAGCACGCCGCGCGACGTCGCGCCGAGCGCGAGTCGCACGCCGAGCTCACCGCGGCGTTGCTGCACGAGGTACGAGACCACGCCGTAGAGCCCGACCGCGCTCAAGACCAAGCCGAGCACACCGGCGAAACCGAGCAACGCAAGCGTGAACGAGGTGCGCGCCATCGACCTCGCCGCGACCGACTCCAACGTGCGCGGCGCAATGATCGGGATATTCGCGTCGATCGCACGCACCACGTCGCGCACCTGCGGCATGAGCGCGAGCGGATCGCCGCGCGAGAGTCGCACGAGGATCGAGAGGTCGTTGATCGCGTCGGTGCGCTCGTTGGCGCGAAGTCCCGTGGCCGCATAGAACACGGCCTCCGTGGGCGGCAGGTCGAGCGACTCGGCGCGCAGCTCGGGGATCACGCCGACCACGCGATAGAACTCCGCGGCGTCCGGGCCGTTGTTGCCGATGCCTTTGCCGATCGCGTCCTCGCCCGGCCAAAGGCGGTCAGCGAGAGCGCGGGTGATCACCGCGGGTTGAGTGCGCGCGTCGAGATCGCTCCATGTGGGTGTGCGTCCCAGCACCGTGATGCCCATGGCTTCGAAGTAGCCCGGCAGCGCAGTGGGCGATGGCACGCACGCTGCCTTCTCGCCCGACTCGGCGGGGCGGCCTTCGCGGAAGACCGACGCGCAGCCCGTCCCGAAGTCCTGCAGTGGGAGCGGACCGCCACCCACCGCCTCCACGCCGGGCAAGGCCGCGAGTCGTTCGGCTAGCTGACGGTATGCGACGATCGCCTTCTCCCGCGTGTCGTAGGCCGTGAACGGCAACGAGACTTCGAACGCCAACGTGCGTTCGGTGGAGAACCCGGGCTGCACCTGCCGCAGCGCCGAGAAGCTCCGCCACATGAGTCCGGTGGCGGCGAGCAGCATGAGGGTGAGGGCGACCTGGCCTACGACCAGCGCACCGCGCAGCGCCCGTTGCCGCAACGAGCCGGTCATGCCGCGACCGCCATCGCGCAGCGCGGTCACGTCGAGCTCGCGACGCAGCAGTGGCACAAGACCCAGCACCACCCCGATGAGCAGTGCGATGCCGAACGCGACCACGGCCGCGCGCGGTGTGAGCGCCACTGCCGCGAGCCGCGGCACATCGGTAGGTGCTACGGCGAGCAGCAGCCGCAACGTGCCCCAGGCCACCGCCACCGCGGCGATGCCGGCGGCACCACAGAGCAGCAACGACTCCGCGAGATGATGTGCTGCGATGTGGACGCGATCCGCGCCGAGTGCCGCGCGCACCGCGACCTCACGCCGACGCGACTCCATCCGCACGAGGAACAGGTTGCCCACGTTCGCCGCCGCGATCACCAGCACCAACAGCACCGAGCCGAACAACATCCACAGTGCCCGCGGCACCTTGGGGCCGAGCACCGCGTCGCGCAGCGGTGTGACGCTCACGCGGAAACCGAAGTTCTTCATGAAGTTCTCGGAGTAGGCGTTGGGCATCTGCTCCGGGAATCGCGAGAGTAGCGTGGCGAACTCCACCTGTGCCGCCTCGGCCGTGACACCGGGTGCGAGACGGCCCACGCCGACATTGGGATGATTGTTGTAGAACGGTCCCGTGGGACTGATGCGCGCGGCCATCCAGAGATCCACACCGAACCCGGCGAGATTGGAGGCATCGGCGAAGGGGCCGGGCATGGGCAACGTGATGCCGGGTGTCGTGACCCCGACGATGGGGAACGAACCGAACACCGTCTCGAGGTTCTTGCCCACCACACCGGGATCACCACCGAATCGGCGCTGGTGGTACTCGTAGCTCAACACCACCGACTGTGGCGCCCCGGGTGCATCGTCCTCGGCGTTGAGCAGCCTGCCGTACACCGCACGCGCCCCGAGCACGTCGAACATCGTGTGGGTGGCGTTGGCCACGCGCGCGAGTTCCGCGTCGCCGCCGCTCATCACGGTGAAACTGTACGTGCGATAGATGCCGAACGCCTCGAGTGTGCGTGCGTCGCGTGCGAAGTGGATGTAGCCGCCCGGAGAGACGCCCCAGTTGCGTTCGCCGCTGCCGGGTACGACGGCCGGGTGAAGGACCGCGACGAGTCGATCGGCGTTCGCGTAGGGCAACGGGCGCAACACGACGGCGTCGAGGACCGCATACATCGCGGTGGTCGCTCCGATGCCGAGCGCGAGCGTGCAGAACGCGACCACCGTGAACGCCCGCTGACGTGCGAGCGCACGCACCGCGTGCCGCGACTCGCGCACGAGCGTGCGCCAGAACTCCGCGCGGGCGGACTGGCGCAGGGTGTCTTCGTCGATCCGGCGTGTCGCCGCCCGATACGCGTCGAAGTCGCCGAATCGGCGTTGCACCTCGGCCTCTGCTTGCTCGGGCGACATCCCCGATGCGATCAACTCGTCGCGACGTTCGGCGAGATGGAACGTGAACTCCTCATGCAGTTCTGCGTCGAGGCGTCCGCGCGACCGCGGCAGCGAGAACGCGCGCTTGGCGCCGGGGGCGCGATCGAACCATGACATCAGGCCCCCTGCGCGGCGAGGATACGGCTCATCGCGGCGGTGTAGCGCGACCAGCGCGAGACTTCGGCGGCGAGTTGTTTCCGCCCGCGTTCGGTGAGTCGATAGTACTTCGCGCGGCGATTCTGTTCGGTGAGCGACCATTCCGCACTCAGCCAACGTTTCTGCTCGAGGCGGTGCAGGGCGGGGTAGAGCGCGCCCTCTTCGATCTGCAACTGATGGTCGGTGGTCTGTTCGATCCATCGCAGCACGCCGAGTCCGTGCATGGGGCCCCAGGAGAGGGCCTTGAGGACGATGAGGTCGAAGGTCCCGCGGACGAGTTCGAGGTCTTGAGGGGGCATTGGGCGCGAGGGGGAGGGTTCACCTAAGATTCTTAGGTTCGACAATAGCACTTGGGAAAGGGTTTCGTGCGGCGCTGTGCGCCGCATCACGTTGCGTCGCCTTGCGTTAGGGGTGTTCAGGGCCGCAGTTTCTGGCACTCTTCGTGCGGGTATCGCTCTTATTCGCCCGCGCCCGCGCGGGAAAGCATCGCCTCGCCCCACCCGATCGCTCGGAGCTGCTGCGTGACCCGTCCCTCGCTCCTGCCTGCCCGCCGACTCCTGCTGGGCGGCGCACTCGGCCTGCTGACCGTGTTGAGCTGCGGTCGCGACGTGACCGGCCCTGAGGCGGTGCGGGTCGTCCGCGGCTTCGCGTTCGACGCACGGTTCGCGAACGATCTGCCGCTGGGGATCGCCGGCGAGTTGGTGTCGTTTACGCGGGTGCGTGTGGTGCTCGTCAACACCGAAGGCCGTCGTGTCGTCGATCGCCTCGTGCCGTTCCCGTCGAACGCGACCGAGGTGCCGGTGTCGATCGACGTGCCACTCACGCCGGGCGCGCCGTCGACGGGTGAACAGATGCAGCTCTCGCTCGACTATCTCAACGCGGCCGGTGACACCGTCTTTCGCGGCGGCCCGTTGGCGGTGCAGGTCGCGCCGCGCGATGGATCGGAGCCTCCGGCGCCGCCGCAGATCCCGGTCACCTACACGGGGCCGGGCGCTGAAGCGGTCTCCGTAACGATCTCTCCCAACACACTGCTGGTCACGGCGGGCGATCCGTTCGCGTTCACCGCGGTCGCAGAGAATGCGCAACAGCAGGCTGTGGCGACGGCGCCCATCGCGTGGTACACGCTCGACTCCACCAAGGTGACGCTCTCGGCGCCGGGCGCCGGCAACGGCACGACGCTGCCGAGTCGTGGGCCGGCACGCATCGTCGCGCAGTTGCTCACCGGTGCGGCGGACACGGTCACGATGACCATCGCGCCGCGTGCGCAGGTGTTGGAGCGTGTGAGCGGCGACAATCAGAACGGGACGCAGGGTGCCGTGCTCGCGGCGCCGGTGGTGGTGCGGGTGCGGGCGACGGACGGGCTGGCGATGCAGGGCGTGCCGGTGACGTTCGTGGCCGGGCAGGGTGGTTCGGTGGGCACGGCGTCGGTCATCACCGACTTCAATGGACTCGCGCAGACGAGCTGGACGCTGGGCACCGGACTCGGCGCGCAGACGCTGACGGCGAGCGTGGCGGGTGTGACGGGTTCGCCGCTCACGTTCACGGCGCAAACGCCGACGGTGGTGTTGCTGCATCACTATCCGATCAACGGCTCGCTGGTTGATGCGGTGGGCGGCGTGGATGGTGCGATCGTGGGCAACGCGACGTTGACTGACGGGGTGCTGGGGCTCGACGGTACGAGCTACGCGGAGTTCCCCAGTGCGATCGTGCCGGCACAGGGGAGCTACAGTGTGTCGTTGTTCGTGCGCAGTCGCACCTCGCTCGCGCAGGCGGCTGCGTATCTCGCGCAGGGGAGCGCGGGCGGCCCGGGCTTCGGTATCGGTCAGAGTGCGAGTGGGGTGCTGCGTGTGCCGGAGACGTGGGGCAACACCACCGCACCGGCGCCGGGCATCGACGCGCTGTTCCATCACGTGGTGCTGGTGGTGGACTCGGTGGCGAACCAGTCGCGGCTCTATGTGGATGGCTCGCTGCAGCAGACGCTGAACAACCGACTCGAGATCGGTGCGGCGGGCTCGCCGACGCGGCTGGGCGTGACGTTCGGGACGTTGGCGGACTTCTTCGACGGTGACATCGACGAAGTGCGCGTGTATCGCGGTGCGATCGACGGCACGCAGGTGGTGGCGCTCAATACGAGCGGCGTGAGTGCCCCGGGGCGGATCGTCTTCGCCGCGCAGCCGACCGATGTGGCCGCGGGCGCGGTGATCACGCCGGCGGTGACCGTTCGAGTGGAGGACGCGCAGGGGCGCCTCAACACTTCGTTCACGGGTGCGGTGTCGATCGGCTTCGGCAACAACCCGAGTGGCGCGACGTTGGGCGGCACGACCACGGTGAACGCCGTGGCGGGCGTCGCGACATTCAGCACGCTCACGGTGCCGGCGGTGGGCGCGGGCTACACGCTCGAAGCGACGTCAGCCGGTGTGGCCGCGGTCACGAGCACGCCGTTCAACGTGACGTCGGCGGCGGCAACGCAGTTGGCGTGGACGGTTCCGCCGTCGACCGGCCTGGCCGGTGCGGCGCTGACGCCGGCGTTGGTGGGTGAGGCGCGCGATGCCGGCGGAAATCTCGCCACGACGTTCACGGGCACGGTGACATTGGCGTTCGGCGCGAACCCCGCGGGGGCGACGCTGCAGGGCACGCTCACGGCGAGCGCGGTGGGTGGCGTGGCGACGTTCTCCGACGTGCGGGTGAGTGCGGTTGGGACAGGCTTCACGCTCGTGGCATCGGCATCGGGCTTGAGCGCCGCGACGAGTGGCAGCTTCGCGATCGGGTCCGGCGTGGTGGTGAATGCGTGGGCGAATGCGTCGGGCGGCAACTGGAGCGTGCCGACCAACTGGAGCCTCGGCCGCGTGCCGGAGCTCGCCGACTCCGTGGTGATCGCGCTGGATGGGACGTACACGGTGACGTTGGATGTGAACTTCGCGGGCTCGCGGGTGACCGTGGGTGGCGGCACGGGCGTCAAGACACTGAACGGTTCGTCGCGTACCCTGACGATGAGCACCGCACTCGCTGTCGAGCCGGGTGGCGCACTGCTGTTCGCGTCGTCGACGGTGAACGGTACCGGCACGCTGACGAACAACGGGACCGTGACGCTCACGGGCACCACGCTCGCGATGGCGTTGGTCAACAACGCCACGGTGATCGGTGCCGGGATCTCGACGATCAGCGGTGCCGTGTCGACGAGCGCGACCTCGCTGCTCCGTGCGTTCAGTTCGAACCCGATCGGCGGGGCCACGCTCACCGTGACGAACGGCTTCACGAACAACGGGACCATCCAGCTCGAGGCGATCGACGCGGGCTATACCACGACGTTCACGGTGACCAACGGCACGCTGACCAACGCGCTCGGCGGCGTGATTCGTCCCGTCAGCGGCACGGGCAGCCGCATCCTGAACGCGCAGTTGGCGAACGCGGGCCTGGTGGATGTGCAGCACGCGCTGACGATCAACCGTGCGAGTGCGGCCCATACCAATACCGGCACCATCGCAGTGGACGCCGCGACGCTCACGATCGCGCAGACGGGCACCACGCCGAGCTTCACCAACACCGGGAGCATCACCATCACCGCGGGCCGCATCCTGAGCGTGACCGGTGGAACGCTCGATCTCACCGGTGGCACGCTCAGCGGCCCGGCCGCCCAGCTCTCCACGAGCGGTACGACGCTCGCCTTCACCACCCAGAGCGCGCGCACGCGGCTCGCGCTGGTGTCGACGACCGTGCCCGGCACCTTCACCATTCCCGCCGGTGATTCCTTGTTGCTCGCTGGTGGTTCCCCCACGATGACGCTGGTGAACAACGGGCGGCTCGTGTTTCAGGCCACCACGAGCTTCACCGGGTCACTCACCACGGGCGATACCACAAGTGTGATCGAGCTGCGGTCGTCGAACGCGTACGGCGGCGTGACCACGACCTTCACCAACGGCTTCACCAATGCGGGCTTGATCGAGCTGCGTGCCGTGGACGCGGGCTACACCACAACGCTCGCGATGTCGGCCGGGACGTTGGTGAACGCCCCGGGCGGGATCATCCGCTCGGTGCCGGGTACCGGTGCGCGTGTACTGAACGCGCAACTCGACAACCAAGGGTTGCTGCATGTGCCCTACGGCCTCTCGATGACCCGCGCGAGCGCCACACACACCAATAGCGGCGCCATCGACCTCAGCACCGGCGATCTGTCGATCGCCCAGAGCGGGACCACGCCGAGCTTCACGAACACCGGTGTCGTCAGCGTCGCGGCCGGGCGGACGCTCACCATCACCGGAGGCGCAGCCGACTTCTCCGCCGGTGCGTTCAACGGACCCTCCGCGACGCTCTCCACGAGCGGCGTGACGATGACGCTCAATAACGCGACCGCGCGCACGCGGTTCGCCCTCGCGAACACGACCGTCAGCAACCCGATCACCATCCCGGCGGGTGATTCCTTGCGGCTGGTCCTGGGTTCGCCGACGATGAACATCACCAATAACGGTCGCCTGATCTTCCAGAGCTCGACCACGTACAACGGGACGATCACGACCGGCGGTCCGACCTCGGAGATCGAGGTGCGTTCGTCGAACGTCTATGGCGGCGCGACCACGACGTTCACGAACGGCTTCACGAATACCGGCCTCATCACGCTCACCGTCGCCGATGCGGGCTACACGTCGACGCTCGCGGTGTCGAACGGCACGCTGACCAATGAAGTCGGTGGCATCATCCGGTCCGTGTCCGGCCCCGGGGCCCGTGTGCTCAACGCACAGCTCGACAACCGTGGTCTGCTCGACGTGGCGTACCCGCTCACGATCAGTCGGCCGAGCTCGGCGCATGTGAACTCGGGCACGATCGACCTCACGGGAGCGAATCTCACGCTCAGCCAGAGCGGCACGACGCCGAGCTTCACCAACACCGGTGCCATTCTCGTGCCGACCGGTCGCACGATGTCGGTGACCGGCGGTGTGCTGGATCTCACCGCGGGCACCTTCGACGGGCCGAGCGGCACGTTGAACACCAGCGGCACGACATTGTCGTTCAACATCAACACGGTCCGAACGAACTTCACGCTGGCGACGACGACGGTGCCGGGGACGTTCACCATCCCCGCCGGCGATTCGCTGCGGCTGGCGGGCGGCTCGCCGACGATGGACATCGTGAACAACGGACGCCTGGTCTTCCAGAACTCGACCACCTACAACGGCACCATCACCACCGGTGGCCCGTCGTCGGAGATTGAGGTGCGGTCGTCGAACGCCTACGGCGGCGCGACGACCACGTTCGCCAACGGTTTCACGAACACCGGGCTCATCCGACTGACCGTCGCCGACGCCGGTTACACCTCCACGCTCGCGGTCACGAACGGCACCCTGATCAACGAAGTCGGCGGCATCATCCGGTCGGTCACGGGCCCGGGGGCGCGCACACTCAACGCACAGCTCGACAACCGTGGTCTGCTCGACGTGGCATACCCGCTCACGATTGGTCGGCCGAGCTCGGCACATGTGAACTCGGGCACGATCGATCTCACGCTGGCGAACCTCACGCTCAACCAGAGTGGTACCACACCAAGCTTCACCAACACCGGCACGATCCTCGTGCCGACGGGGCGCACGATGTCGGTGAGTGGCGGTGTGCTGGATCTCACGGCCGGACTCTTCGACGGTCCGAGCGGCACGTTGAACACCAGCGGCACGACGCTGTCGTTCAACATCAATACGGTCCGCACGAACTTCACGCTGGCGACCACGACGGTGCCGGGGACGTTCACCATCCCGGCCGGCGATTCGCTGCGGCTGGCGGGCGGCTCACCGACGATGGACATTGCGAACAACGGTCGCCTGATCTTCCAGAACTCGACCACCTACAACGGCACCATCACCACCGGTGGCCCGTCGTCGGAGATCGAGGTGCGGTCGTCGAACGCCTACGGCGGCGCGACGACCACGTTCGCCAACGGCTTCACGAACACCGGCCTCATCCGACTGACCGTCGCCGACGCGGGCTACACCTCGACGCTCAACGTGTCGTCCGGCACACTCATCAACGAGGTCGGTGGCATCATCCGGTCGGTGGCCGGCCCTGGGGCGCGCACACTCAACGCACAGCTCGACAACCGTGGCTTGCTCGACGTGGCGTACCCGCTCACGATCAATCGCGCGAGTGCGACGCACGTCAACTCGGGCAGCATCGCACTCGGCGCTGGCAATCTCACCGTCACGCAGTCGGGGACGACGCCGAGTTTCACGAACACCGGCACGATCACCGCGGCGAGCGGGCTGTCGCTCACGTTCAACGGCGGCGCCGTCGACATGACCTCGGGTCTCGTCGACGCGCCGGCGGCGCGCCTCTTCACCAGTTCCGCGACGTTCAACTTCACCGTGCCCACCGTGCGCTCGCAGCTCACGCTCACGGCGACGACCGTGCCAGGGACGCTCACCATCCCGGCCGGTGACTCGCTGCGGCTCGTGGCCGGCTCACCGACCATGACGATCGACAACCTCGGCCGACTGATCCTTCAGGGGACGACTTCGCTCGGCGGGTCGCTCACGAGCAACGTGGGCTCGGAGATCGAGGTGAGGTCCTCCAACGCGTTCGGCGGCGCCACGGCGACGTTCAGCAACGCCTTCACCAACAACGGGCTCCTGCGCCACCGCGTGATCGACGCGGGGTACACCGGCGCGATCAACTTCAGCAGCGGCACGTTCGTCAACAGCGCCTCCGGCAGCGTGTCGTTCGAGGGGACCACCGGCTCGCGCACCATGACGGCGCCGGCGATCACCAACAACGGCGACTGGCAGACCGTCCTCACCAACACCATCACCGGCCCGATCACGCAGAACGGGACGCTGACCGTGCCGTCGGGGACGTTGACGCTCAACTCGTTGCTCACGCTGAACAGCCCGTCCATCACCACCATCAACGGCACGCTGGTGAAGAACGGCAGTTGCACCAACACCGGCGGCACCATCACGGGATCCTCACCCACCGCGACGTGCCCCTGATCCGTCCGGCGCTGGTCGCGGCGACTCTGCTCGTCGCGGCCTGCGGTCGCCGTCCCGACTTCGTCGAGGACCGCGACGCCTACCCTCACGCGCGTGACTCGATCGGCAGCGTGCGGGAGATCTACGACGGCACGCTCACACCGGAGCTCGCCGTCCAGACGTTCCGCAACATCGACCGACTCTTCCCCACGCGCGCGATCGTGCCGGCGGCGACGCCGCGGGCGCTGCCGCCGTCCGGTCGCATGCTCACCACGCTCCGGGTGCCGCTCGGGGACAGTGCCGTGAGCGTGGAGCAGTACCTCGAGCACAACCGCGTCGCCGCGGTGCTGGTACTGCATGAGGGACGCATCGCGTACGAGCGCTACCGGTACGGCAACGGGCCGCGCACGCGATGGATGTCGATGAGTGTGGCCAAGTCCGTCACGTCCACACTCATCGGGGCGGCGATGCGCGATGGCGCCATCACGAGTCTCGACGACGCCGTGACGCGCTACGTGCCGTCGCTCACCGGCAGCGCATACGACGGCGTCACCGTGCGACAGGTGCTCACGATGACCTCCGGCGTGCGCTGGAGCGAGCGGTACACGGATCCCACGAGCGATCGCCGCCGACTGCTCGAGGCGCAGATCGCGCAGCAGCCGGGCGGGGCACTCGCGGTGATGCGCGCCTTGCCGCGTGCCGCAGCGCCCGGCAGCGTGAACACCTACAGCACGGGTGAGACGCAGATCGCCGGCGAGATCGTGCGCGCCGCGGTGGGCCGTCCGCTCGCGGACTATCTGAGTGATCGCATCTGGACGCCCGCCGGCATGGCCGACACCGCGCGCTGGTGGCTCGACTCACCCGACGGCGTGGAGATCGGCGGCAGCGGCATCAGCGCCACGCTGCGCGACTATGCGCGGTTCGGGCAGTTCATCCTCGACGACGGCATCATCGGCACGGACACGGTGCTGCCGCGAGGGTGGGTCCGCGAAGCCACAGCGCCCGTCACGCTGAGCACCGGCAAGACGATCGACTACGGCTATCTCTGGTGGCCGGCCACGACCGAGTCCGGGCGTCGCGACCGCGCGTTCTCCGCGGTCGGTATCCACGGGCAACTGTTGTACGTGAATCCAGCCGCGCGTGTGGTGATCGTCTCGTGGGGGGCGCATCCTGCGCCCGGTGGCAGTGACGATGCGGCCGAACAGGCGTTCATCGACGCGGTGGTCGAGGCGCTCCGCCCGTTCACGGTACGAGATCGAGCCGCACGCTGAACGCCCGCGCCAACGCGGGACTATAGATGTCGCCGCGCTGCACGGTCGGGGTGGAGAAGCTGCCGGTCTCGGGATCACCGTTCGGGTAGCGCGTCCACGTGGCGAGATGTTGCGCCGCGAACGTGAGTCGCGCGGACTGCAATGCATTGGGCACGAATCGTGTGGGCACGGTGTAGCGCACCCAGAGTTCGCGCAGGCGGATGAAGTCCGCATCGAACGTCGGGCCCGTCTGGTTGGGGCCGTAGCCGAGGACCACGGCGCGCGCCTGACGCGGCAGACTCGCGTTGCGGTCGTACAGGTCCGGGCACACGAGCCAGATGCACGTGAGCGCCTGCGTCTGGTCGATCTTGATCTGCCCCACCTTCGCATCGAGCGTCGCGCCGGCGCTCCAGCCCTTCGCCCAGTGCGCATCGACTGCGACACCATACACCTCGCGCGGCGGCGTCATGCCGCGGAACGTCGCACCGGTGTCGATCACGATCTCGGTCGCATCGATGATGCCGTCGGTGTTGGTGTCGGTGAAGGTGTAGCCGTTGGAGAACACGGCCCCGAAGGGCAGGCCCGGGCGGTATCGCGCCCGCGCCGCGATGAGCAGTGCGCGGGATTGCGGTCCTTCGCGCATGCTGGTGATCTCGGTCCGTGTGCGCGAGAAACTCGCACGTAGCCCCCAGCGCGCGCCGATCCACGCGCGATCGCGCAGCTGCACGGTCCACTCCTCACCCACGGTGGCCCAGGAGTTCCGTCCGAACGCATCGGCGCCGTCGGGTGCGGCGATGACCAGGATGCCGTCGCGCACATAGCGGCCGTAGCCGGTGCCCGAGACGGTGAGTGTCCCATCGAGCCATGAGAGATCCGCCCCGAACGCGCGTTCCATCGTGCGTTCGAACATCGCCGGCAGCGCCCCCGGACCGACCGCGGTGAGCGGACCGAAGCGCGCGAGCTCGAGCGCAGGTTGCAAGTCGTTGCTCTCGCCGTAACCGACATGGAGATGCAAACGCTGGAGCCACTTGGTGCGCGGGAAGAAACGCTCGTCCGAGACGGTCCAGGCGGCATCGGCACTCGCCAGCGGGTCCTCGCCCAACGAGAGGTCGCCGAACGCCGTGCTCTCCCGGCGGAGTCCACCACCGACACTGCGCCCCGCGCCGAGGAACGCCCGCACGGCCCCATACGTCGACCGGGTGCGCACATCGGGGAACACACGCTCCGCGTCGCCGTTCTCATCGGTGCTGGTGACGATCACACGCTCGGCGCGTTCGTCGATGTCGAGGTTCTCGAGCTGTGCGCCCAGCTCCGACTCCACGCGCAACCATGGGGCGAACGTCCCCGCACCACGGATCGCCGCCGAGGCGGAGGTGCCGCCCTGCCGCAGATCGTTGCGCGTGAAGCGCCTCGCCACGAGTGAGTCGTTGCCGAGTCGATAGAGTCGCTCGTCGAGTGCACTGGTCCGGATGGTGCGATCGTGGGCGAACTGCGCGCGAAGTGACAGGCCGAACGGCAGCGGCGCGCGCGCGCCGAGCCCGAGCGTGAGGCGGTCGACGGTGTAGGGGCGTGCGCGCGCGAGGATGGAGTCGGCGACGCGTTGCGTGAGCGCGAGCGTGGAATCTGTCGGGCTGTAGCCGAGCAAGCCGGTCTGATACAGACCGTTCTCTGCGGAGGGGGTGTACTTGCCGTCGGTGCGGGCGAAGCGCGCATCGGCGTCGAGGCGTACGCCGGCGATCGCACGGGTCTCGGTGCGGAGCGAGAGGTCGAGGCGCTGGAACCCGCTCTCGCGCACGTTGCCAGCGCCTTCGTCGAGCGTCGCCGCCGCGCGATACGTGGCCAGCGGACCCACACCCGGCCCACTCGCGCGCATCGTCGCACGCGTGCTCACGCCGGTCTGGAACGGCTGTGCGCCACCGAACGGTGCGAAACGGCGAAGCGCACCGGGCGTGCAGAACCCGGTCGCTTGATCGGTGAGCGGGCAGTAGTCGGTGGTGCCGCTGAGTGTGGTGCCGGACGTGGTGACGCGCGTGGGCAATGTGTTGGGTGCGGTCATGGCGAGCACGTCGATGGTGCCGACGACCTGTCGCGTGGCGGTGCCGCCGCGCGTGCGCACCATCACCGCGCCGCGCGACGCGCCGAACGCGAGCATCGCGCCGCTCGAGGGCCCGAGGAGCACGTCGATCGTCTCGATCTCGTCGAGCGGGAGGCTCCACGCATGCGACGGCCGCACGCGATCGAGGTCCGGCCCGAGTTGATGCGCGTCCTCCCGCTGCAACACACCATCGATGTAGAGCAGCGGACGTCCGGAGCCGAGTGCACCGGCGGAGCCGCGCGCGTTCACCTCGGGCGCGTAACCGGTCGCACCGGTCGCGTATGTGACGTTGAGTCCGGCCACGCGCCCCGCGAGGAACTCGGCGAGGGTGCGGGCGGCGCTGTTGCGGACGACGGTGGAGTCGAGGTGGATGACACCGGTGCCGGTCAATCCGTCGGCGGGGCGCTGTGCGTGGATGGCGGCTGGCTGCACCGCGGTCAGCAGCAGCATCAGTGAGGCGAAGGCGATGGCGTTCGAAGCGCGCGGGTGCGAGAGCATATCGTGGGGCGAGAGGAGTCCGGCACAGCGCGCGACGAGAGCTACCGCGTCAATACCCCACGAGACGGTCCACCTGCCACTTGGGGATCTCGCCACGGTCGAGCGCGGCGAGGCAGTCGAGGAAGCCCGACGCCGCGCCCTGCGCGGTGGTCGGTCCCGAGATATGCGGCGAGATCATCACGCGCCCGTCATGCCAGAGCGGTGAGTCGGCCGACAGTGGCTCGGACTCGAACACATCGAGCGCCGCGCCGGAGAGCCAGCCGTTGTCCAAGGCCTCGGGCAAGGCCGACTCCTCCACCACGGCGCCACGCCCGGCGTTGAGCAACACCGCACCACGGCACTTGGCCATGACCGCGCGCGAGAACAGATGCCGTGAGGCCTGCGTGTTGGGCACCGCGAGCATGATCCACTCGGCGTCGCCCACGAACTCGGCGAGGCGGTCCACGGGGAACACGCGTGTGAACGCTGGTTCATCGGACGCGCCGCGGAGCGACACACCGGTGACCACCACGCCGAGTGCCGCGAACGCCCGCGCGACTGCGCGGCCGATGTCGCCGGTGCCGACGACGAGCGCGCGCGTGCCCGCGAGTCGCGCGTACTCGAGTGGCGCCCACGTCGTTGCACGTTGTGCCGCATCGAGCGCACGCAAGCGCTGCTGGAACGCGAACACGCGCGCCAACGCCCACTCCGCGATCGCGGGGCCGAAGGATTCGTTGGTGCGCGTGAGGAGGATCGACGGGTCGAGCGTCGCACGACCCAGCTGTGAGGTGCCGAGCCAGGCGTCTACACCGGCGCCGGTGCAGTGCACCCAGCGCACGTTGCCCATGGCGTCGGCGGAGCGCGGTGGCTTGAATCCTACATAGGTGTCGGCCCACGCGAGGTCGTCGCTGGTGAGCGCGGTGTGCATTCCGCCGCGCACCTGGAGATCCGGGCGCACGGCGGCAATGCGTGCGGCGATCTCGGCGTGGTCGCCCGCGCCGACCAGGATGTGCCGCGGGGTGAAGGGGACCTCGGAGCGGTGGGTCGTTGGCATCGACCAAAGGTGTTCCGCGGCCGAGCGATCCGCTATCGGTCAGCGCGCGATTCGTCGCGTGGGCGGATGAGGACCTCGTGCGTGGCCCCATCGTCGTGCAGCATGATGCGCCAGTCGCCGTGCTCCGGCACCGTGACTGGCGCCCCGTCCAACGTGACCTGCACGCCGTGCTCGCGCAGGACACCGGGGCGCTCGACGGTGATCGCGTACTGGCTCGCACCGAAACGATATATGAGCGAGAACTCGGGCCACGACGCAGGCACACAGGGGTGCAGGGAGAACGCGCCGTCGACCTTGCGGAAGCCGAGGATCTCCTCGAGCGCAACGCGGTACATCCAGCTCGCGGACCCCGTGTACCAGGTCCATCCGCCGCGGCCGCGCGAGGACGGCATGGTGTACACGTCGGCCGCGACCACGTACGGTTCCACGCGATACCGCTCGACGCCCTCGGCGGTGTCGGTGTGCGTGAGCGGGTTGAGCATCTGGAACCAGAGCAGTGCGCGTTCGCCATCACCGCTGCGCGCCGCCGCCATCACAGCCCAGAGCGCCGCGTGGGTGTACTGCGCGCCGTTCTCGCGCACGCCCGGGACGTAGCCCTTGATGTAGCCGGGGTCGTGTGTGGTGCGGTCGAACGGCGGGGTGAGCAGTCGGAGGACCCGTGCGTCGAGGTCCACGAGATGATGCTCCAACGAGCGCATCGCGTATGCGCGTCGTGCCGCGGCACCGGCGCCGGAGATGACACTCCAACTCTGCGCGATCGAGTCGATCCGGCACTCCTCCTGGGTGTCGGATCCCAGCGGTGTGCCGTCATCGAAGTACGCGCGGCGATACCACGCGCCGTCCCAGCCGTCGGTCTCGATCGCCTGCGCATACCGATCGGCGCGGCTACGGAGATGGTGCGCGGTCTGCGGATCACCGCGCGACTCGGCGAGCGGCGCGAACGCCCGCGCGGTGGCGATGAGGAACCAACCGAGCCAGATGCTCTCGCCGTGCCCATCCTTGCCCACGCGACTGAAGCCGTCGTTCCAGTCACCCGTACCGATGAGCGGCAGTCCGTGGACGCCCACGGTCATCGCACGCGCGAGCGCGCGCCGGCAGTGCTCATAGAGACTGGAGCTCGTGCTGCTCACCGTGGGGAGATCGTAGACCTCGTGCTCGTCGGGGCCGAGCGTGCGCATCTCGAGATAGGGCACACTCGCGTCGAGCACGCCGACATCTCCGGTGACACGCACGTAGTGCTCCACCACGTACGGGAGCCATGCGAGGTCGTCGGAGAAACGGGTGCGCACCCCACGACCGGTCTCCGGGTGCCACCAATGCTGCACATCACCTTCGACGAACTGCCGAGCGGCCGCGCGAAGCAGGTGCGCGCGGGCGATCGCGGGCTCGGCGTAGACCAAGGCCATCGTGTCCTGCAACTGGTCGCGGAACCCGAACGCGCCGCTGCTCTGGTAGATCGCCGCACGCGCCCACATACGGCACGCGAGTGTCTGGTAGAGCGTCCAGCGGTTCACGATCGCGTCGAAGCTCGGCACCGGTGTGCGCACCGTGATCACACTGAGCCGTCGGTCCCACTCGGCCGTGCTCGCGTCGAGGGACTCGCGGGCGCCGCGGGCGTCGCGGTGCATGGTGAGCAGCGCCTGTGCGCTCGCCTCGTCGGGCGCGGCACCGAGCAGCACGACGATGCTCGCGGTCTCGCCCGGTGCGAGGACGATGCTGGTGCGCAACGCCGCGCAGGGGTCGACGCCGGAGCCGGTTCGCCCGCCGAGCCGCTCGAGGCCGAGCGCAGCGGGATCGGCGAGACTGCCGTTGCGTCCGATGAACTCTCGCCGGTCGCCGGTATGTGATGCGATCACGCCGCTCATCGCCGAGAACGCCACCCACGAGGCGAACACGGGGTCGAACGGGTTGTCGGCGAGCACCGCGCCCTGCGCGGCGTCGAATCGGGTACGCACGCGGTGCTGCGTGAGCTCGCGATGGGCGCCGAGCGTCCATTCCACGTATGAGGTGAGCGAGAGTCGGCGCGTGCGCGTGGACCGATTGCTGACGTCGAGCCGTGACAACTTCACCGGGTCGTTCCCCGCGACGCCGAGGGTGAGGACGGTCGCGATGTCCCGGACCTCGTGCGCGAAGGTGCTGCGGCCTGCGCTGTGCTCGATGGTGTACGCGATGACGTTTCGCACCGGGGCCGGTGTGGCACTCCAGAACTCGCCGGTCTCCTCGTCGCGGAGATACAGTGCGTCACCCACCGGATCGCTCACCGGATCGTTGAACCAGGGGGTGAGGCGGAAGAAGTAGCTGCTGCCGGCCCAGGTGAACCCGCCGCCGCGTTCGGTGACCACGAACCCGCCGCCGGGATTGGCGATCACGTTGGCCCACGGCGCCGGTGGCACGTGGTCGCCGCGGACGGTGATGCGGTAGTGATCCTCGGCGGTCATGCCGCCGTAGGGTGTCGCGAAACGGAGGGCGGGGTCCGTCGCGCTCGCTGCGGACA
>JADYYN010000248.1 GCA_020853635.1 Gemmatimonadaceae bacterium
GACCTTCCGTGCGCGACTCGTCGCGCCGGATTCGGTGACGCCGGTGGTGGGCGCCGTGGTCGAACTGACCGCGGTCTCGGATGCGGCCGCTCGCGTCCGCGCACTCAGCGGGTCGCGCGGGCAGGTGGCGTTGCGTGTACCGGAGGCCGGACGGTACCGTGCGCGGGTGCTGCGCATCGGATTCCAGCCCGTGGCACTCGGTGACTTCGACCTCTCCGGCGATCCCACGGCGGAACTCCTGCTCGTGTTCAGCGCGCAGGCAGTCTCGTTGGCTGCCGTCCGAGTGGAGCGCGACTCCGAGTGCCGCGACCGCTCCGGCGCCGGCGGACTCGCCGCATCACTGCTCGAGCAAGCGCGGGTCGCGCTCGCCTCGACGCTGCTCACGTCGTCCGACGGCTCTGCCGTGGCGACCTGGGAGAACTTCTCCATCATCACCGACCGACTCGGCACACCGCTCACGCCGCAACTCGTGCTGCGGCAGCAATCCGCGACCGCGGTGCCGTTCCGCTCGGCGGGAGTGGAGGCGTTGATCGGAGACGGATTCGCGCGCCTGATCGACGACGCGTTCGTCTTCTACGCGCCGGACGCCGAGGTCCTGCTCGATGAGCGCTTCATCGCGCGGCAGTGTTTTCAGGAGACGACGCATCCCAGCGACAGCGCGCTGGTGGGGCTGCACTTCGAGCCGTCAGCGTCGGCACGGCGCACGCCGGCGATCGACGGCACGTTGTGGATGGATCGTCGCAGTGCGGAGCTGCGCTATCTCGACTTCCAGTTCAATGGCATCGACCCCGATCTGCGTGCGGCAGGCGCCGGCGGGCACATCGGGTTCCGTCGTCTCGAGAGCGGGATCTGGATGGTCGATCGGTGGACGCTACGGCTGCCGCGACCCACCTCGCAGAAGCTTGAGGCGGTGCTGTCGCCAGTCGGACAACAGACCACGCGACGCTCGGTCAACGTCGTCGAGCATCGCGGCGGGGTGGTGATCGAGGTGCGTCGTGGCGCAGAGTCGTTGTATCGCTCGGAGAGTGACGCGGCGTCGGCCCTGCCTGAGGTTGCCGCGCGAGTGGGGCGAACGCCGGTCTGCGAGGGCGCAGCAAACGAACGCGAGGGCAACTCGGGGATCGTCTTCGGGCAGGTCATCGATAGTTCGGGTGTGCCGGTGTCGCGTGCGACGGTGCGCGCGAGTTGGGTGGCGACCAGCGGCTCGCGTTTCTCCCGCAGCGCGCTGCGCGACTCGCGGGAATACCCGGCGCACGATGGGTTCTTCATCTTCTGCGGTCTGCCGATCGGTGGCGCCGTGCAGGTGTCGGTGCTCGACGGGAGTCGCGCCGCTGTCACGTCGTCGGTGCGGCTCGTGCCCAGCGCGATGGCGGCGTCGGTGAACATCGTATGGGCGAAGTCGGCGGTGGATGCCGCTGCCGCGTCGCGGAAGGACGCCACGATGCGCGCTGACTCCGCGCGCGCGGCCTGCGCGGCAGCGCTGCCGGACTCACTCGGCATGTTGTACGGCGGCGTCTCGGACGTACGCGGCGAGCCACGCGCTGCGGCGACCGTCATCGCCTCGTGGTGGATCGGGCGGTTCGAGAATGGCGTGTTCAAGCCGGGCACGACGGAACAATCCGCGCGAACGGACGTCGATGGGTCATTCACGCTGTGCGGTGTGCCGAGGGAGCAGATGCTTTCGCTCCGCGCGGAGCGCGCCGACGAGACTAGCGGCACCATCGAGATCGCGCTCGACGGTGCGTCGCAGCAGGTCGCTCTCAGCGTGGCCGACCCGGCGCCACGTCGTGATCTGAGCGGTCGGCTGGTGGATGACACGGGTGCCGCGATCGCGGCGGCCATGATCGTGTGGCGCGGTGATTCGTCCGTGGTCGCGCGCACTGATGCGACGGGACGGTTCGTGCTGGCGAACGCGCCGGCCGGCACGGGTGAGCTGATGGTGCGTACGGTGGGATTCGCGCCGATGTCGGTGGCGGTGTCCGGGTCACAGGCGGACTCCGATCTCGGTGCGATCACGCTCGTACGACCGCGCGTGACACTCACGGAAGTGCGCATCGAGGAGACGATGCTGACTCGGGAACGCGCGGGGTTCGAGGAGCGTCGGCGCGGGGCGAGCGCAGGGGTGTTCATCACGGACGAGATGTTGCGTGGGTTGCCGCCGATCTCGGCAAGCATGATGGCGAGCTTTGCCCCGAGGCTCAGAGCGGTCGGACGAACCCTACGACTCCGCGCCGGCGGTTTCGGATTCTGCAGACCTCGCTTTTTCGAGGACGGCATAGACGTGGGTCGGCTCGACCTGAAGGAACAGGAGGCCGACCAGATATCGCTCCTCGAGCGCGCCAAGCGCGTCGAGGTGTACACGGCTGCCTCAGCCCCACCACGATTCAACGACAACGACGGTTGCGGCGCGATCGTCGTCTGGACACGGTAGCGCCGGGGGGCGCCAGAGGCGAACGTTCAGGCTGGGACAGCGGCGACATGTCCCTCCTCCCCGATCCCCCCGATCATGCCCCCGACGCCCGCCCCAGACCGCCTGCGACAGCGGCTCTTCCTTTTCGTGCTCGCGCTCTTCCTCGGCGCGGTGCTGCTCCGCGCGGGCGCGACCCGTATCACCGACTGGTTCTGGTTCAAGGAAGTCGGCTTTGAGCGCGTCTTCTTGCTTCAGATCACGGCCCAGTGGACACTCGGCTTGCTCGCCGGCCTGGGTGGATTCGCGCTGCTCTACAGCAACGCCCGCATCGCGCTGCGCGGGATCGAGCAGGTACGCGAGTCGGTGACCGTGCTCGCCCAGGGCGGCATCCAGACGCGCGAGCGTCTGTTCGTGCGCCTCGCCGAACTCCTCGCGCTGCCGTTCGCGGCACTCGGCGCGTTGGCGCTGGCGAGCACGGCCGGCGGACGCTGGCGCACGCTGGTGCAGTTCTGGCATCGCACGCCGTTCGGGGACGTGGACCCGGTCTTCGGACGCGATGTCGCGTACTACGTGTTCACGCTGCCCACCATCGAGCTCGGCTTCGACTTGGTGAGCGGCGCGCTCACGTTCGCCCTGATCTTCCTCACGCTGCCCATCTATCTCGCGCGCGGTGACATCTACTTCCGCCAGGGCGGTCTGCGCGCCGAGAAGAACGTGCATCTGCATGTGGCGACGTTGCTGGGGGTGTTGTTGCTCGTGCAGGCGGCGCGGCTGGTCTTCGTCGCCGGCCCGTCGCTGCTGTTCGGCACGCATGCGCCGCTGCAAGGCGCGAGTCTCACCGACGTGACCATCGTGCTGCCGGCGCAGCGCGCACTGGCGGCGTTGTTGTTCCTCGGAGCCGTCTGGATCCTGCTCAACGCACGCCGTGGCACGCTCGTGCGGCCGGCGATCAGCGTGGTGGGTGGGTACCTCGTGTTGTCGTTCCTGCTCACGGTACTCCTGCCGGCGACGTATCAGCGCCTGGTGGTGCAACCCAATGAACTGGCGCGCGAGACCCCGCAGATCGTCCATCATATCGCGGCCACGCGCCGCGCCTGGGGACTCGACAAGGTCGAGCGACGCGAACTCGAAGGCGATCAGGGGCTCACGGCGAAGGATCTCGAAGCCAACCGCGCGACGCTCGACAACGTCCGCCTCTGGGACCGCGGCCCGCTGCTCCGCACGTTCGGGCAGCTGCAGTCCATCCGCACGTACTATGAGTTCGTCGCCATCGACGACGACCGCTATGTGGTGAACGGGGCACTCCGTCACGTGCTGCTCTCGGCGCGTGAGCTCGACGTGGCCGCGTTGCCCACGCGCACGTTCGTGAACGAACATCTCACGTTCACGCACGGCATGGGCCTGACGATGGGACCCACCAACGAGATCACCCCTGAAGGTCTGCCCGTGCTCTGGGTGCAGGACCTCCCGCCGACGTCGAGTGTGGACCGCACGATCACGCGGCCGCAGATCTACTACGGCGAACTGCAGAGCACGTATGCACTGGCGCCGTCGCGGCAGCGTGAGTTCGACCATCCCGCGGCCGAAGGCGACGAAGGCGTGTATTCGAGCTACACGGGCACTGGTGGCGTGCCAGCTCAGTCGTTCTTCACGCGCCTGTTGTTCGCGATGCGGTTCCAGTCGCTCAACATCCTGCTCTCGAGCGATCTCACGGACAGCACCAAGGTCCTGTTCTATCGCAACGTGCGCGAACGCGCGGCGAAGGCGCTGCCGTTCCTCAAGCTCGACAACGATCCGTACATCGTGGTCACCGACAGCGGGCACCTCGTGTGGATGATCGATGCCTACACGTCGACCGACCGCTATCCGTACTCGGCGCGGCTCCGCGACGGGACGAACTATCTGCGCAACAGCGTGAAGATCACCATCGACGCGTACGATGGTGCGATCAAGGCGTATCTGGCGGACGCCGAGGATCCGATGATCAAGACGTTGTCGCGGATCTATCCGAACCTGCTGCGGCCGCTCGACGAGATGCCGGCGGACCTGCGACGGCACGTGCGGTATCCGGAGACCCTGTTCGACGCGCAGACGGCGCTCTACGCGACGTTCCACATGACGGACCCGGAGACGTTCTACCATCGCGAGGACCAGTGGCAGATCCCGCGGGCGGACGAACGCGACGAGTCGATCGGGTTCCAGCGGCACATCGTCATGCGCATGCCCGGCGAGAAGGAAGCCGAGTATCTGTTGATGCGTCCGTTCACGCCGCGACAGAAGGACAACCTCGCGAGCTGGATCGTCGCGCGGAACGACGGTGAGCACTACGGCGAGCTGATCGCGTATCGCTTCCCGCGGCAGAGTCTGGTGTTCGGTCCGCGGCAGGTGGCGAGTCGCATCAGCCAGGACACCGAGGTGTCGCGTCAGGTGTCGCTGTGGGACGCCGGCGGCTCGGAGGTGATCCGTGGTGAACTGCTGGTGATCCCGATCGAGTCGTCCCTGCTCTACGTGCAGCCGCTGTACCTGCAGTCGCAGGGTGGGCGGATCCCCGAGCTCAAGCGTGTGATCGTGGTGCACGAGGGTCGTGTGGTGATGGAGGAGACCTTCGAGCGCGCGCTGCGTGTGATGTTCGGCGGGGCAGGGCCGGAGCGGGCGCCGGCGGCCGCGCAGTTGACGGCGGCGGCGGGCGGCGCGGCGCGTCCGGCGGCGGATCAGCGGGCGGAGCTCACGGCGCTCGCGGTGGGGCACTACGAGAAGGCGCGTGCGGCGCAGCGGTCGGATGACTGGGCGACGTACGGGCGCGAGATGCAGGCGTTGGGGGAGGTGTTGCGGCGGTTGAAGGATTTGAAGCCGTAGGTTCAGATGGTAGAAGGTGGATGGGAGAGTGTGGATGTGAGGTGCTCACGTCTCCCCTCTCTTCGTTTGTGGGTTGGATTGCCGAGTTCTCACGGCGTTGTCATCGGTTCGTCATGTGTCGGCCATCACTGGTTCATGCGTGACCGGTAGGGTGGGGGTGCCCCCAACCTGGAGTGCCGATGGGACCCGTCACGCGCGATGGACTCAATCGGGAACCGAATGTGGTGCCGATGATCGACATCCTGCTCGTGCTGTTGATCGCGGCGATGCTGGATCTCCTGCCGATGTGGAAGACCGAAGTGGTGCTTCCGGTGCCGGCACCCGCTCCGGAGGCAGGCCCTAGCGATGGCACGATCGTGCTGCAGGTGACGCCGGGGCCTCGCTACGCGGTGAACGGTCGCGTGATCGAGGCGGGGCAGTTGATCCCGGAGCTCACGAAGATCTATGCTGGGCGGCCGACGAAGGTGCTCTTCATCGAAGCCGACAAGAAGCTCCGGTACCAGGACGTGTTCTGGGTGTTCGGGGCGGTGCGGAGTGCGGGGGTGACGGTCACGGCGGTGAAAATGTGAGAGGGAAGAGGTGAGATGGGAGATGGAAGATGGGAGAAGTGCGAGTCGGGCAGTCTCCCCTCTCCCATCTCCCATCTCCCATCTCCCATCTCCCCTCTGCCCCTATCACATCCGCGGTTTCTCCGGTCCCGCCACCTTCTTCACCAGCCGATACATGAACTCCAGCCCATCGTAGAACGCCTGCGCACTCACGTGTTCGTTCATGCCGTGCGCGTTGGGCGTGTCGTAGAACAGTCCCGAGACCCCGTACACGGGAATGCCCGCACGACGCAGGTACAGCCCATCAGTCGCGCCCGTGCTCATCGTCGGCACCACCGGCATGCCGGGCCACACTTCCTTGGTGGTCTCCTCGATGGTGCGCAGCAGCTCCGCGGTGAGCGGCGACGGCGGGCTCTCGCGTGCACCGCGCGCCACCGTCACCTTCACGCCCGTATCGGCGATGGTGGCGATGAGACGCTTCTGCACCTCCTCGGTGCTCTCGTCGGGCAGGATGCGGCAGTTCACCGTCGCCGTCGCGCGCTGCGGGAGCGCGGTGCTCGCATGGCCGCCGGTGAGCATGGTGGCCACGCAGGTCGTGCGCATGCGCGAGTTGTTCGCGGGGTCCTTCGCCATGGTGGCCGCGGCGGCGGCATCGCGTTCGTTCGCGATCAGCGCGCGCATCGCCGCACCCATCTCGCCACCGGCGATCTCGGCCTGGCGCTTGAAGTAGGCGCGCGTGACTTCGTTCAACTTCACCGGCTGGTGGTACGCGCCGAGCTTGACCAGCGCCGCGGCGAGCTGCGTGATGGCGTTGTCGGGACGTGGCACGGAGCTGTGGCCGCCCGGGTTCGTCGCCTCGACCGTGAAGTTCGCGACCTTCTTCTCGCTCGCCTGCACGTCGTTGGAGATCTTCTTGCCGTCCTCCACACGGCCGCCGCCGCCCTCGTTGAATGCGAACTCGGCCTGCAGCAGCTCGGGGCGGTTCGTGAGCATCCAGTCCACGCCGTTCGAGGTCCCACCTTCTTCGTCCGCGGTGAGCGCCACGATGATGTCGCGGTCGGGCACGATGCCCTCGGCCTTCATGCGAAGTAGGATGGTGAGATGGATCGCGCTCTCGTCCTTGTCGTCGGCGACGCCGCGGCCGTAGAACGTGCCGTCTTTCTCGATGAACTGGAACGGCGGCAGCGTCCAGTCCTTCGGGTCGGCCTCGACGACGTCGATGTGCGAGAGCAGCAGCACCGGCTTGCGTGTGCGATTGCTGCCGCGATACCGCACCACGAGGTTGCCCTTTCGCGGCGCGTTCTCGACCACCACGACGTCCTCTGCGGGCCATCCGGCGGCGCGCATGTGCTTGGCCATCGCCTCGGCGGCGGTGACGGTGTTGCCGACCGAGTGCGTGGTGTTGATCTCCACCAACTCACGGAGCAGCGCGCGTGACTGTTCTTCCCAGCGCGTGAGCGCCCGCTGCTGCGCGCGGAGCGGTGTGACAGTGAGCGCGAGTGCCGCGGCGAGGACCGCAACATGGCGAGCCTGCGTAGAGGACCGGCGGAACAAAGTACGGGAGAGCATGAGAGTCGGGTTCGGGTCGAGCAGCGAAGTTGCCGAGTCATGGCTTGGTCCGCAACTTGGAGCATGCTGAGTCCCTCGATACTGCGCCGGTTCGCTGCCTTCGGCCTCTGGACCGCGCTTGTCCTGGCCGTGTCCGTCTCGGCGTTGCGGGCCCAGCAGGTGCCCGACCGCAACTTCCGTCCACCGGTGCCGCGTCCGGCCTTCGCGACCGACGCCGGGCCGCGACTCTGCCTCGACGAGGGCCACTACAACTTCCACACGCTCGACAATCGGTTCTGGGCGTTCGGCGAGCTGGCCCGGCGCGATGGGTATCGCGTGTCGCCGCTCAAGGCGGTGCTCAGCGCCGAATCGCTCACCGCCTGCGATCTGCTCGTCAGCTCCAACGCGCAGCCCAACGACAAGCCGTGGCCGACGTATCCGCTGCCGACGCCGTCAGCGTTCACGGCAGCGGAGATCGCAGCGGTGAAGTTGTGGGTGGAGCAGGGCGGGCGATTGTTGCTCATCGCCGATCACATGCCGCTCGCGGGTGCCGCGGCCGATCTCGCCGCGGCGTTCGGCGCGTCGTTCACCAATGGTTTCGCCTACCCGGGCACGGCGGCGGCGAACGTCGAGGCCGCGCGCGGCGGTGGCAGCTCGCAGCCCACGCTCTTCGTGCCCAAGGACGGGACGCTGCCCGCGCACACGATCGTGAACGGGCGAGATGCGACCGAGCGCGTCACGCAGGTGCGCAGCTTCACCGGGCAAGCGTTCCGCTGGGACGCGCCAGGCGTGCAACCGGTGATGATCCTTCCGCCGGACTACGTCTCGCTCGAGCCCAAGATCGCGTGGCAGTTCGAGAAGGACACACCGGTGCGCAAGGTCGGTGGCTGGCTGCAGGGCGCCACCCGACGCGTCTCAGCCGGTCGCGTGGCGCTGTTCGGCGAAGCAGCGATGTTCTCCGCGCAGGTGGCCGGCGCCGACAAACGCCCCATGGGCATGAACGCCCCGCTGGCCGAGCAGAACGCGCAGTTCACACTGAACGTCCTGCACTGGCTCAGCGGTTCAATCGAGCCCTGAGTGTGTCGACGTCGTAGCGTCGTCCGGCGCGCAGCACCGTCTCGATCTTCGCTAGCTCGCTGATCTTCTCGCTGGGCTTGCCGTTCACGATGATGAGATCGGCCACCTTGCCCACGCTGATGCTGCCGTAGTCGGCCGCGTCCTTCATGAACCGCGCGGCGTCGATGGTCGCGATCTGCAGCACGCGCGGTGCGGGGATCCCCGCCATCTCATACATCTCGAGCTCGCGGCGGAACGTCGACCCGCTGGAGTTGTCCGTGCCGGCGATGAGCGGGATGCCGTGCGCGTAGAGGCGACGGATGAGCTGCATGTAGGCGCTGTCGGCCTTCATCTGGTTCGTGGAGCCGCCGGCGCCGACGATCGCGCCACCACCGCCGATCCACAGATTGAACGTGCCGTCGATCGCCGTGCCGCGCGCCTTGAGGAAGTCCAGCAGCTTGGTCATGCCTGCGGAGTTCACGTCGAACGTCGGTGCGACCGCGGTGGCGACCTGCGAGTAGGCCCGCATGGTCGGCAGGTAGAGCGAGTCGGGGAAGAAGTTCGAGAACAGGAACGCCGCGTGCTGGATCTCGTCATAGCCGAGTGCGACGGCTGCTTCGATGCTGATGCCGCGCGGGATGTGTCCGCTGAGGAGCATGCCGTGCTTCTTCGCTTCGGCCGCGATGGTGGGGATGAGGTCGGGATGCACGACGTTGTAGAGCTTGATCTGCTTGTAGCCGTTGGCGGCGTACTTGCTCACCCAGGCGCGTGCTTCTGCTTCATCGCGGGCGATCGCTTCGGTGGGGCCGGCCCACGCGAGCGGGCCTTCGATGAAGCCGGCGAGCACGAGGCGCGGCGTCGCGAGTTTGCCGGCGCGTTCGCGGTCGCGGATGGACACGGCGACATCCATGTCCGCCGCCATGTCGCGCACGGTGGTGAGGCCGTTCGCGAGCTGCGTGAGGCCGAGTCCCGCCTGTTGGCCGACCTGAGTGTGACCATGCATGTCCCACATGCCGGGCATGACCGTCTTGCCCTTGGCATCGATGATGGTCGCACCCGCGGGGATCGTGACCGTCTCCGCCGCACCGACCGCGACGATGCGATCGCCGCGCACGAGCACCGTCTGGGCGGGGCGCAGCACACCGGCTTCGCTGTCGAACACGTCGCCGTTGATGATCGCGATGTGCGTGTTGGTCGCGGTGACGGCGGTCTTGGCGAGCGCCTCACCCTGTGCTGCGCGCCACTTGAGCTCGATCGCGCGGAAGACGGGGAGCAGTGCGGTCACGTCGCGGCGCACGGTGATGAACCACTGCACGTCGGTCGCGAGCAGTTCGCCCTTCTCGTCGAGCCACACGCCTTGATGGTTGCGCGTGGTGCCGCGCTGCATCATCACGAGACGCGCGCGTTGCACGCGCCCGTTGGTGCGGAACGTCGTGTCGGCGATGATGCTCGCGCGGAGGTCACCACCCGCGATCATGCTGCCGCGGCGGTCGGGGAGCGCGAGCAGCGTGCGCGCGACCATGGCCTGCTCGAACGGTGTCCCACCGCGCAGTCCTACGATGGAGCTCGCGGTGCGCGCGATGGTCGCCGTGGGCGCCGTGCCGAAGGAGAATCGCACAGAATCGCCGACGACCTCGAACCGCTCCGTCGCCGGGCCGGCGCTCCCGTCGGGCAACACGGCGCGCTGCTCACCGCCACGCACGCCGCCATCAGGCCCGAGCGCGTAGCGCGTCTCCACGCGGCCGCCGCGATTGCGGTCGGTATAGATGTGGCGGACGATCATGGAGTCACGCGTGCGCCGCACCTCCATGGTGCCTGCGGTGCGTCCGTGGTTGTCGACGATCCACGAGGACGCCGCCGTCTGCGCGGTCGCAGACGCAGAAGCGAGTGCCGTCAGGAGGATGACTGCGGATACCGACAGAGAGCGACGCATGAACCCACCGGGAAGAGTGTCCGCCAAATCTGCCCCCGCCCCCCGCATCCCGCACCTCACCACCCTCCACCTTCCCCAATCCCCCATCCGCCCTTACAATAGGGGGGTAGGGTATAAGGAATCACCTATAAACCAGGCGGGTATATGTCCAAACTCACGTTCGAAATCACCGGCATGACCTGCGGCCACTGCGTCGCCGCGGTCGATCGCACCCTGAAGGGCCTCGACGGCGTCTCCACGCGCGACGTGAAGATCGGCAGCGCGGACGTCGAGTTCGACGAGTCGCGTCTCTCGGCCGCGCAGATCGCGCAGGCGATCGCCGATGAGGGCTACGTTGTCGTCGGCACGCGATGAAACGCGCACCTCTCAAAGCGCTGGCCGTCGATGGCGGCGTGAAGGATCGCAACCTCAAGCGCCTGCGCCGCATCGAGGGGCAGGTACGCGGATTGCAGAAGATGGTCGAAGACGATCGCTACTGCGCCGAGATCATGACGCAGATCTCCAGTGTGCAGGAGGCGCTGCGGGGCGTGAGTCGCGAGTTGATGCGCAATCATCTCAAGCACTGCGCGACGTCGGCCTTCAAGAAGGGCGAAGACGAAGCTGAACAGATGTACGATGAACTGGTGGACCTGATGTACAAACACAATCGCTGATCGTCGTCTCTCCCCGAAGAACAACACCCGATGCCGACTCCACTCCCCGCCGACTGGCCGATCCAGTACGATGATGTGCTCGCCGCGCGTGAGCGTCTCGCGCCGCACTTGGCCCCCACCGCGCTGCGTCAGTATCCGCAGCTGGATGAGCTCGTGGGCCACGGCATCCGTGTGTCGGTGAAGCACGAGAACCATCATCCCACGCAGAGCTTCAAGATCCGCAACGGGCTCAACGCGATCCTCGGCCGCACCGAGGAGCAGCGCGCGCGCGGCGTGATTGGCGCGAGCACTGGGAATCACGGGCTCGGTGTCTCGTACGGTGGGCGACTCACCGGCACTGCGGTCACCATCTGTGTGCCAGAGGGCAACAACCCCGCGAAGAACGCTGCGATCAAGTCGCTGGGCGCGGAGTTGGTGGAAGTCGGCGCCACGTACGACGAGACCGTGCGCGCCTGTGGTGAGATGGCGAAGCAGCGCGGGCTCGCACTGCTGCATTCGACCAACGATCCGCTCGTCGTGGCCGGCGCGGGCACGATGACGATGGAGATCCTCGAGCAGGCCCCGGAACTTGACGCGCTGATCATCGCGCTGGGCGGTGGCTCGCAGTCGGTGGGCGCGATGACGGTCGCGTCGGTGCGGAAGCCCGGTCTCAAGGTGTACGCCGTGGGAGCGAGCGCGGCGCCCGCGCAGTACGAGAGCTGGCAGCAGGGTGTGCGGCTCGAGAATCAGCCCGCGAAGACCTTCGCCGAGGGCATCGCGACGGGCTCGGCGTACACGCTGACGTTCGAGGCGCTGCGCGCTGGGCTTGCCGGCTTCGTGACTGTGAGTGAGGAGGAGATGTATGCGGCGGTGCGTGACTTGATCCGCATCACGCGCAATCTGCCGGAGGGCGCAGGGGCGGCGGGATTGGCCGGGCTGCGCAAACTCGCACCCGAGTTGGCGGGCAAGCGTGTGGGCATCGTGATGTGTGGCGGGAACCTGAGCGACAAGGACCTCTCGATCGCGATCGGCGGAACCGCCTGAAGGGATGTGGGGTAGGGAGGCGTCATGCGCGCCCCCACCCGCGCACGTGCTGGCCTTTGCGCCCTCGTGTTCGCTCCCACCGTCGTTGCGGCGCAGAGCGGGCGGATCGAGGGCGCGTTGCGTGATTCGCTGCTGACGCGTGTGGCGGGTGCCGCGCAGCCGTTGCCGTATCGTCCTCTGGTGAACGCGACGGTGACGCTCGACGGTGGTGCACGCCGCGCGACGACCGATTCGCTTGGGCGCTTCGTGTTCGAGGGTGTGGCGCCTGGCACGCATCGGATCGCGTACTACGAGCGCTGGCTCGAGCAGACCGGCTTGGGTCCGCTGGGTGGCGAGGTGCAGGTCACGGCCGATTCGACGACGCGGCTGCTCGTTGCGACGCCCTCGCTGCTTACACTGCACCGCATGCACTGCCAGAGCGACCTCGGCGAGGGCTATGGTGTGTTGCTCGGTGAGGTGCGCGACGCTGCGGGGATGCCGGTGGTCGGGGTGCAGGTGCGGGGGCGCTGGCGCGAGTTAGCACCGGAGCGAAATCGATCGACGGAGATGCGTGAGAGTTCCGTGATCCGGCGCGGGCTTACGACCAGCAGCGGGAGCTACGTACTCTGCGCGGTGCCGCTCGATGCGGAGTTCGATCTGGATGTGGTGGCGAACGACGCGCCACTCACGCGGCTCGTGGCACATCTCCGCGATCCGGTGTCGCGCCGCGACCTGATGGTGGGCGACAGCACGCGCGAAGTGCGCGTGAGTGGGGTCCTGCGTGACTCGCTCGGCTCGCCGGTGTCCGGCGCGACGGTGCTGGTGCTCGGCGATTCGTCGCGGCGCGTGCGGACGGATGCGGGTGGGCGGTATGCGCTGTCGCTGCGCGGATGGCGGAGTCAGCAGCTCGCCACGCGCGCGATCGGGTTCACGCCGGCGGTGATCGACGTGAATCCTGTGGCGGAGGAGGTCGAGGTGGCGGCGGTGCAGCTGGAGCCGTTCGTGTTCACGCTCGACACGGCGCGGGTGGTGGGGCGGCGGGACATGTTGGATTGGAAGCCGGACTTCGAGTGGCGGCGGCAGCGCGAGACGGGTGGGTTTGTGACGGAGGAGCAGCTGAAGAAGATGCCTCAGGTGACGCCCAATGCGGTGGCCAACCTCGTGCCGCGACTGCGCAGCACCGGTAGAAGCCTCGCAATCAAGGTCGGTCTGAAAGTCTGCAGTCCGCGGTGGTTCATCGATGGATATGATGAAGGTGTTGTTCTGGTCGAGGGCACTCTCACGCCGATCCTGAACCGTGCCCGCTCAATCGAAGTGTACACCGCCCAGTTCGCCCCGCCGAAGTTCACCGACTTCGATGGCTGCGGCGCGATAGTCATCTGGACCCGCTGACAAACAAACGCGGGGGCCGGCTTCGCCGGCCCCCGCGTCATTCCGCCCAGTCGCCGCCTACTTCGCCGGCATCACCGCAATACACTCGATCTCCAACTTCGCCCCCGGCACCACGAGCGCCTTCACCACCACCGTGGTCCGCGCCGGCGGCGCGCTCGGCCAGAACGCCGCGTACGCCTCGTTCATCCCGCGGAAGTCCGAGCCCTCGACGAGGAACACCGTGCACTTCACCGCGTTCTCCATCGTCGTGCCGGCCATCTCGAGCGTGCGCTTGAGGTTCTCCAGCGTGCTCTTGGTCTGCCCCTGAATGGTCGTGTCGGCATTGGCACCGCGCGAGGGCAGTGCGCCCGACGCATAGACCATGTTGCCCACGCGGATCGCCGGCGTGAGCGTAGCGGACGACTGGCCGAGCGCTTCACGCGCTTGCGCGGCGAGCGGGGCCGCGGCCACGACGAGCAGGGCCGCGACAGCGGCCACGCGGCAGAGCGAACGGATCGAAGTGCGACGCATCGAAAGACTCCGGGTCAACGAGAGGTGGCGGACGATGCCGCCGGGAAGGACAACTTGCTCGTCGCGAGCGCCGCGCTGTCCGACGAGATCGCGCTGGTGCCCACCGGCATGCCGTTGAGCTTCATCAAGTATGCGACGATCGCGGTGTATGTGCCCTGCGTGAGCGAGCCCGGTTCATGCTCGGGCATGGTGGAGCGGATCAACTCGTACAGATCGAACGCGCTGCGCCCGCCCCACTTGAGACGGAAATCAGGGTTCGACACCGAACCCACCGCGTGACACTCCAGGCAGACGGCGCGGAACCACTGGTCGCCGAGGTCGATCTGCTTCACCGCAGCCTCGGCGGCGACGGCACTGGAGTCGGTGGTCGGTGACGGCGGCGGCGTCGGAACGGGCGTCTGCGCCCGCACTGTCTGCGGCAGGACGGCGAGCAGAGTGCCGCAGAACACGCCGCACAGCAGCGCCGCGGCGACGGGCGTAAGGAGTCGGGGGGAACGCATCGCGATGGAAGCTGACGAGGCGCCTTCGCGTGGGCAAGTGCCCTCGGCAGCGCTGAGACGCCGCCCTCGCCCAGTCGCGCTCTGCCGATTGCCAACCCTCCGTGCAAGAGCGACTTTTGCCCTCGCGAAGTCCGCAAGTCCGCTCCCTGTCCCACACCCCGCCCCCGCCGTCATGTCGGACGCACCGGAATCCTTGGAATCCACCGTCGCACGTCGCGACTTCCTGCGCCTCGCCGGGCTCGGCACCGGCGCGTTGATCACCGGTGGCATGCCGATGTCAGCGGCTGCCGAGTCGCTCGCCGCCACCGCGCCGCTCACTGCACAGGGCCGCGCGCGCGCGACCAGTCACATTATCGTCGTCGGTGCGGGTGCATGGGGAGCCTTCACCTCGTGGCATCTGCGCAGAGCCGGTCATCGCGTCACGCTCATCGACCAGTACGGCGTCGCCAACTCGCGCGCCACCAGCGGCGACGAGACGCGCGGCATCCGCTCCTCGTATGGCGATCGCACGCTCACGCCCGAGCTCTGGACCGCATGGGCACGAAAGAGCATCCAGCGCTGGCGCGAGTTCGACGCCGAACACGCCAAGCGG
Source organism: Gemmatimonadaceae bacterium (assembly GCA_020853635.1). Classification (GTDB taxonomy): domain Bacteria; phylum Gemmatimonadota; class Gemmatimonadetes; order Gemmatimonadales; family Gemmatimonadaceae; genus Pseudogemmatithrix. Next base: position 15,001 of record JADYYN010000248.1, read on the forward strand.
TTCGGCACGCGCTACTTCTTCACCACCGGTGACGTGATCCTCCGCGAGAGGACGGAGCCGTTCACCACCAAGACGATGGAGTTGTGGAACAAGCTCGGTGTGAAGCACGAGGTGCTCACCACCGACGAGGCCAAGCGCCGCTGGCCGCAGATCAACTCCGACGGGCAAGGCGTGGTGGTGTACGAACCCGACGCGGGTGTCGCACGTGCACGCGACTCCATTCAGGCGGTGGTCGCACTCGGCCGCGACGCCGGTGTGGAGTTCCGCTTGGGCAAGGTCACGCCTGGCCCCATCAGCAACGGCCGCATGAACGGCATCACACTCGGCGATGGCACCAAGCTCGAAGCCGATGCCTACGTGTTCTGCTGCGGCCCGTGGATGGAGAAAGTCCTGCCGATGGCGCTCAAGAACAAGACGCGACTGCCGATCGGCCACGTGTGTTACTTCGGCACGCCGATGGGCGATGATCGCTTCACGTATCCCAACATCCCCACGTGGAACGTGCCGGGTGTGACGGGCTGGGCCGCGTTGCCGGTGGATTCACGCGGCTTTCGCGTGCGTGGTGCGATTGCACCGCCGGCGCCGCCGCGTGCACCTGGCGCCGCCGATGCTCCGCCGCCACCGCCCTCTCCGAGCAACGCGCCGCCGCCGGATCCGCGCCAGCAGGATCCCGATCTCTCCTCGCGCTGGTCGAGTCAGGAGCGCATCGATGGTTCGCGGCGTGTGCTCGCGAAGTACTTCCCCGCGCTTGCCGACGCGCCGCTGCTCGAGACGCGGTCGTGTCACTACGAGAGCAGCGTGAACCGCAACTTCATCGTCGATCGCGTGCCGGGCGCGGAGAACGCGTGGATCGCCGGCATGGGACAGGCCGAAGGCTTCAAGTTCTCGATCGTGATGGGCGAATACGCGGCGTGGCGCGTGCTCGGTGATTCAGGTGATCCGACCATCGCCGAGGCGTTCCGTTTGCCGACACAGGAATACGACCCGCAACCGGCGACGAATGCGTCGCGTGGAGAAGACGACGAATGAGCGCACGTGTGAGGAATCTCTTTCAGATCGCGATGCTGTGCGTGCCTGCGCTGGTTCATGCGCAGAGCGCCGCAACCACGCCGGTGAACGACCGCCCGAATCCGTACCGCACCATCGAAGGCTGGGCCAAGCTGCCCGCCGGTCGTGTGTGGGGCTCCACGAGCGCCGTCGCCATCGACAAAGACGGCGAGAGCGTGTGGGTGGGTGAACGCTGCGGGCAGAACAGCTGCGTGGGCTCGGATCTCGATCCGGTGCTGCTGTTCGACAAGAACGGCAATCTCGTGCGCTCGTTCGGCAAGGGCATGGTGAACTGGCCGCACGGCATCCACGTGGACTTCGAAGGCAACGTGTGGATCGTCGATGGGCGCGACAACAAGCCGGTCGTGCCTCGCAACGCGCCTGCCGATGCTCCGCCGCCGGTGATGCCCGCGAAGATCTTCGGACATCAGGTGCTCAAGTTCTCGCCGCGCGGCGAACTGCTCATGCGGCTCGGCACTGATGGCGGCGCGCGCGAGCCGGGCTACTTCTTCCAGCCCAACGCGGTGTATGTCGCACCCAACGGTGACATCTACGTCGCCGAGGGCCACGCGTCGGGTGCCGAAGCGAATGCGCGCGTGCTCAAGTTCGACAAGACGGGCAAGCTGCTCATGAGCTGGGGCAAGAAAGGGACGGGGCCGAGTGAGTTCGATCAGCCGCACGCGCTGGCGATGGACTCGCGTGGCCGGCTCTTCGTCGGCGATCGCACGAACAACCGCATCCAGATCTTCTCGCAGGACGGCAAACTGCTCGACACCTGGTTCCAGTTCTCGCGTGCGAGCGGGATCTTCATCGACAAGAACGACATCATCTACGTCGCCGATTCCGAGTCGGGCTCCATCGCACCCACGCGGCCCGAGTGGCAGCGCGGCATCCGCATTGGCAGTGCGCGGACGGGTGAAGTGACGGCGTTCATCCCCGATCCGGTGAAGGAGACGCGCAACACGAGTGCCGCCGAAGGAGTCGCAGTGGATTCCCGCGGCAACATCTACGGGGCCGAGGTCGGTCCCCGTGCCCTCAAACGTTACGAGCGCAATCCGTGATCAGAACGTCTGTGCAGACCCTCCCGCGGGTAATCATGCCGCGCGCGCCGCGCGGCCTGCTCCTCGGCGCTTTCCTCGTGCTCGCGGCCGTCCCTGCGGAGTCGGTCGCCCAACGCCGCATCGGCATGATCCCGGTGGGCAGCAGCGAACTCCGCGACTCGGTCGCGCTGTTCACCACCGATCGTGGCGCGCTCGGCCGGCGCTGGACGGTGGAATACTCACCGGCGCGGCGTGAGCGCTTCACGGCGTTCTACACCGACTGGCAGAAGCGCCTCACGAAGATCGACTTCAACAAGCTCAGTCAGGAGGGCAAGATCGACTACGTCCTCCTGGAGAGCCGCCTCAAGACCGAGCTCGCGCAGCTCCGCCGCGAGGAGAAGCTCCTCGGCGAGATGAAACCGCTGGTGCCGTTCGGCCAGGTGATCGTGGACTTCGAGGAAGCGCGTCGTCGCTTCGACAAGATCGACGCGCAGGCCTCGGGCAAGGCGCTCGCCGTGATGGCGACGCAACTCGACAGCCTCACGCGCATGGTACGCGCCAAGCAGGCCAACACGATCACCCGCGCTGATCGCATCGTCGCACTGCGCACCATCGGCTACCTCGGCAGTCTGCAGGGCACGCTACGCAACTGGAATCGCTTCTACGCCGGGTACGATCCGCTCTACTCGTGGTGGACCGAGGATCCGTTCCGTCGTGTGAACGACGCGTTCGGCCGCTACACGCGCGCGATCCGCGAAGTGGTGGTGGGGCAGCGCGAGGGCCAAGAGGAGCCGATCATCGGCGACCCGATCGGCGCGCAGGGCCTGGCCGAGGACCTCGAAGCCGAGATGATCGCGTACACGCCGGCCGAGCTGATCGCGCTGGCCGAGCGCGAGTTCGCGTGGATCGACGCCGAGAAGGCGCGCGCGGCGCGCGACATGGGTTTCGGCACGGACGTGAAGGGTGCACTCGAGAAGGTGAAGCAGGCCTACGTGCCGCCCGGTGAACAGCCGGAGCTCATCCGCCGTCTCGCGCGCGAAGCGGTGGCGTTCATCACCGAGAAGAACCTCGTCACCGTGCCGCCGCTCGCCGACGAAGTGTGGCGCATGGAGATGATGTCGCCGCGGCAGCAGCTGGTCTCACCGTTCTTCCTCGGAGGCGAGATCATCCAGGTGTCGTATCCGACCGACTCCATGCAGCACGACGACAAGCTGATGTCGATGCGCGGCAACAACCCGCATTTCTCGATGGCCACGGTGCATCACGAGTTGATCCCCGGCCATCACATGCAGGGCTACATGACCTCGCGCTACAACACGCACCGTGGCGCCTTCGGCACGCCGTTCTGGACCGAGGGCTGGTCGCTGTGGTGGGAGATGCTGCTGTGGGACCAGGGTTTCCCCAAGACGCCCGAAGACCGCATGGGCATGTTGTTCTGGCGCTCGCATCGCCTCGCGCGGATCATCTTCTCGCTCAAGGTGCATCTGGGCGAGATGACGCCGCAGGAAGCGATCGACATGCTGGTGGACCGCGTGGGCCACGAGCGCGCCAACGCCGAAGCCGAGGTGCGTCGCTCGTTCAACGGCAGTTACTCACCGTTGTATCAGGCGGCCTACATGCTCGGTGGCCTGCAGATCCGCGCGCTGCACCGCGAACTCGTGGGCGGTGGCCGCATGACGAACAAGGAGTTCCACGACGCCATCCTGCAAGGCGGCCGGATGCCTATTGAGATGGTGCGGGCGCGGTTGATGGGGACGACGCTCAGGCCAGGGTATCAGGCCAACTGGAAGTTCATACAGTAGCAGATGGGAGAGGGGAGATGGGAGATGTGAGAGGGGGCGGCACCGAGAAAACACTCGGCGCCGCCCCCTCCCGCATCGCAGTTACTTACAGCTCACCACTCACAACTCCCAACGCCGTCAAGGCAGTCGCAACGCCACCAGAGCGGTTCCCCCGCCCGCCCCCATCGCAAACACGATGTACTGCTTCCCCTTGTGCATGAACGTCATCGGCACCGCAGTGGTACGCGAAGGAATCTCGACGGCTCCCACCTGCTTGCCCGTCGCCTTGTCCACCGCGAACAACTGCGGCTTGGCATTCGGCACGCCACCCGATCGCCCCGTGCCGTAGATCACCAGCGTCTTGGTGACGATCACCTGCGCCTGCCCACCCGCCGCGCGCGGCGGAAGGTTCACGCCGGCGAACAGCGGATCGGTGCTGCGCACCGGGATCATGCCGCCGTTGGGGATCCACCACTTCTTGTCACCGCTGTTCATGTCGTACGCGGTGATGCCGCCGAGTTCCTTCGGCTTGAGGATGGAGACCCCGCCGAGCATCGAGGCGCTGCCGCGGCCTTCGAATCCACCGCCACGCGAGGTGGGCGGCGTGTAGCCGGCCGGCGGTTCGAGCGCGCCGATCAAGCCGCAGTTGTCGCGCGGCGAGCTGTAGTTGAACTCGCTGCACGGATCCTTCTGCAGCGTGATCGTCGAGAGACCGCTGAGTGCGGCGACGTAGATCATGCCCGTCTCGGGGTCGAACGCGGCGCCACCGTCGATGTTCACGCCGCCCGACGCGCCCGGCGCGTACCACGAGCACTTGAGGCCGCCCGCTGACTTGCCGTCGGAGGTCGTGGCCGGGATGTAGTACGGACCCATGCGGCAGCGCTGCGCCATCTTGAGCGCGCTGTCCTTGATCGCCGGCGTGTAGTCGATGAGATCCGTCGCGAGCAGGCCCTGCTGCGAATACGGCGCGGGCTTCGACGGGATGGGCTGCGTGGGCGAGGTCTTCTCACCCGGCACATCGCTCTGCAGCACCGGCGTCTCGACCATCGGCCAGATCGGCTCGCCCGTCACGCGGTCGAACGTGTACAGCCAGCCCTGCTTGGTGCTCTGCGTGATCGCCTTGCGACGCTGTCCGTTCACTGTGACGTCGATGAGGTTCGGCGCCCTCGGCGTGTCGTAGTCCCAGATGTCGTGGTGCACCATCTGGAAATGCCACTTCCGCTTGCCCGTCTTGGCATCGAGTGCGACGAGCGAGTTGCCGAAGAGATTGTTGCCCGGGCGGTGACCGCCGTACTCGTCCATGAGCGGCATGCCAACGGGGATGTACACCGTGTTGAGCTCGGGGTCGGCGGAGTACGTGGCCCACGCGTCGTTCTTGCCCACACCTTCCGTACCGATCTTCGAGCCGCGCTCCCAGGTCTCCGCGCCGAACTCACCCGGCTGCGGCACAAGATTGAACTTCCAGAGCTGTTTGCCCGTCTTGAGATCGAAGCCGCGGATGAAGCCCGGGATGTTGCGCACGCGGATCGGATAGTAGCCATGGATCGACGAGTTGCCGACGACAATCACATCGTTCACGACGATGGCCGGCGAACTGGCGGCGATCTGGCCGTTCACCGGATCGATGCCGATGGTGCCGTCGGCGCCGATCTTCTTCACCGGGTCCCAGGTCTCGCCCGGCTTCGCGCGGCGCGCCGGTGCAGCGTCGGAGATGATGAGCGAGCCGGAGTCATCGACCGCGAGCGGTACGAGATCGTAGCCCAGCCCGGTCATGAGGTCGACCACACCGTCCTTGCCGAACTTCGGGTCGGGGCGGCCGGTCTTCGCGTCGAGCGAGACCATGTGATAGCCTGGCGTCACGACGATCACGCGCTCTTCCTTGCCGTCGGTCCAGTACGTCGGGCCACGGCCCGCGAACTGCCGCGGCGCCTTCTGCCAACGGATGCCTTCTTCGAGGCGATACATCCACAACGTCTCGCCCGTCTCGGGGTCGAGCGCCATCACCGATCGACGCGTGGTCGCGACCGTGAACAGTCGGCCGTTCGCGTAGAGCGGCGTGGTGCGATAGTACTCGTCAGGCCCGAACGTGCCGGCATCCCACTGCCACGCCACCGCGAGCTTGCTGAAGTTCTCGGCGGTGATCTGATCGAGTGGCGAGTAGCGCGTGCTGAACGCATCGCCGCCCCAGTAGCGCCATTCGCCCGGCGCGTTGCCGCGCACGAGGCCCGACATCACCGGGGTGGTGCCACCCGGCGCACTCGCCGGACGCGCGGCTTGTGCGCCAGCGAGATCGGAGAACGCGGCAACAGCGACCGCGAGTGTGAGAGAGCGAAAGCGCATCGTCATCAGCGGAGACTCGTGGTGGGAGTGACGGAGCGAACCGAGTCGAGACGGATACTGTGCAACACCGTGGAGTCGGCGGCCAGTGGCTCACTGCCCGCCGGCATGCCGTTGATCTTGAGCAGGTACGCCAGCGCGAGCGAGTAGTCCTGATCGCTCATCGAGCCCGGATCGGACTTGGGCATCTCGCGCCGCAGGTAGCCGAACAGCTCGCCGAGCGTGCGACCGTACCACTTGTTCTTGAATGGCGGGCCGGCGTGCACCGTGGGCGTGTGACAGTTGCGGCAGTACGCCGCGAAGATGTCGGCGCCGTCGGTGGCCTGTGCGGCCGTGTAGACGCCGTCCATCGTCGTGCGTGGGTTGGGCTGACGCGGACGGGCATCGAGGACGGAACCGCAGACGAGCGCACCGAGGGCGATCGGGAGCAGCAGACGAGCAGTGGCTGGCACGGGGGAGGGAACGGGGGTTCGGCGACGGTCCGGGGGATGTCGCCGGACTACGACCGTCGGAGGATGCCTAGAATCTGTCGCATCGCGAGCGCGACGGCCACGGCGACGGCCGCCACGAGGGCCGTTCGCATGGCGCCCAAAGCGAAGGTGGCGTCGAGCGCGGGCCAGGCGAAGCTGGACCGATGAGCCAAAAAGTCCGACCCGCGTTCGGTCATCCAGTGCCAGGCCGTGTGCGCCACCAGCGCGGAGCCGACGATCGTCACCAGCCGTTCCCGCGGGGCCGTCACGTAGCGACGCGCAAGCCACAGCAGCGGAACGGCGGCGAGCAGCACAGCGATCTGCCCCAGCTCCACACCCACGTTGAACGCCGCGAGTGCACTCACGAGATTGCCGCCCGCGAACTGCAACGTTTCGCCCAGCGCGAACGAGAATCCGAACCCGTGCACCAACCCGAACGCGAACGCCAGCGGCCAACGCTCGGCGAGTCGCTCCTCGCTCAGCACGATGTTCTCGATGGTCAGCCACACGATCGACGCGGCGATGAGCGTCTCCACCAGCGGCGGGAACCACAGCGCCGTGGGTGTGAAGCCGAGCGCCGCCGCGCCGAGAGTGAGCGAGTTCGCGACAGTGAACGCGGTCACCACGGTGAGCAGCGACTGCCAGCGGCGCACCGGCAGCACGAGGCAGATCACGAACAGCAGATGATCGAGCCCGCCGAGGATGTGGCGGAAGCCTTCGCGCAGGAACTGCGCGAAGGTGGAGAGCCATGCGGGCTCGAGTGCGATGGCGTCGGGGTTGCCTTCGTACGTGACGATTCGGTCACTGCCATCGGCGCCGATGAGGTGCACCACACTCGTGGTGCGAATCCCCAAGTGCGCGAGCTCGGGATGCAGCACCAGCGCGGCCTCGGCGCTCGGCAATGGATACTCCAGTGCTACATCGAGCAGCGTCTGCTGCCACACGATGCGCTCGGTCTCGAGCAACGGCTGTTCGAAGTGTGCGCGTGCCGCTGCGAACGAATCGAACGAGCGGTCGTTCGGCAGAGCGATGCGGGTGCCGGCGATCTGCGGCGCGTCGAGTGCGGCGCCGTCGGCGGTGATGCGGATGCTGTTGATGAGCCAGAGCTGCGTGGCTTGCGGCAGCAGTTCGCGCACGCGCAGCAGATCGAGTGTGCCATCGTCGCGGAGCGGGAACTCCACGTCGCGCATGGCCTCGAGCGGGACGCGCAGCAGCACGCGGAGCGTGTTGCCGTCGGGCTGGACGTAGGCACGAATGGCCACGCGCTCGGGGATCTCGTGCGACCACAGGGTCTGCACCTGCGCCACGAGTAGCGCCACCGCCACGCCGAGCGCCGCGACGAACCCGCGCCATCGCGTGGGGCGGCGGCGCAGTGCGAGAGGATTACGGGGCGGTCTCTGGTGCATCACGCCGGAGAGATATAGCATTGGGCGCAGTTCCGCACGGGGTCCACTCAGTCGGCGCCCGTGCCTCACGTCAGGATCGGAGAGTCGGATGGCACGGAAAACAACGCTCTGGACGGCGGCGGTGTTGGGCGCGGTGATCGTCTCGCTCGCGGTCGGCCAGCGGCAGCTCGCGGCGGACCTGGAGCATCAGGCCGTGCAGGCGCCGGTCTTCGAGGTCGACCCCTACTGGCCCAAGCCGCTGCCCAACGGCTGGCTGCTCGGCTCCACCATCGGCGTGGGCGTGGACTCGCGCGATCACGTGTTCATCATCCATCGCGGCAACGCGACGCTGAACGCGCGCACCGAGGGCGGTTACGCACTCACCGGGCCCTGCTGCACGGGTGCGCCGCCGGTGCTCGAGTTCGATCCCGAAGGCAATCTCGTAAACTCCTGGGGCGGTCCGGCCGAGGGGTATGTGTGGCCGGGCAGCAACCACGGCATCACGCTCGATCACATGGACAACGTGTGGATCGGTGGCAACGGCACGCCCGACACCACACGCGGCATCGGGTTCGATTCACACATCCTCAAGTTCACGCACGACGGCAAGTTCCTGCAGCAGATCGGTGTGCCGGGACGTCGCGCGGATTCCAAGTCGATGGATTCGTTCGGGCGTGTGGCGAAGGTGTCGTTCGACACCAAGGCCAACGAGGCCTACGTCGCCGACGGCTACGGCAATCGCCGCGTGGCGGTGCTCGACATGACGTCGGGCGCGATCAAGCGGTTCTGGGGCGCCTACGGCAATGTGCCGAGCGATTCCAACTATGGGCCGTATCGCCCGGACGCGCCGCTGATCCCGCAATTCCGCACGCCGGTACACTGCGCGGAGCCGACGACGGACGGCTTCGTGTATGTGTGCGACCGCGTGAACAACCGCATTCAGGTGTTCACCAAGGACGGCAAGTTCGTGAAGGAGAAGCAGGTCGCGCCCCGCACGATGGGCGACGGCGCGGTGTGGGATATCGCGTTCTCGCGTGATGCGGCGCAGAAGTATCTCTACCTCGCGGACGGCAAGAACGAGCGCATCTATGTGATGGACCGGCAGTCGCTGGAGATCCTCACGGCGTTCGGTGATGGCGGACGGCAGCCGGGTCAGTTCTTCGCGGTGCACTCCATCGCGACGGACTCCAAGGGCAACATCTTCACGACCGAGACCTACGAGGGGAAGCGCGTGCAGCGCTTCGTGTACAAAGGCATCCGCGCAGTGAGCAAGAAGGATCAGGGCGCACCGTGGCCGGGGAGACAATGAGCGACGCACCGAAGAGCACACGGAGCCGCGAGCGACGCGGGCCGGATCGTCGGTCAGGCGAGACGCGTGGTCCCGACCGACGCACGGAAGACGTGGGGCCAGGCGGCGGATTGAATCGGCGGAAGGGGGATCGCCGCGTGTCCGGGCGTCGGTCGTCCGAGCGTCGCGGGGGCGAGCGTCGATCACGGCCCTGAGTCGCCGCAAGGGATCGTGACAGTGCAGTGCTAGCCGACCCCGCCTCGGCGGGGTAGGTTGGGATTCGTGACTAGTCCAGTATCGCAACTACTGATCGACTGGCGCTCTGGCGATCGTGAAGCGCTGGATCGGCTCATTCCGCTGGTGCATGCCGAACTGCACCGCATGGCCGCCGAGTGTCTGCGCGGTGAACGGCCCGGGCACACGCTGCAGCCCACGGCGCTTGTGAACGAGGCGTATCTGCGCCTGATCGGCGCGAACGTGGCGTGGCAGGACCGCGCGCACTTCTTCGCGGTCGCGGCCACCACCATGCGGCGCGTGCTCGTGGATCACGCGCGTGCGCACGGGCGCCTCAAACGCGCCGGACGACCGGTCTCGCTCGAGGACTCGATCATCATCGCGCCCGGTCGGGCGGATGATTTTCTCATCGTCGACGACGCACTCGACCGGCTCACCGCGCAGGACGCGCGCGCCGCGCGGGTGATCGAACTGCACTACTTCGGCGGGCTCACGTACGAGGAGACCGCCGAGGCGCTCGGCATCTCGGCGGCGACGGTCGATCGGGATCTGCGCTTTGCGCGGGCCTGGTTGCATCGCGAACTCGTGGAGGCCGCGGATGAGTGACGAACGGGACAAACTCGACACCGCGCGCTGGTCGCGCGTGCGCGAGATCTTCGATGCGGCGATAGGGCTCGCGCCGGAACAACGCGCGGCCTACCTCGCCACGGCCTGCGGTGACGACGCCTCGCTGCTCGAGGAGGTGCGCGGACTCATCGCCGCGGACGAACGCGCCGCGGATCGGCTCGGTCATGCGGTGCGCGACGCCGCTGCGGTCGCGCTGGCTGCGAGCGACTCCGCGCAGACGCCCATGGAGGGCCGACGCGTCGGACCATGGCGCCTCGTGCGCGAACTCGGGCACGGCGGCATGGGCGCGGTGTATCTCGCCGAACGGGTGGACGGCGCCTTCACGCAGCAGGTCGCGCTCAAGCTCATCCGACGCGGCTTCGACAGCGGCAGCCTGCACGACCGCTTCCACGCCGAGCGGCGGATCCTCGCGCGGCTGCAACATCCGAGCATCGCGCGACTGGTGGACGGAGGCGTCACGCCCGACGGTCAGCCGTGGTACGCGATGGAGCTGGTGGAGGGCGATCCGATCGATCGCTACTGCGCGTCGAAGAACCTCGACATCGACGCGCGTCTCAAGTTGTTCGCCGAGGTGTGCCGCGCGGTCACGTACGCACATTCCTGCCTTGTGGTGCATCGCGATCTGAAGCCGGATCACATCCTCGTCACGCAGCGCGGCGAGGTGCGGTTGCTCGATTTCGGCATCGCCAAGCTGCTCGACGATTCGGACGACGGCGCGGAACAGACGCGCACCGGCATGCGACTGATGACGCCGGGGTACGCGTCGCCGGAACAGGTGCGCGGCGAACGGGTGGGCACGACGAGCGACATCTATAGCCTGGGTGTCATCCTCTACGAGCTGCTCACCGGCGAACGCCCGTACGATCTGCAGGGCAAGTCGATCGTGGAGGTGGAGCGCATCGTGAGCCAGACGCAGCCCGAGCGTCCGAGCACGCGGGTGAGCGACACCGGCAAACTGCGACGCGCGCTGCGTGGCGACCTCGATGTGATCTGTCTCAAGGCGCTGCGCAAGGAGCCCGAGCGTCGGTACGGCTCGGTGGAAGCGCTGCTCGAGGACATCACGCGGCATCTCGACGGTCGGCCGGTGCTCGCGCGGCCGGACACGGTGGGGTATCGATTCCGGAAGTTCGTGCAGCGCAATCGCATCGGTGTGGCCGTGGCGTCAGTGGCGGCGGTACTGCTGGTCTCCACCACGGTGGTCTACCTGCGCAGTCTCGCGACGGAGCGCGACCTCGCGCGCTCCGAAGCGGCGAAAGCCCAGGAGGTCTCGGCGTTCCTGCAGCGGTTGTTCGAGGTGGCCGACCCCTCGGAGAACCGCGGCGCGACCATCACCGCGCGCGAGCTGCTCGATGCCGGCGCGCAGCGTGTGGAAGAAGAACTCGCGAGTCAGCCAGAGGTGCAGGCCGTCATGATGCGCCTCATCGGCAACGTGTATGCGTCGATCGGTCTGACCAAGAAGGCGCAGCCGTTGCTCGAGGGCGCGCTGGCGCGCCATCGCGCGATCTACGGGCCGCGTCACGAGGAGACCATCCTCAGCATGATCGCGCTCGCTACGCAGATCCAAGACCTCGGCGACCTCATCAACTCCGAAGGGCTGTACCGTGAGGCACTCGCGATGGCGACGGAGTTGTACGGCACGCCGCATGAGCTGGTGAGCGAGACCACGCGGCATCTGGCGTTCTGGGAAGAGACCAACGGCAACGAAGTCGAGGCCGAGCGGTTGTTCAAGGATGCGCTCGCGCAGGACCGGCAGCTGTTCCCGCCCGACCACGAGCGTGTGGTGGACGCGGTGGTGCGACTGGCGGGCATGCAGCGACGCGTGGGCAATCGCAAAGAAGCCGAGCCCCTGCTGCGTGAAGGGCTGGCCGCACAGCGGCGGATCCGCGGCGACACACACCCCGACGTCGCGAGCACCATGCGCAACCTCGCCTCGCTGCTGCGCGACGAGAAGCGCTACGCCGAGTCCGAGTCGTTGTACGTGGGCGCCATCGCGATCCTGCGAGCGGTGTACGGTGAGGAGAACCCGGAACTCCCGGTCGTGATGAACAGCTACGCGCTGATGCTGGGTGACAAAGGCGACTCGCTCCGTGCGCTGGCGCTGCAGGAAGAGATTGTGGTGATGATGACGAAGGTGTACGGCGGCCCGCATCCCAATCTCGCGGCCGCGCTGCACAACCTCGCCTCCAACTATCGCTTCGCTCGACGATGGGACGAGAGCGAGGCGACGTATCGACGCGCGGCGGCGATGCTCGTGCAGGTGCACCCGGCCGGCCATCCGAACATCGCGCGGCCGTGGCAGGGACTCGGCAACGTGTATCGCGACCAGAAGCGTTGGGCCGACGCCCAGCGCATGTTCGAGCGTGCGCTGTCCATCCGTCGCGCGGCGCTCCCCAAGGGGCATCGACTCATTCTCGAGTCGATGTACTCGCTGCAGCTGACGGCGGAGGACCGCGGTGACCTTGCCGCCGCCGCACGGTGGAAGGCGGCGCAGGCGGATACACTCGCGCGTTAGAAGCGGATCACCGTGCGCAGCGGCGCGCGGTACGTGTCGAGTGCATCCAGCACGCCGTTCACCTCGTCGGCGTCGAGGGAGACGTGATCCTTCACCACCTCCGTGAGGTCGAGCGCCTTCCGCCGTGCGAGTTCGAGCAGCAACGGCAACTCCGCGAGCAGATGATCGTTCGACCCGATCAACTCCGTCTCGGGCCCGAGCAACTCACGGTACGTATCGAGTTCCATGTTCTCGCGTGAGAGCCCCGCGATCACCGCGCGACCCTGCACGGCGCACATCTGCACGGCCTGCCGCATCGTCGTCGGTGAGCCCACCACTTCCACCACCACATCGACGCCGTGTCCACCGGTGAGTTCGCGCACGCGCGCCACCGGATCACCCAGCGACGCGTTCACACCCTTCGCACCGTAACGCTCGGCGGCGGCGACCTTAGTGGCGTCGAGGTCGATCGCATACACCTCGAGTGCACCGAGAGCCTTGGCGAGTTGTACGGCCGAGATACCGAGTCCGCCGATGCCGATCACGGCGACCGTTTCGCCCGGTGCGAGTCGGCCGCGGCGGAGTGCGTGCAAGGACGTCGAGCTCGAACACATGAGTGCCGCGCCGTGTTCGTACGGGATCTCGGCGGGCAGCGGCACCGCGTTGCGCGCGGGCACCACGATGTACTCCGCGTAGCCGCCGTCGCGGTGGTGGCCGATCATCTGGCCGGTGGGGCAGAACTGTTCGCGTCCGGCGACGCAGTGTGTGCAACGGCCGCAGGTGACGAGATAGTGCAGACACACGCGGTCGCCGATGGCGTGGGTGTGCACATCGGCACCGACGGCGGCGATGTCGCCGGCGACTTCATGGCCCGGCGTGACCGGGGCCTTGAGCGAGGCCGATCGACCGGCGCGGTAGTGGGCGTCCGAGTGACAGATGCCCGCCGCGCGCACCCGCACGACGACGTCGCCGGGGCCGGGGGTCGGAACAGGCAGGTCGACGGCGTCGAGCGGGCGACCGGTGGCAGTGATGCGGAGAGTGCGCATGCGGATAATCTAGCAGTAGATTCCGCGTCACCCGTGGCCGCCACGCCCCCCGCCTGCCGTGTCACTCCTGTACCGGGATCCGAGGTCTCATCCATGCGTCGTCCGCTCGCCGCACTTCTTCTTTCGCTCGCGTTCGTCTCGTCCGCGGCCTCCGCGCAGGATCGGCTGCGCCAGATGCCGGGCTACGACAACTACATGAAGATGGCGCCCAAGCTACAGGGTGCGATCAAGTCGGGCGCCGTCGCGGCGCGTTGGACCGACGATGGCTCGGCGTTCGATTTCACGCGCGACGGCAAGCGTCTGCGCTTCGACATGGTGTCGAAGAAGATCATCGACGGCCCTGCGGGCGTGTCGCCCAACGGCATCCGCGGATTCAACGGCGTCGCACGCGGTCGCCAGTCCACCGAAGCGTGGACGCGCGACTCGAGCAAGAAGGCGATCTACAAGGATCGCAATCTCTACATCGCCAATCGCGATGGCTCCAACGAGCGCCAGCTCACCACCGACGGCTCCGAAGCCGATCGCATCAAGTACGGCACCGCCAGCTGGGTCTACGGCGAAGAACTCGGCCAGACCACCGCGATGTGGTGGTCGCCCGATGGCAGCAAGCTCGCGTTCTATCGGTTCGACGAGAAGCCGGTGAAGGACTACTGGCTTCAGACCGACCAGACGGCGGTGCAGGGCACGGTCGAGGTGGAAGCGTATCCGAAGTCAGGCACCGAGAACCCGATCGTCGACCTGTTCGTGCACGACCTCAGCACCGGCAAGACCACGCGCATGGACGCGCGCGACGGCAAGCCGCTCACCGACGATGTGGTGGGGCACTACGTGTACGGCATCACCTGGTCGAAGGACGGCAGCGAACTGCTCATGCGTCGCACCAACCGTCGGCAGACCATCATGGAGTTCGCGGCCTGCTCGCCCACCACGGGCGCCTGCCGCGTGATCGTGCACGAGGAGTGGCTGCCGAGCTGGACCGAGAACTCGCCGACCATCCAGTGGCTCGAGGACGGCAAGCGCTTCGTGTGGGAGTCCGAGCGCACGGGCTTCGCCAACTATTATCTGTACGACATCTCCGGCAAGCTGCTCGCGACGCTGACATCGCACCAGACCGAGGTCGCGGGCATCGTGCGGATCGATGAAAAGGCGAAGCAGTTGTGGTACTACGCGCGCACCGGCGACAACTTCATGAAGTTCCAGCTCCACCGCGTGGGCTTGGACGGCAAGGGCGACAAGCGCCTCACTGATCCGGCGCTGCATCACACCGCGTCACTCTCGCCCGACGGCAAGTACTTCGTCGATGTCGCGCAGACGCATGCGGTGCCGCCGACGACGCGTCTCATGGATGCGAACGGCAAGATGGTCTCCGTGATTGCCGAGTCGGATATCTCAGGCATGGTGTCGGCGGGCTTCAAGCCGGTGGAGATGTTCACCTACACCGCGGCCGATGGTGTGACCAAGCTGCACGGCATGATCAACAAGCCGTCGAACTTCGACCCGAGCAAGAAGTATCCGGTGTTGTTCTCGGTGTACGCGGGCCCGGCGACCAACGGTGCGCGCGAGGTGTACAGTGCGCCGAGTGTGCAGGCGGAGTACGGCTTCATCATCGTGACCCTCGACACGCGCAGTGCGGCGGGCCGCGGCAAGAAGGCACTCGACGCGATCTACGAGAAGCTGGGCGAGGTGGAGATCGACGACCTCGCGGCGGCATCGAAGTACCTGGCGACGTTGCCGTACATCGATGGCAAGCGGGTGGGCATCTTCGGCACGTCGTACGGCGGCTACGCCTCAGCGCTCGCGCTGCTGCGGTATCCCGACCAGTTCGCCGCCGCCTCGGCGTCGTCGGCCGTGACGAGCTGGCACCACTACGACACGATCTACACCGAGCGGTACATGTTCACGCCGCAGGCGAACCCCAAGGGCTACGAGAAGGGGAACGCGATGGCGTACGCGAAGGACCTGAAGGGGCGTCTGATGATCTACTATGGTACGGCGGACGACAACGTGCACCCGAACAACTCGATGCAGCTCATTAAGGCGCTGCAGCAGGCTGGGAAGAGCTTCGAGGTGCAGGTGGGGCCGGATGCGGGGCACAGCGGGATCAATCCGAACCGCATGATGGAGTTCTTCATTGAGAACTTGGTGCTGGGGAAGGGGAACGTCGCGATGAACTAAGGCAGCGCAACGGTCGCGCTCGCCGGCAGCCCCAAGCGCTCGGCGAGCGCACCGAACCGCGCATTCCCCCGAAGTCTGTCGTACCACCGCACGCGTAGCGGCAGCAGCAACACGAACGAATCGCGCTCATCCACCGCGCGCGTGAGGCCGGCGAACAGCTGATCCGCCGGATCAGTCGCCAGCCCCGCAATCACCCGCCCGAACGTCGCCCCCGGCGCCGTACCCAGCGCCTCAAGCTCCCGGCGGATCGCCGCCGCCTGCGCCGACTCGCCCGCCAACTCCCGCATACGCGCCTCAGCACCATGGAAGAACGGGATGGGCGCCGCCTCGGCCGCCGCGCTGAACCCTCGCACCGCCGCCGCCTTGTCACCCGCCGCCTCGGCGATCACACCCTGCGTGTACGTCACGAACGGATTCCGCGGCGACAGCGCCGCTGCCCGCGCAATCGTGCGCTGCGCCGAGTCGTTGAGCCCGACTTGGCTCAGCATGTACGCGTATTCCGCCACGATCGCCGCGTCGGTGGGTTCGAGCACGGCGGCGCGACCGAGCGCGACGGTGGATTCGTCGAACCGGCCCAGCGTGAAGTACAACTCGCCGAGGTTCTGATGCGCGGCGGCGTCGTTGGCGTCGTGGCGCAGTGCGGTGCTGAGCGCCTGCTCGCCCTGCGTCCAGCGGCCGAGTCCCTTCTCGAGCAGCCCGAGCGCGACGTACGATGCGGCGATGGTTGAGTCGAGAGCGATCGCACGCGCGGCTGAGGCGCGAACCGTGTCGGCGATCGACGCGCGCGGCACCGCGCTGTAGATGGGCAGCAGCGCGGCCGCTTCGGCGACGCCCGCGTGGGCGCGCGCGAACTTCGGATCGCGCGACGCCGACTGGGTGAACAGTGACATCGCCTGGCGCAGACTGGCCTCGCCGCGCTCGCGGAGCGCGTAGCGGCCGCGGAGATACAAGTCGTACGCAATCGCATCGGCCACGTACTCCACCCGCGGACCACTGTGCCCCGCGAAACCGAGTCGAGTGCTGAGTGCCGCGGCAACGGAGTTGGAGATCTCCTGCTGCGTCCGGAACACATCGCCCGCGGGACGGTCGTATCGTTCGGTCCACATCGCGCTGCCGTCGCGCGCGTCGACAAGTCGCGCGGTCACTCGCAACTGATCGCCGGCCCGCTGCACGCTGCCCTCGACCAACGCACGCACACCCACACGCGTGGCGTAGTCGGTGGGCGAGAACTGTGAGTCGGCGTAGGCGCGGATGGTGGAGCGCGAGAGCACACGCACACCGGGCATCTGCGCCAAGCCGGTCATCACCTCGTCGGTGATACCGGCGGAGAGGTAGGCGTCGTCGGGCGCGCCGATCATCTCGAAGGGCAACACGGCGATGGTCGGCGTGTCGTTGCTCGCGCTGCCGGTCTGCCGTGCACCGAACCACCATCCGGACGCGACCGCGGCGACGAGTACGATCGCCGCTGGCATCTGCCAGCGCACCGGCCGATGCTCAGGGTTACGTGCCGCCGCATCGAGCTCCGCCGCGAACATCTCCGCGTCCGGCCGTTCGCTGGCCTCCTTGGCCAATCCGCGCACGATCGCCCGCGCCAACGCCGCCGCACTCGCCGGCAACTTGGCCGCGAGATCAGGCACCGGCTGCACCACATGCGCCGACATCACCTGCGCAGGAGTGCCGGTGTACGGCGGAGTGCCTACCAGCAGTTCGTAGCCAACCGCCGCGAGCGAATACACATCCGCACGTCCGTCGATGGTCGGATCCGCGGTCACCTGCTCGGGCGGCATGTACGTCACGGTGCCGATCGACATGCCAGCCGTCGTGAGGCCGGTCTGGTTGCCCTCGCGGATCACCTTCGCGATGCCGAAGTCGGCGAGCATCGGCTCACCCTCGGCGAGCAGGATGTTCTCCGGCTTCACGTCGCGATGCACGATTCCTTGCCGATGCGCGAACGCGAGTGCGCGCGCCAGCGGCGTGAGGAGGCGGATCACATCGAGCGGCGCCAGCGTCTTCTCGCGCTCGAGCCGCGCGCGCAGCGACTCACCCGCGATGAACGGCATCACATAATAGCGCAGGTCAGCCGCCGAGCCCGCGTGGAAGACCGGCACGATCTGCGGATGCTGCAGCGTGGCTGCGGTCGCGATCTCCTGCTGGAAGCGCTCGAGGTTCACGCGATGACTCAACTCGGGCGCGAGCACCTTCACCACCACCCGCCGCGACAGCGCACGTTCGGTGGCGAGGAACACCCGCGACATGCCACCACCACCGAGTTCGCGTTCGAACTCGTAGCGGTCGCCGAGGTGTGCCTTCAGTTGAGAGACTTCGTCAGACATCGCGTCGCGGGTGGCGGACGTAGGAATGTACGGATCGTCCGGCGATCCGCAGGTCAGACAGTCGGAGCCGGCTTTCGGTTCGCGGCCTTCTTCGCTTCGTCCCCAGCCTGGTACCGTTCGACCCAGGCACGACTCCACGAGGCGAACGTCCCGGCCCGGAGTTCGTTCCGCGCCTGGCCCATCAGCCCCACCAGGAATGCGATGTTGTGCAGCGCGAGCAGACGCAGTCCCAGCATCTCCTCCGCTTGGAAGAGATGCCGGATGTACGCCCGATCGTATTGCGTGCACGCGGGGCAGGGGCAGCCATCCACGAGCGGGCGACGATCGGTCTTGTGTGTGCTCTTCTTGATCTGCACGGTGCCGTCGGGCGAGAAGAACGTGCCGTGGCGACCCATGCGGGTGGGTGCGACACAATCGAAGAGGTCGATGCCGCGTGCGACGCCTTCGACGAGATCGTCGGGATGGCCTACGCCCATCAAGTAGCGCGGCTTGTCGCGCGGGAGTTCGCCGTCGCAGAGTGAGAGCGTCTCGAGCATGGCGGGTTTGGGTTCGCCCACGGAGAGACCACCCACCGCGATCGCGTCCCACTCACCCGCCTGCAGGATGCCGCGCGCGGACGCGCGTCGGAGTTCGGGATGCACACCGCCTTGCACGATGGGCAGCAGCGCCTGCGGCGGCGCCTGCAGGTCGCGTTCAACGTCGGCCGAGGCCAGCGGCGGGGCACCAGCGGGAGCGACATGCTCCGGGATGGGCGCGCGTCCCTCGCGTCCGATGCGATCGAACTCCACGCGACAGCGATCGAGCCAACGCAGTGAGCGCTCCATCGCCGCGCGTGAGGCGGACTCGTCGGACCGCCCTTCGATGAGTTCGTCGAGCTGCATGATGCAGTCCGCGCCGATGTTCCGCTCGATCCGCATCACCGCTTCAGGCGTGTACGCGTGCAGCGAGCCATCGAGATGACTGCGGAACGTGATGCCTTCTTCCTTCACCGTGCGCAGCTTGGCGAGCGAGAACACCTGGAAGCCACCCGAGTCGGTGAGCATGGGGCCGTCCCAGCGCGTGAACGCGTGGAGGCCACCGAGCGCGCGCACCATGGTGTCGCCGGGCCGCAGGTACAGATGGAAGGCGTTGCCGAGGATCATGCGGCCGCCGACGGCTTTGACTTCGTCGACCGAGAGGCCCTTGATGGTGCCGTGGGTGCCCACGGGCATGAAGGCCGGAGTCTCGACCACGCCGTGAGGCGTGGTGAAGGCACCGACGCGGGCGGGGCCGTCGTGGTGGCTGCTGGAGAAGGCGAAGTCGGTCACGGAGGGAAGATCGACGATCGGGGCCCCGGTCGGCAGGGCTTCCGGGCGAGTATTTCGTCGACCCGGTCGGGTCGACGGCCGATTTAGCGCATTTCCAGAGATCGGGCTGAGGCCAAAGTCCGTGATCCGGCTCACGCCAGCGCAGGTGAATTCGGTGCATCTTTCTCAGGCGTTCCCACCGCCCACGAGCTTCTCCCGATGATGATGACCCGCATTCGCAGCCTCGCTGCCGCCGTGATCGCCACCATCCTCCTCGGCAGCTGCGGAGGCGAACCCACCGGCCCCGGGGTCGGCATGGGGCAAGTGGCCTTGGCCCCCGTGTTCGCCAGCGCGAACGAAGCGTCGATCGTCGACGTCGCGTTCGTGCGGGTGCGGATCAACGAGCTGCTGCGGCAGGACGCGCTCATCGACACCGTGATCGCGTGGCCGGCCACCGGTGACTCACTCGTCATCCGGCTGGCCCTGCCTGTTCAAGTGGAGCCGTACGCGCTGCGTCTTGCCATGGCGAACGCGCAGGGAGACACCGTGTTTCGCGCGGGCCCCACGCCGGTGCGCGCGCGATTGAACCCGGACCCCGACGACGTGGCGTCGCCGGTGCTGACCTACATCGGCGTCGGCTCCGACGCGACCGGCGTGCGTTTCGTCTCGCCACCGGTGTCTGCGGACTTCGGGCAGACGGTCGGGATCGTCGCCGAGGCGTTCGACGGGCAGAACAACGTCATCGCGGGGACGCCGATCGCGTACGCGCTGGTGAATCCGGCGGACTCGGTGCGGGCGCGGTTCCCGGATCGCGGCGTGGGTTCGCTCGTCGTGGGCAACGTGCGTGGCGATGTCGCGATCGAAGCGCGGTTGCTCACCGGGCCGTCGGTGACGACGACCATCGCGGTGCAGCCGGTCGCCAACGGCATCATCGCGCAGAGCGGCAACAACCAGTCCGGCACCGCGGGCGGCGCGTTGGCGCAGCCGCTCGTCGCACGCGTGCGCGCGGCCGATGGGCTCGGCGTGGCGGGTGTGCCGGTGGCGTTCACAGTGCTCACCGGCGGCGGTACGCTCGGCACGGTGATCGACACGTCGGACGCGAACGGTGACGCGAGCACCACGCTCACGCTCGGGCTCGTCGCCGGCGCGCAGACCGTCCGCGCATCACTGCCGAGCGTCGCAGGCGCCGAGGTGATCTTCACTGCGAACGCGGTGGGTGGCGCGGCCA
>JADYYN010000249.1 GCA_020853635.1 Gemmatimonadaceae bacterium
CAGCACGGACTCATGCAGATGATGACGGCGACGCTCCCCGGTCTCCGGGTCGCGATACTCGCGCGTCGCCGCGAACAGCCACTGCCACTCCCAACGACGACCCGCGTCCGGACCGAACTTCGTCCGCAGGGCATCAGGAAGGGCGACGTAGCCCGCACCACGCGCGACGTCACGCGCATGCCGCTGACGGGCAGCACGGAGATGATTCGAGAGGCCGGGGACCAGCGACTCGGGCAACATCGTCCGACGGTCGACACCACCCTTCCCTCGACGGACCAACACCTCGCGGCGATCCAGATCCACATCCTTCACGCGCAACGTGCAACATTCCATCACCCGGAGCCCGCTGCCGTACAGCAGGTGCGCCATCAGTTGTGGAGTGCCCCGCATCGTCGCGATCACTCGGCCCACATCATCGGCGGAGAGCACGGTCGGAAGACGCACGCGGCGCTTGGCGACGAGATGGTCCGTCGGCGCCGACAGCGGGCGCTCCAAGACCTCCTCATAGAGGAAGCGGATGGCCGCGAGGGCCTGATTCTGTGTACTCGCGGCGACATGCAGATCGGTCGCGAGATGGGTCAGAAAGTCGCGGAGCTCGAGCACGTCGAGCGATCGCGGATGGCGCCCGCCGTGGAATCGGATATACCGGCGCGTCCACAGCTCGTACGCCTGCGCGGTGCGCAGGCTGTAGTGCTTGCTGCGCAGGCGGTCCCGCAGGACACCGAGTAACGTCGGACGATCGGCCATCGAACGAATATCCATCGGCCGCAGACCAGCGCGACATCAGAACCCCGCAACCGGCAGCGAAGCCACGCGTCACGGCCATCGCCTCCAACCAGGGCCACCGGCGCCTGCACCGCCAGCAACCCTTCGGGCAACCCTCAGGGCAACACCGCGACCTTCGGCTTCAGGTGCCGATCGTACCACCCCACCAGGGTCTCATGAAAATGCGTGAACTCGCGCTCGTTGGTCATCGGAATCCCGTGACCGCCCTCCGCATAGTTCACCCACTCGACCGGCTTGCCGAGCCGGCGCAGCGCGTAGTACATCTCGCGCGTGTTGATCGCCGGCACGTTGTGGTCCTCGCCGCCCGTCATCAGCAACAACGGGGTCGTGATGCGGTCCGCGTACAACACGGCCGAATGCTCGATGTATTTCATCGGCGCCTCCCACATGGTCGCGCCGATCCGATCCTGACTCCGCTCCGCCGCGTGGGTGTTGCGGTCGCCGAGGCGCGGAGAGTCGGTGTAGAACGAGATGAAGTCGACCTTGCCGGAGATGTTGACCGCCGCCTTGAAGCGCTTGGTCTGCGTGATCAACAGATTGGTCGCGTACCCGCCGTAACTGGTGCCGTGCACACCGAGCCGCGCGGAGTCGGCGACGCCCATGGCGATCACGTGATTCGCCGCCGCCGTCACTCCCTTGAGCCAGGCCTCACCCGGGTACCCGGTCTCGAACCCCACACTCGGCTTCACCACGGCGTATCCGCGCGACGCGAGCAAGTTGGCGGTCGCGTCAAACGTGTCATCGAAGAACGTCTCGTACACGAGGAAGATCGTCGGCGCGGGCTTGCTGCCGCTGGTCGGATGGTAGAGGACCCCCCACTGCGGGATTCCGTCGGCGTCGAGATACCGGATGAGTTCGGTGCGTGCGAGTGCGCCGGTCGCCAACTGCGGATTGGACTCCGTGATCCGTCGCGGAGCCGAGAGCACAGGATCACTCACGTAGGGATCCGCCGGCCGGTTCGACGCTCCGATGCTGAGCGTGACGGTCTCACCGTTCCGCGAGAGCTGCACCGCCGTGCGGAACTGCGCATCGCGCGCGAGGAGCTCGGTACGGCCGGTCACGCGGTCCCACCGTGCGACCCCACGCTCCCAGCGGTCGCGCGCGTTGAGTGCGAGGTACACATAGCGGCCATCGTGCGACCACTGGATCACCGACGCGCGAGGACTCACCTGATCGGTCGAGTCGGGCAGCGCCGCGATGCGAGTGAGCGCGCCGAGCGTGTCGACGAGGTAGAGCCCGTCGCGCCGCGATGCGATCACCGCATCACCGCGCGGCGCGGTCCGCACCAGCGACCAGCGCGTGCGGGCACGCCGGTCGCGCGCGGCGGCGGTGGTATCGCTCGCCGGAACCGAATCGGGCGCGACGAGGCGACGGCGCGCGGTGTCTGCGGCGACGCCACCGACGCCCCCACCGGCGAGCCCATCGGCGACCCGTCCCATCCACACCGCGCCGTCACGCGTGAAGAAGTATCGCCGCGCATCCTCGGCCCATTGCACGCTCAAGTTGCGCAGCGACGGGAACAGCACGCGCCGGGTCGTGTCGGATCCGACGCGCACCAGCACGCGCTCGGTGCGCCCCATGATGGTCTCGTAGTCGGTCTTCTTGGTGATGTCGTCGTTCCACACGCGGACCGAACCATCGGGCGACACCGACCAGGCACCGATCATCGCCTCGGGAATGAGCGTCTCGATCCGCTGCGTCGCCGGCGCCCATGAGACGATCGCACGGCGCGCGGACTCGCGGCGGAGTGCCTCCCACGGGAGGAACGGCTCCTGCTCCGGCGCGCCCAAGTGCGTGATGGGTCCGCGCACGAGCGTGGCGAAGCGTTCCTGCACCGCGCGGCGCCATGCCTCCGTGCGGAGCGCGAACAGCAGCTGGGTTCCCGCCCCGTTCCAGCGCAGTTCCGAGTTCTCGGCGACATACGTTCCGGCGGCCAGCCGCGACACGGTGCTTTTTCCTGTGGCCCGCTCCCACACGACGACCCGCGAGCGATCGTCCGCGACCTCGAGATAGGCGAGGCGGGTGCCGTCCGGTGACCACGTCGCCGCACGGACGGGCCGCTTGCCAACGAAGACCGGCCGGCGCTCCAGTGTGCGTGCATCGACCGCATGCAGCTCCACCGGGCTCAAGCGCAGGTAGCTCGGATCACCATCGCGCGCAGCGACCACACCGAGCGCGTCGCGCCGGCGGCTCGAGGTCAACGCGATCCAGCGCCCGTCGTCCGAGAGGTCGGCGACGCTGGCGGTCGTGACGTCGAGCAGGTCGGTCGCCCGGAGTGAATCGGCGGGCGACTGGAGGAAGACAACGCTGGCGGCAATCAGTGGAAGGAGCATGGGCGGTCCGGGTGGAAGGCGTCCACAACTTACCGCGAGCGCGCGCAGACTGCTGCATCCCGGAAGGCTCGTCGTCCCCGGCCGCTGTCCCCGGCCGTCTGCCCGTCAAAAGCAGAACACCCCGCCCACGAGGCCGTGGGCGGGGTGTCTCATCCGGGAGTGGGCCTGGGAGGAGTTGAACCTCCGACCTCACGCTTATCAGGCGTGCGCTCTAACCACCTGAGCTACAGGCCCGGCGAGCCTCTAAATAAAGCCGGACCAAGGGGCCGGGTCAACCGGCTAGCCCACCTCTCTACTCGTCGAACCGGCCCGGGTGCGGGCGGTCCTCTTCCTCGCCGTCATCATATTCGTCATCAAGGTCGATCAGGTCGTCGTCGAGGTCATCATCGTCGAGATCGTCCTCGTCATCATCATCGTCATCATCATCGAAATCCTCGTCGTCGAGGTCCTCGTCATCGAGATCCTCATCGTCGAGTTCGTCATCCTCATCGAGATCCGGATCGAACTCATCGAGGTCCTCATCGTCAGGGGTCGGGCCGAGCACCCAAGACGACTTCACGATCGCCGGCATTGTCCGCATTCTCCAGGTTGGTGGCATGCACGGGCGGTTGCGGGACTGCCCGTCGGGAAAAACTCCGCGTTCTGCGCGAAGGATATTACAGGGGTTTTCTCTCGTCCAGAGTGGGACGGGGGGAGTCACGCAATCGTAACGGAGTCGGCGTCGCAGACGGAACGGCGAACGACAACACAGGGGACACAGGGGACACAGGGAACACAGGGAACACAGGGAACACAGGGAACACAGGGAACACAGGGGACACAGGGGGACACAGGGGGACACAGGAGATGCGGTCGCGAACCGCGGCGGACCGAACCACACACCGCACTCTCCACGATTCCGAGTATCGTCCGAGCCACGACCAACATCACTCGACGAGACAAGCTTCAGCCTCCACCCTCGCCGCGCACCGCCATCCCCCATCTCCCAATAAACAAAACGGCCGCCAAAACCTCGGCGGCCGTCAGTCGTTTCGTCTCACTCCAAGTCCCGCACACCCGTCACAGGTACCCGCAGTCCCCTGTGTCCCCTGTGTCACTGTGGTGAACGCAGTTCCGAGCGAACCCTACGCCCCCGCCCGATCCTTCTTCGCATCACGATTGATTCGCTTGCGGTCACTCACGCCGAGGAGGCGCTTGCGGAGGCGGATGTTCTTCGGCGTCACCTCGATCAGCTCATCGTCCTCGATGTACTCGAGCGCACTCTCCAGCGTGAGCAAGCGCGGCGGCTCGAGGGAGATCGCATCGTCGGCACTCTTGGACCGCATGTTGGTGAGCTTCTTCTCCTTCGTCGGGTTCACATCCATGTCCCCCGGACGGGAGTTCTCACCCACGATCATGCCCTCGTACACCTCGTCGCCCGGCGCCACGAAGAGCGTGCTGCGCTCCTGCAGGTTGCCGAGGGCGAACGCGATGATGGTGCCGGCTTCCATGGAGCAGAGCACACCGCGCAGACGGCCCTGGAGATTGCCGGCCCACGGCCCGTACTCGAGGAACCGGTGATGCATGAGGCCGGTGCCACGGGTGTCGGTGAGGAACTCGCTGCGATATCCGAACAGACCACGCGCCGGGATCTTGTACACGATGCGCACCAGGCCCTGGCCCGGGTTCTTCATCTCGATCATGCTCGCCTTGCGGGGACCGAGCTTCTCGATGACGGTACCCATGAACTCCTCGGGCACGTCGATCGCGAGCTCCTCGTACGGCTCGAGCTTCTCGCCGTTGGGCCCCACATGCATGATCACGCGCGGACGGCTCACCTGGAACTCGTAGCCCTCACGACGCATGGTCTCCATGAGGATGGAGAGATGCAGTTCACCGCGACCGGAGACGGTCCAGGTGTCGGTGCTCTCGGTGTCCTCGACGCGCAGCGCGACGTTGCGCTCGAGTTCCTTCTCGAGACGCTCCTTGAGCTGACGGCTGGTGACGAACTTGCCGTCCTGCCCCGCGAACGGAGAGTTGTTGACGAGGAAGTCCACCGAGATGGTGGGCTCTTCGACGGCGATGCCTTCGAGGCGCTCGGGATGTTCGGGATCGGTGATGGTGAGTCCGATCTCGACGCCCTCCAGCCCCGCGAGCGCGACGATCTCGCCCGCATTCGCCATCGGCACTTCGACTCGCTCGAGTCCTTCGAACCCGTACAGCTTAGTCACACGGCCCGGCGCACCCTTGAGGGTCTGATCGACCGGCAGGAGATGCACGGTA
Source organism: Gemmatimonadaceae bacterium (assembly GCA_020853635.1). Lineage (GTDB taxonomy): Bacteria > Gemmatimonadota > Gemmatimonadetes > Gemmatimonadales > Gemmatimonadaceae > Pseudogemmatithrix. Next base: position 5,382 of record JADYYN010000249.1, read on the forward strand.
TCACCGACCTTCACGGTGCCACGCTCGATACGCCCGATCGCCAGACGGCCGAGGTAGTTGGAGTAGTCGATGGTCGAGACGAGCATCTGGAACGGCGCGGCCGCATCGCTCGGCGGCTTGGGCACGTGCTTGACGATGGTGTCGAACAACGGCGTGAGATTCGTCGCCGGGACGTCCATGCTCATGGTGGACGTACCATCGCGGCCGGAGGCGTACACAACGGGCGCGTCGAGCTGTTCCTCGTTGGCCTCGAGTTCGATCAGCAGGTCGAGCACTTCTTCGTGCACGCGCATGGGATCGGCGCCGGGGCGGTCGATCTTGTTGATGCAGATGATGACCGTGCGGCCCAGCGCGAGCGCCTTGCGCAGCACGAAGCGCGTCTGCGGCATGGGACCGTCGAAGGCATCGACGACGAGCAACACACCGTCGACCATGCGCAGGATGCGCTCCACCTCGCCGCCGAAGTCGGCGTGCCCAGGGGTATCGACGATATTGAGCTTGGTATCACCCCAGTGGATCGAGGTGTTCTTGGCGAGGATGGTGATGCCACGCTCTTTTTCGAGCGGGTTGGAGTCCATCACGCGCTCGGAGACGACCTGATTCTCGCGGAACGCTCCGGCCTGCCGGAGCATCTGATCCACGAGGGTCGTCTTGCCGTGGTCGACGTGCGCGATGATGGCGATGTTGCGGATTTCCATAGCCTTAGAATATAACGGAAGACGGTGGGGAAATCAGCTGGTGGATGGCAGATTTTCGGGCGGTGCGGGGGCGCCCCGGGGGGCGCGAAAGGCGAACGGCGCTGGGAGTGGTGAGTGGTGAGTGGTGAGTGGTAAGCTGTAACCCCCGCCCCGCCCCCCCCCCCGGGGCCCCCCCCCCCCCCCCCCCCCCCCCCAACCCCGGCCCCCCCCGG
>JADYYN010000250.1 GCA_020853635.1 Gemmatimonadaceae bacterium
GACGACTTCTGATTGGTGCTGCCGCTCGCCGAACCGCTGAATCGGAGGTAGCGACCGGAGATCTTGGTCTTGAGGGCGAACTCGCGGGCGGTGTTGTAGGTCTCCACCTCGAAGTCGTCGGTGGCGGGCGTGAAGAGATTGCTCGCCTGCGCTTCGCCGATGATGCTGCCGATCGCACTCTCGACGTTGGCCTGGGTCACGACCTCGACGTCGCGGAAGTTGGAACCCGTGGGCAGGCCAGGGATGCTCACCTGGATGGGGGCGCGCTCGCTGATGGGGAGCGAGAGCAGGGAGCCAGGTGCCCCGTTGCCTTCGCGATGGCTTTTGCCCTGCAGCAGACTGCCGGCGAACAGGATGTCACGGTCCGGCGAGAACATCACGATCTTCTCCGGGTTGCGCCGGATGTTGTACGGGGTCTCGGAGCAGACGAACTCGACGTTGCGGTCGAAGGTGACCGCCCCATTGTCGGCGACCACACGGACCGAGTCGACGGTTTCGAGTGTCTCGACGCTGGGGCCGGTGGCGGTCTCGTCGGTGTCGGGGTCGGGCGTGGGCCACGACGACACCGTCTCGAGGTACGTGTTCACTCCGGCGCCGGGCGTGGGGCCGGTCGTCTCCTTCTCTGCGCACGCGAGGGACGCGACGACGAGGAGTGCCAGCGCGCTACTGTGCCTGAGACTGCGGGCGATGGGTCGGGCGGTGCGAGACATGCGATGCTCCTGAGCGGGTCGGGAAAGCCTGGAGGGGTCCTCGCCATGTACAGCGACGAACCCGGCCGGATTCCCTCACGCCCCCCGAAACCCGTCGGCGGCCGTGGCGAGCGCCTCGGCGCCGGGTAGTTTTGTCGCATGTCCGACCGCCCCTGGCTCCTCGCCGAACAAGCCCTCCCGGCCGTCCGTCGCGCCGACTATCAGCTGGCGGTCCTCCCCTGGGGGGCGACCGAGGCGCACAACCACCATCTCCCGTACGGCACCGACATCATCGAGTGCGACGCACTGGCGGCCGAGTCCGCGAGGCGGGCGTGGGGGCGCGGCACCCGCGTGGCGGTGCTGCCCACCGTGCCGTTCGGGGTGAACACCACGCAGCTCGACATCCCGTTCACGCTGAACATGAATCCGTCCACGCAGCTCGCGCTGTTGGGCGATCTGGTGCAGGCGCTGGAGGGCCAGGGTGTGCGCAAGCTCGTGGTGTTCAACGGGCATGGTGGGAACGACTTCAAGTGGATGATCCGCGAGCTGCAGCCGCGCACGCGGGTGTTCCTGTGCACGCTCAACTGGTGGCAGGTGGTGGATGGGCGCGACTTCTTCACCGACTTGGGCGATCACGCAGGGGAGTTGGAGACGAGCGTGATGCAGGAGATCGCGCCCGAGTTGGTGCGGCCGCTGAGTGAGGCCGGGGATGGTGTGGCCAAGGCGTGGCGTGTGGCGGCGTTCCGCGAGGGCTGGGCCTGGGCGCCGCGGCAGTGGACAAAGGTGACGGCGGACACCGGGATCGGCGATCCGCGCGCGGCGACGGCGGAGCGTGGGGCGCGGTTCGCTGAGGCGGTGTGCGAGAAGATCGCGGGGTTCTATGAAGAGTTGGCGGCGGCGGATCTTGAGGACCTGTATCGCGCGACGTGAACGGCGGCGGTGGGACAGACGCACAGAAGGCCCGCACCGATCGCGGTGCGGGCCTTCTGTTGTGATGCGAGTGCAGTGAGTCGCCGCTGACGCGCGACGGCTCACGTGTGACTATGGGTTGTCGACGAGACGCACGTTGAGCGAGACGCCGTTGGCGGCGCCGCCGGTGGGCCACGCTTCGACGTAGATACGCCAGCGTCCGACGACCGGGTTGGTGAAGCGGCAGGTCTCGTTCGAGCCGGAGAGGAACGGCGTGCAGATGGTGCCGGTCGGCGGGCGGACGTAGATGTCCGGGTCGCCGGTTCCACCGGTGATGGTCGCGATGAGCGAGTCCGTGCCGGCGGGCACTTCGATCACGTAGGACGTGGAGTCACCGTCGGCGAGGCTGAGCACGACCGGGGTGTTGTTCGCCAGCACCGGCGAGCCGACAACCGTGATGGCCGCCGTCTGCGCAACGCCATCGACCGTCACGCCGATGTTCGACGTGCCGGTGGCGGTGTTCATGGTGACCAAGCCCGTGCCGCTGACCGAGGCATTGCCCGCGTTGCTCGAGCTCCACACGACCGTGCGGCCGGTGAGCGAAAGCACCGTGCCCGACGCGGCGCGCGCCGTGGCGTTGATCTGCTCCGTCTGGCCGTTGCCGATGTAGCGGTTGGACGCGACGGCGAGCGTCACCGTGGCGACGACCGGCGGGCCCGAGACCGTCACCGGGATGGTGCCTTCGACGCCACCGACGACGGTGCGCGCGGTGATGGTCGTGGTGCCATCGGTCAGGCCCGACACGACGCCAGCGGCGTTCACGCGGGCGACGGCCGGGTTGGACGAGGTCCACTCGATCTGACGGCCGGTGACCGGCGCGCCGTTCGCGAGGATCGTCGGCACGATGCTAACCGAGCCTTCCTGGCGGATGGTGGTGGCCTGGCCCGCTGCGGGCGCGAGGGTCACCGACTGCGCCGGGAAGAGCACCGTGAGGGTGACTTCGGAGGACTCGCCGCCGATGGTCGCGGAGATGGTGGTGGTGCCACCGGCCACGGCCGAGACGAGACCTTCGGACGAGATGGTGGCGACGGCGGGGGTGGAGCTGGCCCAGGTCACCGAGCGGCTGCCGAGGATGCGGCCCGACGGGTTGACGGCGGTCGCGAGCATCTGCTGCGACGAGCCGACGTTCAGCGTCGCGGACACCGGATTCACGTCAACGCGGAAGATCTCGCCGCTGGAGCCGGTGGAGTCATCGCAAGCGCTGAGCGCGAGCACGGCGAGCGCGAGGGCGCCTGCACGCAGGCGCGTGGAGATGGAGAGGGAGGAAAGCGGACGCATCAGTACACACTCGTGAAGGGATGGTGAGGGCCCCCGTGATCGCCGTGGTTGCGGTCCGGTGGGTGGTGCTCGAACTGTTCGCGCCCTCGAGAGGGCGGTCTTGCGCCTGCGACGCTCGCCCGAGGGCGGCGCTGGTCACGCGCGGGCATCCACTACACCCCCACAGCGACCCGTTCGTCCGAATACTGTGGCAGAGTCTCGGCTCGCGCAAGATTCAGTTTCGCGCCAGATTGGCGTATGCACTTCGTCCCCGCGCTGGTCGCGCTTGTCGTGTTCGCCACCGCGTGCAGCGTGCCGGTCCGCACGGCGGCGCGCCCCGACCTGCCGTTCACGTTCCCCTTCGCCGTCGACTCGCTGCCGAGCCGCGAGATCGCGCCCGGGGTGGTCCATCGTACGCTGTACGCCGGCACGGGCCCGTGGGTGGCCCAGGTGCTCGACGTGCGGCTCGACCGCTGCTACACGGCCATCGCGCTCAAGGGCGGCACCAGCGCCGTCGGACGTACCAAGACGTCGGCGCTGCTGTTCGAGACGGCGGGCACGCGCGACGTGATCGGCGGGGTGAACGCGGATTTCTTCCTGTTCACGCCAGCGGGTGTGCCCACGGGGCTGCACGTGAGCGAGGGGCGTGTGCTGACGCCGCCGTCGGAGAAGCCTTCGTTCGCCATCGATTCACTCGGCCGGCCCCACATCGGCGTGTTCCGCGTGGACGGTGCGCCCAAGTTCGCGGTGGATGACCCGGCGCTCGCGCGGGTGTCGCTCACGCCGTTCCATCCTATAGAAGCGGTGGGCGGACGGCCCGTGTTGCTACGCGACTCGGTGATCGTGGGCGATGTGGATACGGAGGGGCAGGCAAGCTTCGCCACGGCCCGTCATCCGCGCACGGCGGTGGGGATCGCCGACGGAGGAAAGCGACTGCTGCTGGTGGTGATCGACGGACGGCAGCCCGGGTTCAGCGCGGGGATGTCGTTGCGCGAGACCGCGGTGCTCATGCGCGGACTGGGCGCACGCGAGGCGATCAATCTCGACGGCGGTGGCTCATCGGCGATGGTGTACGCGGACGCGACGCTCAAGGGGCTGTGGCACATCGCGAACCGTCCGTCGGATCCGACGGGTGAGCGGGCGGTCGGTAATGCGTTAGCGATTGTGAAGGGATGCCGCCCATGAGCACTGCGGTCCGCGACAACATCCCTTCGCCGCGCGAACGTCTGCTGGCACTCGACGTGTTCCGCGGCGCGACGGTCGCCGGAATGCTGTTGGTCAATAATCCCGGCAACTGGGGCGCGATCTATCCGCCGCTCGCGCACGCGAGCTGGCATGGATGGACGCCCACCGATCTGATCTTCCCGTTCTTCCTGTTCATCGCCGGCGTCACCACGCACATCTCGCTCAGTGCACGGCGCGCGCGCGGCGACGATGAAGGCGCGATCCTCCGGCAGGTGATCAAGCGCGGCGTGCTCATCGTACTCATCGGCTGGGCGCTCGCGGCGTTCCCGTTCTGGCCGCTCTCGCGGATCACGGATGTGCGACTTCCCGGTGTGCTGCCGCGCATCGGGCTCGCGTACATGGGGGCGGCGCTGCTCACGAGCCGCGGGTCGCTCAAGCAGCAGGTGATGGTGCTGGTCACGCTCCTCTATGGATACTGGTTCGCGATGACGCTGCTGCCGGTGCCGGGGTTGGGCGGCATCGGCGCGAACCTGCTCGATGATCCGAGCAGCTCACTGGCCGCGTGGCTCGACCGCACGCTGCTCGATGGGCATCTCTGGCGACAGAGTCGCACCTGGGACCCGGAAGGGCTGCTCTCCACCGTGCCCGCGTTCGGCACCGCGATGCTCGGCGTATTCACGGGGCGTTGGCTCTCAAGCCCGCGGCCGCTCGCCGAACGCATCAACGGCATGTTCGCGGTGGGGTGCCTCGCGATGGTGCTGGGCCTGATGTGGCACTGGAGCTTTCCGATCAACAAGGCGCTGTGGACGTCGAGTTATGTGCTGTTCACCGGTGGCATGGCGGCCGTGAGCATCGCGACGATCCTGTGGATCACGGATGTGCAACAGGTGAAGGGATGGACGTCGTTCTTCGTGACCTACGGGTTGAATCCGATGGCGGCGTTCGTGGGGTCTGGCGTGATGGCGCGCACGATAGGATCGTTGTGGAAGGTGGAGTATGAGGGGAAGGCGACGGCGGTGCAGACGGTGGTGTATCGGGAGGTGTTCGCGTCGTGGTTGTCGCCGAGGAATGCGTCGTTGGGGTTTGCCGTGGTGTTCGTGTTGTTCTGGTATGGGGTGTTGAAGGTGATGCAGCGGCGCGGTGTGGTCTTGAAAGTGTGAGCTGACTGTTAAGGGCACGGCGTGGTGAGCTATGAGCTATAAGCTGTGAGTAACGGCGATGCGGGGCTCACTTCGTGTTCGTTCACGCGGGAGGGGGAATGGCGATGACTCGGGGACTACTGCTCGGCACGCTCTGCTCTCTCTCGGCCCTCATGGCTTCGCTCCCGCTCCCACTCGCGTCGCAGGCGACGCGCGATAGTGCGGGGGTGCAGATCGTACTGAATGAGCGGCCGAGTCTGTCGGCGGCGAAGGCGTGGCGGGTGTCGCCGGTGCCTGTGCTCTCGATCGGGGCGGGGAGTCCGCTGGCGGCGGGGGATTCGCTCTACGAGTTCTATCTCCTGTATGGCATGGCGAAGCTTTCCGACGGGCGCATCGCGGTGGGCGTGCAGTCGACGCACACGGTGCGGATCTTCGATGCGAAGGGGAAGTTCGTGAGCTCGTTCGGTCGTAACGGGAAGGGTCCCGGCGAGTTCCGGCAGATCATGGGCGTGCATCACACGCGTGGTGATACGCTGGTGGTCACGGATCTCGGGGAGCTCGAGTGGTACTCGGGGGCAGGGAAGTTCATCCGGCCGGGCGCGGGTGATGGGCGCAACGGGAGTGAGCGTTTCATCTGGCCGGGAGCATTTCTCGTTGACGGTTCCCATGTGGGTGTCGATCGCAACGACCCTGAGGTGCCAGCCGCAGGCCGACGCATCGAGATGGTCAACATGATCGTCGTCGAGGGGGACGGCGCGCGCCGCAAGACTCTAGGTCGAGTCGCGACGGCTGAGGCGGTGTACAGCGGCAAGGATCGTTGGGGCCGGCCGGTGGAGTACGCGCCGTACGGCCGGCTCGCGAGCGATGGCCGACACATCTATCACGGCTACGCGAGTACGTATCGGATCGATCAGTGGACGGCGGAGGGGAAGGTCGTTCGCTCCATCCGTCGCGCGTTCACGCCGGTGCCGATGAACGACGCGGTGAAGGCCGAGTTCGCGAAGCATCGACTCTCGATGCCCGGTGAAGACGGTCGCCCGGCGAGTCCTGAGCTGAAGGCGCTGTTCGAGAAGAATCTGAAGAACGCGGTGTACGCGCCCACACTGCCGGCGTTCCACGAGATCCGCACCGACCGCACCGGCAACCTTTGGGTGCAGCACTACGACCCGCTCATGGCGCTCTACACGCCGGGGCCGGTGCGCGTGCAGACCATCGCCAAGCCCACGCGCTGGGACGTGTTCGACGCCAACGGCCGCTGGCTCACCACGGTGGAGCTGCCCGCCCGATTCACGCCGCAGGAGATCGGTGCGGACTATGTGCTCGGCGTGGCGCGGAACGAGGATGATGAGGAAGGCGTGCGGATGTATCGGCTGGTGAAGCCGTGAGGCGACTGCTCGCGACGGCGGGGGTCAGCGTGCTGACCCTCGCGTGCGCGGGAAGCGAGTCGACGACGCTCGCCAGCGGGCCGGCGCTGATAATCGAGAACCAACGGCCGCTTCGCGAAGGCGATCAGGCGTGGCGCGTCGATTCCTCGCCGCTGCTCACCATCGGCGCCGGGGAAGGCCTCGCCGCACAAGGCGACACGATGTTCGAGTTCAATGAGATCACGGGTGCGTTCGTGCTCGCCGATGGGCGGATCGTGGTAGCGGACATGGGGTCGTCGTCGCTGCGATTCTACAGTGAGGCCGGCGCGTTCCTCAGCGCGGTCGGTCGCAAGGGCGACGGGCCCGGTGAGTTCCGACAGATCATGGGATTCCACCGCCTCCGTGGCGACACGCTGGTGGTGAACGACAACCTCGCCGAGCTCGACTGGTTCGCACCGGATGGTGGGCTGATCAAGTCGGGGTCGAGCGGGGGCGACGGCGCGGGGCCGGTGCAGGTCGCGGCGATCCTCGCCGACGGCACGCCAATCGCGGTGGAACTCGCGGGATTCGAGCAGCGCGGACGGTACCAGGAACGGAAGCTCACCATTCAGCGCGTTGATGCCCGACGTGCGCGGGTCGATAGTCTGGTGACGTTGCTCGCATCGCAGGAGACGCCGCGGCGCCCTGGCGTGATGTCGCAGCACTTCGAGTTCACCCCGCTTCTGCTGCTCGAGGGGGCAGGTGAGCTGCTGGTCACCGCGAACACCGCGGTGTACCAGCTCGATCTCCGCGACCGAAACGGTGCATTGATTCGGAGCATCCGGCGCAGCGCCACGCCCGAACCGATCACCGCCGCAATGAAGTCGCAGGCGAGGGAGCGGGGCATCCGCACACGAGAGGAGGGACTTTCGCCGGATGATCCGCGGTGGATCCGTAAGCGGGAGGCATTCTACGATTCGGATCCGTTCCCGGACCAGCTGCCGCTCATCCACGATATCGTCGCCACGGAGAGCGGTGAGCTCTGGGTCCGTCAGTACGACGCCGAGCACGAGCTGACCAAGTCGTTCACGGTCGCCGCGCCGTGGAGCGATGTGGAGAGTCGCTGGGACGTCTTCGGTGCCGACGGGCGGTGGATCACGACCGTGCAACTTCCCGGTCGCTTCAGCTTGCTCGACGCCACCAACGATCGGGTGTTGGGGCTCACCGTCAACGACGACGACGAGCAGGGCGTGCGCATGTACCGCCTGATCAAGCCATAGCCTGCCCGCGCAACCCTCCCCGCCCGGGCAGTGACCAACCCGTCCGGGGTGGCTCAACGCCCCGAAAAGTCGCAACGTTGTCAGGTGTATTCCGCCTGTGGTTTCCGGTCTACCCCCACCTGACCCGACTCATGTCGTCGCCCCGGCTCGCGCTCCGCCTCCTCCCGCTGGTTCTCACGCTCACGGCGGCCAGCACGGCAGCCTCCACAGTAGCGGCGCAGGGCACCACACCCGCCCGGCCGCGCGCGGCCACGCCGCCCGCCCCGCCCGCGATGCTCGAGCCCGTCACGCTCGACTCGGCCACGCTCGCCCAGTACCGCTGGCGCAACATCGGGCCGGACCGCGGCGGACGCTCCATCGCCTCGAGCGGTGTGGTGGGACGGAAGAACGAGGCCTACTTCGGTGCGACCGGCGGCGGGCTCTGGAAGACCACGGACGGCGGCGAGAACTGGTTCCCCGTCACGGACGGGCAGGTGAAGTCGGCCTCGGTGGGCGCGGTCGCGGTGAGCGAGACGAATCCCGATCTCGTGTACATCGGCATGGGCGAGACGGCCATCCGCGGCAACATCATGCCCGGCGATGGCGTCTACAAGTCCAGCGATGCGGGCAAGACCTGGGCGCACGTGGGCTTCCGTGAATCGCACGGTATCTCGAAGATCCGCATCCACCCGACCAACCCGGAGATCGTCTTTGTCGCGTCGTTCGGCAAGTACAGCGTGCCGAGTGAGGAGCGCGGCGTGTTCAAGAGCACCGACGGTGGCAAGTCGTGGCGCAAGGTGCTCTATCGCGACGACAAGTCCGGCGCGATCGACATCGCGATCGACCGCACGAATCCGAACGTCATGTACGCGGCGCTGTGGGAAGCGTATCGCAAGGAATACCAGATGTCGTCGGGCGGTCCGGGCTCGGGGCTGTACAAGAGCACGGACGGCGGCGAGACGTGGACGGAGATCACGCGCAACGCGGGCCTGCCGAGCGGGCTGGTGGGACGTATCGGTGTGGCGCTCACGGCGGCGAATCCGAATCGGGTGTACGCGCTGATCGAGAACGACAACGGTGGCTTGTTCAAGTCGGACGATGCGGGCGCGACGTGGACGCTCATGAACGCCAACCGTTCGATCCGGCAGCGTGCGTTCTATTACACACACTTGTTCGCGGACCATCAGAACGCGGACGTGGTGTACGCGCAGAATACGTCGCTGTTCCGCAGCGCGGACCAGGGCAAGACGCTCACGTCGATCGGCAACGGCACACACGGTGACTTCCACGACTTGTGGATCGATCCGCAGGATCCCGCACATCTGGTGGTGGCGAACGACGGCGGTGGTTCGGTGACGACCAACACCGGTCGCAACTGGACGGCGCAGGATTTCCCGACCGAGCAGTTCTACCACGTGATCACCACCAAGCACCTGCCGTATCACGTGTGCGGTTCGCAGCAGGACAACTCGACGATCTGCACGCCGTTCAACTGGAACATCAATGCGGCACGCGGTGGGTTCGGCGGACCTGGCGGTGGCCCAGGCGCTGGCGCGGCGGGTGCTGCGGCATCCACGGGCTACCGCGAGATCACCGCGGGCGGCATGGCCGTTTCGTATCAGGCCGGTGGTGGTGAGCCCGGCTACATCGCACCCGACCCGCGTGATCCCGATCTGTTCTATGCGGGCACCAACAACGGCGGCTATCTCGACAAGTTCAATCGCCGCACGGGGCTCTCGCGCGAAGTGAATCCGTATCCCTGGTTCTATTCGGGTGAGCCAAGTAAGGAGATCAAGGAGCGTTGGCAGTGGACGTATCCGATC
>JADYYN010000251.1 GCA_020853635.1 Gemmatimonadaceae bacterium
CCGAACGTGAATGCGAGCGGTGGCGTGCCGATACAGCGGTCGCCGGAGTTGAGCTTGAGCACCTGGCGCGAGAACCCATCACACATCGCCATCACATCGCGATGGAAGTGCATGCAGCCTTTGGGCACGCCGGTGGTTCCGGACGTGAATGCGATGAGACAGACGTCGTCGCTGGCAGTGGGGCAGGCCTCGAACGCGCCGCGCGGCGCCGCCATGAGATCCTCCAGCGTCTCGCCACTCGTCCCGCCCCAGTACCGCAGCACGCGCAGGCGCGAGTGCGAAGCCGCTGCCGTCTCGAGCTCCGAGGCGAGGCGCGCGTCGCAGAGTGCGGCGATACACTGCGCGGTGTCGATGATCACGCGCAGCTCCTTCGCGCGTAGCAACGGCATGGTGGTGACCGCGACCATGCCCGCTTTCACCGTCGCGAGCCAGGCGATGGCCATCCACCGGCCGTTGAAGCCACGGAGCAGCACGCGATTGCCCGGCACGAGTCCGAGATCATGCACGAGCACATGCGCGAGCGCATCGACCTTCCCGGCCAGCTCGGCGTAGGTGGTGTCGACCCATCCACCGGCACCGTCGGGTGTGATGAGCGCCACGCGAGCCCCGTGTCCTTCGCGCACGGCGTCATCGAGCAGGCGAACCGCGCAGTTGAGCTGCGGTGGGTAGTCGTACGGACCGTCCAGCAAGAGGACGGGCCATTCGGTGTGCGGCGGGAGCTGTACCCGCGGCCAGCCATCGACGTGCGCGCTCTCATGCATGGGTCTCATGCGACTCACCCTCCAGTGGACGGGGCAGGGGCCGACGCCTTCAACATCTCGCGACCGACGAGCAGGCGCTGCACCTCGGTCGCGCCTTCGTAGATGCGCAACGCACGGATGTCCCGGTACAACTGCTCCACCTTCTCGCCGACCCGTACGCCTTTGCCGCCGTGCAGCTGCACGGCGCGATCGATCACCTGCTGCGCGAGTTCGGTCGCCGTGAGTTTGGCCATCGCTGCCACGGCGGTGGTGCGACCGGGCTGCGTGTCGCGCTGCCAGGCGGCGCGATACGTCATGAGTGCGGCCGCGTCGACATCAGTGGCCATGTCGCCGATGATCGCCTGCGCGAGCGGCTGACTGCCGAGCGTGGCCCCGAACATCGCGCGCCCATGTGCGTGTGCGAGCGTGGAGTCGAGTGCGGCGCGGGCGAAGCCCACTGCAGCGGCGGCGACCGAGGTGCGGAAGATGTCGAGCGTGCGCATGGCCAGTGCGAAGCCGGCGCCGACTTCCCCGAGTCGGTGCGCGTCCGGCACCACGCAACCGTCGAACCGCAGCGTCGCGAGAGGATGCGGTGCGATCACGTCGATCCGCTCGCTGATCAGGAGCCCCGCGGTGTCCGCCGGTACCAGGAAGGCGGTGATGCCCTTACCGCCGACACTCGCCGCATCGCTGCGCGCGAACACGCAATAGCAGTCGGCGATCCCGCCATTGGAGATCCACGTCTTCTCGCCATCGAGTCGCCACCCGTCGCCAGCGCGGGTCGCGCGCGTGGACATCGCACCCGCGTCGGAGCCGGCGCCCGGCTCGGAGAGCGCGAAGGCGGCGATGGCTTCACCGCCGGCGACGCGCGGGAGCCACGCGGCCTTGAGCGCCTCGCTGCCTCCGAGTGTGATCGCACCGGAGCCGAGCCCTTGCATGGCGAACGCGAAGTCGGCGAGACCATCGTGCGCGGCGAGTACTTCACGCAGCACGCAGAGCGCGCGGGAGTCGAGTTGCTCGAGTGCACCGCCGTGCGAACGGGGGACGGTGTAGCCAAGCCATCCTGCAGCGCCCAACGCGCGCACCCACGCGCGGCACAACGCGTCGGTGTCGAGCGCTGCCGCAGACGTGCCGGGCACAGGCGTCGCGTGGCTGAGCCCCTTGGCCGCTGGCGTGCCCAGCCACGCCGACACGTCGCGCCCTAACGCGCGATGCACCTCATCGAAGAACGGCCACGCGAGATGCGCCGTCATCGCTCAGTTCCCTTCGAACGCGGGCGTGGTCTTGGCGGCGAACGCCTCGAACGCGCGACGGAAATCCTTGGTCCCCATGCACAGTGCCTGCGCCTGCGCCTCCATCTCGATCGCCTGATCCACCGACACGCTCCATTCCTGCTGCAGCATGGTCTTGGTCATCGCGTGCGCGAACGACGGCCCGTTGGCGAGCATGGTCGCGGTCTTCGTGGCTTCCTCGAGCAGGATCTCGGGCACCACGAGGCTGTTGTAGAAGCCCCAGCGTTCGCCCTCCGAGGCATCCATCATGCGCCCAGTGTACAACAGCTCGGCGGCGCGGCCCTGACCGATGATCCGCGGGAGCATCGCACAGGCGCCCATGTCACAGCCGGCGAGGCCCACGCGCGTGAACAGGAACGCCGTCCTTGTGCGCGGCGTGGCGAACCGCAGATCGGACGCCATCGCGAGGATCGCACCCGCGCCCGCCGCGATGCCGTCCACCGCCGCGATGATCGGTTGCGGGCACGCCCGCATCGCTTTCACCAAGTCGCCGGTCATGCGCGTGAAGGCGAGCAGTTCGGGCACTGCCATGCGCGTGAGTGGTTCGATGATCTCGAACACATCGCCGCCCGAGCAGAAGTTGCCGCCCTCGCCGGTGAGCACGATCGCGCGCACATCACTCGCGTACACCAGGTCGCGGAAGAGATCGCGCAGCTCGGCGTATGACTCGAACGTCAACGGGTTCTTGCGCTCGGGGCGCGCGAGCGTAATCACGCCCACGCGGCCGTCCGCGACGGTGTGCCACTTGAAGTGGGTCGTCTTGCGCGTGGCGATGACGTGACGCATGGCGGACATGGCGTCGGATGAGTGCGACGGAGGGTTAGTCGAGTGCGACGTCACGGCGTGGTCCTCGCAGAAGCGTGGCGGAGTCCCTGCTTCACGGTGCCGAGCAGGGTGTGCATGGTCTGACGGTCAGTCGGGGAGAGGGCAGCGAGCAGCTGTTCGATGAGTGCTTCGTGTGCACGGGCCATCGCGGTGAAATGGCGCCGCCCGGTCGCGGTGAGGCGCACCACGGCCGCGCGACGGTCGTCGCTCGCCACGCGGCGTGAGACGCGACCCTCACGCTGCAGCGCGGCGACCAGCCAGGTCACGTTGCCGTTGGTGGTGAGCGTCCGTTCGGAGAGTGCGGTCATGCGCAGACCGTCCGGGGCCCTATGGAGTTGCGCCAACAGGTCGAAGCGGGCGAGCGACGAACCGAAGTCCCGCTTGAGCATGCCGTCGATCTCCCGCTCCACCAACGTGGTGCAGGTGAAGAGCCGCAGCCAGAGGCGCAGGGACTCGTGGTCCTCGCCGTCGAGCCGCGTCTCGGGATCGTTAGCCTGCAGTATCACGCGTCGTCACCCATGAGCGGCACGGCGGCACCGTTGGCGGTCGATCCCGGCATCACAAACGCGAGCACCGCGTCAGCGACCTCGTCGACCGTCACGAGACGCTTCTGGCCGGCATCCTTGAGGATCATCGCCATCGCGTCTTCACGCGACCGTCCGGTCTTGGCGATGATCTTGCCGACCGAATCGCCCACGAGATCGGTATCGGTGTAGCCAGGACACACCGCATTCACGCGCACGCCCTTGTGCCCGAACTCGGCGGCGAGTGCGCGGGTGAGACCGACCATCGCATGTTTTGCCGAGACGTACGCGGCCACATACGCCGTGCCCGCGAGTCCGGCGATGCTGGCGACGTTCACCACATGTCCGCCGCCGCGTTCGAGCATCGACGGGAGCACAGCCTGCGTCGCGATCACCGGCGCGGTGAGGTGCACCGCGATCATGCGGTCGAATACGCCAGCGTCGCTCTTGAGGAAGGGCACGGTCTCGACGATGCCCGCGTTGTTCACGAGGATCGTGACGGGTCCAAGTGCGCGCGCCGCATCCGCACAGGCGCGCGTGAGTGCCTCGCGGTCGGTGACGTCAGCGAGCACCACCTGCGCGCGGCGGCCCATCGCGCGAACGTCGGCGACCACCGCGTCCGCACTCGCCGCGGAGCGCACACAGAGTGTGACGTCCGCGCCGGCAGCAGCCAGCCGTCGCACGATGGCCGCACCGATGCCGCGGTTGGCTCCGGTGACGAAAGCGTGATGTCCCTGCAGCGCGCTCACGTGAGTTCTCCCTTGGGTGGTGCCGCGTTCGCCGCCGCGCTCGCGGCCCGTTCGCGTTCATTGAGACGGTCCAGCTGCACCTTCGCCGCGCGATACTGCGGTGGCCACCACGCCGCCGTGCCAGCGAAGCCCAACCGCGAGGCTTCGCTCAGCGTCCATGCCGGATTGATCAGATGCGGACGCCCCACCGCGACGAGATCCGCGCGTCCCGACGCGATGATGCCATTCGCTTGATCCGCATCGGAGATCGCACCTACGGCGATCGTCGCGATGCCGGCCTCCTGACGCACACGGTCGGCGAAAGGCGTCTGCCACATCCTGCCGAACACCGGACGCTCCTCCTTCACCACCTGTCCCGCCGAGACGTCGATGACATCGGCACCGGCGTCCTTGAACAGCCGGGCGATCGCGACGGCGTCGTCGCCGGTGTTGCCGCCTGGGACCCAATCGTGCGCGGAGATGCGTACTGACATTGGTTTGTCGGCCGGCCAGACCGCGCGCATGGCGCGGAACACTTCGAGCGGGAATGCGGCACGCGCGTCGAGCGAGCCACCGTACGCGTCCGTGCGGTGATTGGTCAGCGGCGAGAGGAACGCTGAGAGCAGGTAGCCGTGCGCCGCATGCAGCTCGAGCCAATCGAAGCCGGCCTCAGCGCCGAGTCGTGTGGCGACGACGAACTCCTCGCGCACGCGGTCCATGTCCGCACGCGTCATCGAGCGCGCGGTCTGCGACACGCCTCGCAGATACTGCGCCTCCGAGGGCGCTATGAGCGGCCACCCGCCGTCCGGCAGCGGCTGGTCGATACCCTCCCACATCTTCTTCGTCGCACCCTTGGCGCCGGCGTGCCCGAGCTGCAGGCCCATGCGCGCGCTGCCGTGCGTGTGCGCAAAATCGACGATGCGCTTCCACGCGTCGCGCTGCTCGGTGTTCCACAGCCCCGGGCACCACGGCGTGATGCGCGCGTCCGCCGCGACGCAGGTCATCTCGGTCATCACCAGGCCCGCACCGCCGGTCGCGCGCGAGCCCAGATGCACCAAGTGCCAGTCGCTCGGCCGACCGTCCTCGTGCGCCGAGTACTGCGCCATTGGCGAGACGACCACGCGGTTGGGCAGCGTGACGCCACGGACGCGGTAGGGCGTCAGTAGCGGCGGGAGCACCGGCGCGTCGGCCGATGCCTTCCTGCTCGGCGCATCGGCCGATGTCTTCCTGCTCGGCGCATCGGTCGTGGCGGCGGGCACGTCCCGCATCGCCTGCTGCGCGAACCAGCGCTCGAACGCCGCGACATACTCGGCGTCGCGCTGGCGCAGGTTCTCGTGCGAGATGCGCTGCGAGCGCGTCAGCAACGAGTACGCGAACTGCTCCGGCGCGAGCGAGGCGTAACGGTCCACGTGCTCGAACCACTCGGTGGAGTTGCGCGCCGCGTTCTGCAGCTTGAGCACTTCCACGGAACGCTCGGCCTGATACTGCGCGAGCGCCGTCGGCAGGCCAGTCGCGTCAAATCCGTCGCGTCGAGCCAACGGCGCCAGCTGCACGTCGAGCGCGATGGCATCCTCGAGCGCCAGCTTGCTCCCCGAGCCGATGGAGAAGTGCGCGGTATGCGCCGCATCGCCAAGCAACACCACCGGCACGCGCCGCACGCCGTCGGTGAGCCAGTGCACCCACGACTCGCAGGTGACGCGCGGGAAGCGGATCCACTGCGCCGAGCCGCGCAGATGCGCGGCGTTGCTCATGAGCTTGGCCCCGCCGAGCGTGTCGGCGAACAGCGACTCACAGAACGCGATGGACGCCGAGCCATCGAGCGCATCGAGCCCGGCTGCCTTCCACACCGTATCGGGCGCTTCGACGATGAACGTGCTCAGCCCGGTCGCGAACTGATACGCGTGCGCCTGGAACCAGCCGTGTGCCGTCTCCTTGAACGCGAACGTGAACGCTTCGAACTCGCGCGGCGCGCCGAGCCAGGTGTAGCGGCAGTGGCGGAGATCGATGTCGGGCTTGAACGTCGCGGCGTAGCGCTCACGGATGCGGCTGTTGATGCCGTCGGACGCGATGACGAGGTCCCAGCGTTCGTCCACCACGCGCTGTTCGAGCGGTGTGGGATCGTCGGTCTCGAATCGGAGCATGACACCGAGTGCACGACAGCGCTCCTGCAGCAGCCGCAGCATCTGCTTGCGGCCGATGCCGGAGAATCCGTGGCCGGACGAGCGGATGGTCTGGCCGCGGAAGTGGATCGCGATGTCGTCCCAGTGATGCAGAGCGTCAGCGATCTCGCGTCCGCTGGTGGGATCGGCGTTGCGGAGGTTGGTGACCGTCTGGTCGGAGAGGACGACGCCCCAGCCGAAGGTATCATCGGGCTTGTTGCGCTCCTCGACGACGATCTCGGCCGCGGGGTGGCGGCGTTTGAGCAGGAGCGCGGCATAGAGCCCGCCCGGACCACCACCGACGACCAGCACGCGCACGCGCGACCTCGGGAGAGGGGACGCGCAAGGTTACGACTGATTGCTTCAAATATCAAGCAAATCGCCCGGTCCGAGTGCCGATCAGGGTCGCCCTGTGCGGGCCAGCGGGGCGGGGCTATCTTCCGTGCCAATGGTATCCTTGCAGACCACTATATAGATGGCGTCCCGGTCCAGACGCGGCGGCGCCGCGCGGAGCAGGAAGGGACGCGGCGGACCGTCGAAGGGACAGGTGACGCTCACCTCCGTCCCCACCGGCCGTGCAGCCTACGTCGAGACCCGCCGATGGCTGCTCGAGCGCCACGGTTCGGTGTGCGCGTACTGCGAGCGTGAGGTCCCCGAACGGACGATCACGCTCGACCACGTCACGCCGCGGCGTGGGCAGACGGCCTACGACCGTCGCGACAACCTCGTGCTCTGCTGTCGCGCGTGCAACGCCGCCAAGGCCGACACACCGCTGCTGGCGTTCCTGTTCGGCAATCGCAACCGTGTCATCGCGCTGTTCAAGTACGGGCAACACCTCAGTCATCAGTTGGTCGAGATGGTGAAGGACCTCATCCCGCCCGATGAATGGCCGGCGATCCCGCCGCCGCGCTCGCACCGTGGCCCGCGTCGCAAATCGAGTCGCGAGCTGTTCGGACCGGATGACGGTGGTCCGTCGCCGTATCTCGACGTCTGACCTCACACCGCGACTGACTCCGAGCCCCCGATGGACATCACGCAGATCAGCACGCCCAACGCGCCCACACCGGCGGGGCACTACTCGCAGGCGACCGTCCACCAAGGCGTGGTGTACGTCGCCGGCCAACTGCCGATCGACCCCGCCACGGGCAAGATGATCGAAGGCGATATGGCCGCGCAGGCGCGACGCGCGCTCGCGAACGTCCGCGCCATCCTCGAGGCGGCGGGCAGCGACTTCGCCCACGTGCTCAAGATGCAGGTGTACGTGCCCGACATCGCGCTCTGGGGCGAGTTCAACGCGGCGTACATCGACGTGATGGGCAGTGCGAAGCCGGCACGGGCCGTCATCCCCACGCGCGATCTCAAGCCGGGATGCCTGGTGGAGATCGATTGCATCGCGGCGGTGCGCGCCTGACGGCGTTCGCGGCACTTCCGACACCGGCGCTGCTGCTCGACGAGCCGCGCCTCACGCGCAACATCGCGCGGATCGGCGACCGGGTGAAGTCACTCGGCGCGCGGCTTCGGCCGCACATCAAGACGCACAAGTGCATCGAGGTGGGTCGCCGACAGATCGCCGGGCAGTTCGGCGGCATCACGGTCTCCACGCTCGCCGAGGCGAGTGTGTTCGCCGCCGCAGGCTTCGGCGATATCACCTACGCCGTGCCCATAGAGCCGGGGAAGTTCGCGGCCGTCGTCGCCCTCGCTGCGAGTGGTGTGCGCATGGCGGTCATCACCGATGACGTGAGCATCCCTGAGCCGCTCAGTGCGGCGGCAGCTCGTGCGCGTGTCGCGCTGGACGTCTTCGTGAAAGTCGACTGCGGGTATCATCGTTGCGGCGTCGACCCCGAGGGGCCGGCGCTGCTCGAGACGGTGCAGCGGATCGGCGCGCAGGGATCGTTGCGGTTCGCCGGACTGCTCACGCACGCCGGGCACAGCTACCACGTGCGCGGCGCCGAGGCGCTGCGCGCGGTGGCCATTCAGGAGCGCGAGGTGATGCGCGCGGCGGCCGCGCGCCTCGCCGCGCTGGGCATCAGCGTGCCGATCGTGAGCGTTGGTTCCACCCCGTCCATCACGCAGGTGGACCATCTCGACGGCGTGCACGAAGTGCGCGTGGGTAACTACGCGTTCTTCGATGCGACGCAGGCGACGCTCGGCTCGTGCACGTTCGACGACTGTGTGCTCACCGTGCTCGCGAGCGTGGTCCACCGTGACCGCGCGCGAGGACGTGTGATCATCGACGCCGGCGCGATCGCGCTGAGCAAGGACCGCGGCGCTGTGGAGCAGGATCCCGCCGCCGGCTATGGCCGCGTGCTCGACATCGACGGCGCGGACCTCGGCCTGCGCGTGAGCTCGGTGTCGCAGGAGCACGGGATCGTCTCGGTCGCGGACTCGGCGTTGCTCGATCGATTGCCGGTCGGTGCGCGGGTGCGCGTGCTGGTGAACCATTCCTGTCTCACGGCTGCCCAGTTCGATGCGTTCCTCGTGCATCAGGGCCACCAGGTCGTCGATCGTTGGGCGATCCATCGGGGGTGGTGACCGTGCGCGCCTTCATCGCGTTGCTCACGGTCCTGGTATTGCTGCCGCGCTCGAGTCGTGGCCAAGACCAGTCCGTGCCGGCCGCCCGTGCGGTGCGCACCGAGACCCAGATGCGACTCGACGGTCGCGACGATGAGCCGGTGTGGCGCGCGGCGCCGGTGACCGATGACTTCAGGCAGTTCACGCCGGGCGAGGCCGAGCCGGCGCGCTTCCGCACCGAGTTCAAAGTCGCGTACGACGATCGCACGCTGTACGTCTTCATCCGGGCGTTCGACCCGCGCACCGACTCGCTCGTCGCACTGCTGAGTCGTCGAGACGAGCGGACACCGTCCGAGTGGTTGAAAGTCGTCATCGACGGGTTCCGCGACCGTCGCAACGCCCTGCAGTTCATGGTGAATCCCGCTGGCGTGAAGCGCGACGCCACGGTGTTCTCGGACAACCGAGAGGACAACACGTGGGACGGCGTGTGGGACGTCGCCGTCGACGTCGACTCGGCGAGCTGGACTGCCGAATACGCCATCCCGTTCAGTCAGTTGCGCTTCGCGCAGCAGGACGAGCTCACGTTCGGATTCGGGGTGTGGCGTGATATCGCGCGATACGGCGAGCGCGATGCCTGGCCGACGTATCGGCCGTCTATGCAGACGTTCGCCTCCCAACTCGGTGATCTCACCGGACTCAACGGGTTGGGGCGCAATCGACGTCTCGAGGTCATGCCGTACGTCGTGACGAAGAACGTCACCGAGCAGCGAGCCGCCCGGTACGCACATCCGCAGCTGCAGAGTGCTGGCCTCGACTTCAAAGCGGGCATCACGAGCAACATCACCATCGACGCGACCATCAACCCCGACTTCGGTCAGGTCGAGGCCGACCCGGCGATCCTCAACCTGTCCGCGTTCGAGGTGCGCTTCGATGAGCGGCGCCCGTTCTTCCAGGAGGGCGGAAGCCTCTTCCGTTGCAACGGCCCTTGTGAAGGCATCTTCTACACGCGCCGCGTCGGTCGCACGCCGCAACTGCGGAGTGCCGCCAACGATCCGCGCTCGACCGTGATCGATGCCGCCGCCAAGGTGACCGGTCGCATCGGTGCGGGCACGCAGTTCGGTCTGGTCGCCGTATCGTCCGCTCGCGAAGAAGGCGCGAACGGCAGCACGATCGAGCCGAGGACCCGAACGCTGGTCGGTCGACTCGTTCAGGATTTCCGACAGGGGCGCTCGCAGCTCGGTACGATGATCACTGCGCTCACCCGCGACCTCGATGCGCAGACCGCGCCGTTCCTCCGCCGCGATGCCTACACGCTGTAGGTGCAGGGCCACCACCGTTTCGCCGACCGCTGGGAGTTCTCCGGCTACTCCGGCCGCTCGATCGCGAGAGGTTCCGAAGCAGCGATCGCTCGCACACAGCTGTCGAGTGTGCATTTCCATCAGCGACCGGACAGTGACGAGCCCTACGATCCCACGCGTACCTCACTCGTGGGCGGCGTGACGTCGATGAGCATCCGCCGGTATTCCGGTCGCGTGCGCTGGGAGACGATGACGCGCTACGCCGAGCCGAACACCGAGCTCAACGACCTCGGCTTGGTGACGCTGATCAATGACGCGCAGATCCGGAATCAGCTGTCCCTCGTCTCGCTGCGTCCGACCGCGTGGTATCGTCGCGCCAATGCCGTGTTCTCATCGGAGAACCACTGGACTACGGGCGGTCTGGGCACCGGCTTCACCCTGCAGGCGCACGCGGCGGCGGAGCTGGCGAACTTCTGGAGCACCTCCATCACCTATGCCGCGTCGCAACTGGGTGCACAGCACTGTGTGTCCTGCGCGCGCGGTGGCCCGGCGCTCCGCGTCTCGCCGTACCACCGGGTCTCGGTGACCTCCGAGGGTGACGTCCGCAAGTCGTTCGTGCCCGAGATGGACTTCCGTCTCGCCACCGGCGACGAGGGACGTAGCTGGGCGGCACAGGTGTCGGCCGGCGCACTCAGCCGCATCGGCACGCGCACGGCGTTGCAGATCTCGGCCTCGTACGAACGACGCGCCGACGACACGCAGTGGGTGACGAACTTCGGATCCACGCTCACCGACACCGCGCACTTCACGTTCGCCGCGCTTGGCCAGACCATCTTGGCCGTGACCGCCCGGGCGAATGTCACGCTCACCCCGGTGCTCACCGTCCAACTGTATGCGCAGCCGTTCATCGCAACGGGCGCGTTCCGCGACTGGCGCGAGATGGTCGCGCCGCGGGCGGCGCGGTATGCGGACCGTTACGCGCCGTACGGCAGCGGCGATCCCACGGGCTTCAACAGCAAGCAGTTCAATTCGAACCTCGTCGTGCGCTGGGAGTACCGTCCCGGTTCGGTGATGTTCCTCGTCTGGCAACAGGGCCGCTTCAACGGCGAGCACCCTGGCTCGTTCGAGGCGAGTCGCGATCTGCGCAGTTTGTTCAATGCCCACCCGGACAACACGTTGCTGCTCAAGATGTCCTACTGGTTGAACCCCTGATGGCGATGCTCCCGGATACCACCCGCGAGGCCCGGCGCGTTATCGTCGCGTCGTCCCTCGGCACGGTGTTCGAGTGGTACGACTTCTATTTATACGGGTCGCTCGCGCCGATCATCAGCAAGCAGTTCTTCTCCGGGGTGAACCCTACCGCGGCGTTCATCTTCGCGCTGTTGGCGTTCGCGGCCGGCTTCGCGGTACGGCCGTTCGGCGCGCTCGTGTTCGGGCGGCTCGGTGATCTCGTCGGGCGCAAGCACACGTTCCTGGTCACCATCGTGATCATGGGTGTGTCGACCTTCATCGTCGGCGTGCTGCCTTCGTACGCAACCATCGGCATCGCGGCGCCGATCATCCTCGTGCTGCTGCGACTGCTCCAAGGTCTCGCGCTCGGCGGTGAATACGGTGGTGCGGCCACGTACGTCGCCGAACACGCCCCCATGGGCTCGCGCGGCGCCTACACGTCGTGGATCCAGACCACGGCGACGATGGGACTGTTCCTCTCGCTGCTCGTGATCCTCGGCTGCCGCATCGGACTCGGCACCGAGCGCTTCGATGCCTGGGGTTGGCGCATCCCGTTCGTGGTCTCGCTGCTGCTGCTCGGGATCTCGGTGTGGATCCGGTTGGCGCTCGACGAATCGCCGCTCTTCAAGGCCATGAAGGCGGAGGGGACACGCTCCAAGGCACCGCTCCGCGAGTCCTTCGCCGAGTGGGGTAATCTGCGCATCGTGCTCATCGCGCTGTTCGGGCTCACGGCGGGTCAGGCGGTGGTGTGGTACACGGGGCAGTTCTACACCCTGTTCTTCCTCACGCAGACACTCAAGGTCGACTATCAAACCGCGAACATCCTCGTCGCGGTCTCACTGCTGCTCGGCACGCCGTTCTTCGTGGTGTTCGGGATGCTGTCGGACCGCGTCGGTCGCAAGCCGATCATCCTGCTCGGCTGCGCACTCGCGGCCCTCACGTACTTCCCGCTGTTCCGCGCGTTGACGCACTACGCGAATCCCGCACTCGAGTCGGCGCAACTGCGCGCACCGGTGGTCGTGGCGGCCGATCCTGACGCATGCAGTGTGCAGTTCAATCCGGTGGGTACGAGCAAGTTCACGTCGCCCTGCGATGTGGCGAAAGCCGCGCTGGTCGCTCGT
Source organism: Gemmatimonadaceae bacterium (assembly GCA_020853635.1). Lineage (GTDB taxonomy): Bacteria > Gemmatimonadota > Gemmatimonadetes > Gemmatimonadales > Gemmatimonadaceae > Pseudogemmatithrix. Next base: position 12,429 of record JADYYN010000251.1, read on the forward strand.
GGTGTGCCGTATCGCAACGAAACGGCCACGTCTGGCACAACAGTCGAGGTGCGCGTGGGTGACACGCGCATCGTCTCGTACGACGCGGCAGGTCCGAACGCCGCCGCCGAGAAGCCCGTGTTCGATGCGGCGCTCGCGGGTGCGCTCACCGCTGCGGCGTACCCCGTCACCGCCGACACGGCGGCGATCGACACGCCGATGGTGATCCTCATCCTGTGGATCCTCGTCTTGTACGTGACACTGGTGTACGGTCCGATCGCGGCGATGCTGGTGGAGATGTTCCCCACGCGCATCCGGTACACCTCGATGTCGTTGCCGTACCATCTGGGCAACGGATGGTTCGGCGGGTTCCTGCCGACCACCGCGTTCGCGATCGTTGCGGCGAAGGGCGACATCTACGCCGGGCTGTGGTATCCGATCATCGTCGCCGCGATGACCTTCGTGATCGGTGCGATCTTCCTGCGCGAGACGAAGGACGTCGACATCACGGCGCGTCCGGTGGCGCGCACGGACGGCGTGTGAACGTACCATCCGCGCGCCGGCCCGCCGTGCGACACGGCGTGACTCATGCCATGCTGCGCCGTGCACTCCTCGCGCTGCTGTGCCTCGTCAGCGTTTCCGCGCGCGAGCTGCGGTCGCAGAGCAACGCCGATGCACCGGCGTCACTCTCGCGCAGTGTCGAGTTCTGGGGAGGACTCGGCCGCAACTCGCCACAGCTCGGCATCCTCGGCGAGACCCCCGCGATGAGCTATGGGCAGTTCGCGATCCGCATGACGCGTCGCGTCGGCGAGGCGGCTGTCGGTGCCGCGCACTGGGAATACGGATTCGAGCTCGTGCCGTTCGCGAAGATGTCCAAACCTCTCATCAGTCTGCGCGGCACAGGGTTCCCGTGTCCGCCGCGGCAGGTCTGCACCCGCACGCCCAACACAGGCGAATACGGTTCGGTGTTCCTCGCCGGCGCGCCGACGGGTTTCGGGGGATCACCGATCGTGGTCACGCGACGCTTCGCGACCCGCAGCCGCGTCGCGCCGTTCACGTCGGTGACCGGTGGCGCGCTCTGGTTCTCCGAGCGTGTGCCGACGACGCAGTCGGCGCGCTTCAACTTCACGGCATCCTACGAACTCGGTGTGCGCATCGGGACCACCGACTCACCGGGCATCACCGTCGCGTATCGGTTCCACCATGTGTCCAATGCGGGCACCGCCGGCGAGAACCCCGGCGTGGCCTCGCATCTCATCACGGTGGGGATCCACTCGTGGCGCGATGGGTATCGCGTCCCCCCATCACCGTGAGCAACACCTTGGCGCGGAGGAACACATCCGCCGCGCCATCGACGATGTCTTCGCTCAGCACGGTGAAGTCCGCGTACATCCCCGGCATCAGGCGCCCGAGCTCAGCCTCGCGGAACGCCGCATAGGCTGCACCCGTCGTATAGTGACGGATCGCCGCCTGAGCGGAGATCCGCTCGGCCGGGTTCCAGCCACCGGATGGCGTGCCCGCGGCGGTGGTTCGCGTGGTGGCGACATGGATGCCGAGCAACGGATCCATCGGAAACACCGGATAGTCGCTGCCGAACGCCTGCATCGCTCCAGCATCATCGAGGGACTTGAACGGCATCGCCCGCATCGCCCGCTCGGGCCCGAGGATGGGCGCGTAGTTCTCGAGGGCGGTCGCGTCGGGGATGGCGAAGATCGCCTGCGTGCTGGCGATCACCCCATGTGGCTTGAAGCGCGGGATATCCGCGGGATCGGGGACTTCCAGATGTTCGATCCGGATCCGTCGGTCGCGTGCGCCGCGCTCCTTCGTGAGTCGTTCCGCGGCATCGAGCACCATGCGGATGGACGCATCGCCGATCGCGTGCAGTTCCACTTGGAGTCCCGCCGAGTCGTATCGCGCGAGCGTGGCCTGCAGCTCCTCGGCGGTGAAGCGCGGGAGTCCCGTCCCGCCGCCGATCGCGAACGGAGCGAGCATGGCGGCCGTCCCGGCGTCGACGGTGCCGTCGAGCATGCCTTTCGCGATGCCGTAGCGGAGCAGCGGGCCGGTGTGGTCGTCACGCAGCGCGACGTAGGAGCGTAGCGCGGAATCGCTGGCGTCTTTGTCGAAGGGCACGGCGATCCGAAGCCGCACGAGCAGTGAGTCGTCTCGTAGCGCACGGAGCACCGCAGCCTGTTCGATGGCGCCTTGCGCATTCGCGATCTGCAGGGCCGTGAGTCCGCGCGCGGCGGCACGATGCATCTCGTAGCGCAGCGCGGCGTACACATCGTCGGTGGTCAGGTCGGGGAGCATGCGACGCACGAGGCTGCTCGCCGTCTCCTGTAGCAGGCCCGTGGGTGTCCCGTCCCGCTCGCGGATGATCGCGCCGCCCGCGGGCTCGCGAGTCTCCGCGCTTACGCCCGCGAGAGTCAGCGCGCGCGAGTTCGAGAGCGTCTGGTGGCCGTCGCGATCGGTGAGGATCATCGGGCGATCGGGGAACGCCGCGTCGAGATAGCGTTTGTGCGCGGTGTTTCCGGGGAACATGTCCGGCGTCCAGCCGCGACCGGTGATCCAGGCGTCGCTGGGGATCGTCGCCGCGAACGCCTGGAGGCGGGCGATCAGCTCGACAGGGTCCTTCGCACCGACGAGATCCGCCGTGCGTCGAGTCGGCAGGTGCCAATGTGCATCGTGGAAGCCGGCCACGACGCGCTTGCCCTGCAGGTCTTCTTGAACGGTGGAGTCCCCGGCGAGTCCACGCACATACGCGTCGTCGCCGATCGCGAGGATGCGGTCGTCGCGGATCGCGAGGGCCGTGACTTCGCGGCGGGTGCTGTCGCCGGTCCAGATGCGACCGTTGTAGAGGATGCGATCGGGTACCGCGGTAGTCTCGCACGCGGCGAGCAGGAGTACACCGAACAACACGCGAAGAGAACGGAGGACGGAGTCGGTCATGCGCAAGAGATATCCCGCGTGAGCCTGTGACAGCAAGCACTGGCGTCGCGGAGTGCGCCCGATAGACTAGCTGGGAGCCTATGGAACACCGTACTCCAGTCCACCGCACACTGATCGTCGTCACCCTCTTCGCGACTGTGCTGCTGAGTTTCGCTGCCTGCGCTCGGGTGGGCGATCCGCTCCCGTCGGGTGGCGCGGATGCCTCGCCGCAGCCCAAGCCGCGCGAGGATGTCGTCCGTGTGGAGACCGTCGCCGAAGGGCTCGAACATCCGTGGGGCCTCGCGTTCCTGCCGGACGGGCGCATGCTGGTGACGGAGCGCCCCGGCCGCCTGCGGATCGTCTCACCGGACGGTGTGCTCTCGCGCCCGTTGAGCGGACTGTTGCCCATCTACGCGGAGGGGCAAGGTGGCCTGCTCGATGTGGCGATCGCGCCGGATTTCGAGCGTACGCGCGAGGTCTTCCTCTCGTACGCCGAACCGGAAGGGGGGCTCGCCGGCACCGCCGTGATGCGCGGAGTACTTACGGACTCGACCTTCGAACACGCGCGCGTGATCTACCGTCAGCGTCCGAAGGTGAAGGGTGGGGGACACTACGGCTCACGTCTCGTGTGGATGAAGGACGGCACGCTCTTCGTCACACAGGGCGACCGCATGAACTACCGTGACCGTGCGCAGGATCTCACCCAGGGCATGGGCAAGTTCGTGCGCATCGATCGTGAAGGGCGCTCACCGGCCGACAATCCGTTCATCGGGCGCGGGAACGCGCAGCCGGAGATCTGGTCGTACGGACATCGCAACGGTCAGGCGGCGACCATCCACCCGGAGACCGGTCAGCTCTGGACCGTCGAGCACGGCGCACGTGGTGGTGATGAACTCAATCACCCCGAGGCCGGCAAGAACTACGGCTGGCCGGAGATCACCTACGGGCGCGACTATTCCGGCGCACGCATCGGCGATGGCGTCGCGCGCGAGGGGATGGAGCAGCCCGTCTACTACTGGGACCCGGTCATCGCGCCGTCGGGGATGACGTTCTATACCGGCGACTCGATCCCGGGCTGGAAGGGCAGCCTCTTGATCGGCTCCCTTGCGGGCGCGCTGGTCCGCCTCGAACTTCGCGAAGGACGCGTGGTGCTCGAGGAGCGCTACCTCGGCGAACTGCGCGAGCGGATCCGTGATGTGGTCGAAGGGCCGGACGGGTTCGTGTACTTGCTCACCGACAATCCGAGGGGGCGCATCCTCAGGGTGCGCGCGATCCGCAGATGAGAACTGCCGCCGTGCTGGTCCTCGCGTCGATCCTCAGCATCGTCCCGTCGCTGCCGGCGCAGGGCAATATCGGTGCCGAACCGTTGCGTCCCGCGGTGCCCAACGGCAGCGATCCCAAGTCGTGGGAACCGTACTTCGACCTCGGCGTGAAGCTCATGAAGTCGCAGCCGAGCGCGGCGGCGGACGCGTTCTACTGGGCGACACGCTTCGACCCGACCCGCGCCGAACCGCCGTTCGCGCGCTACGCCGCGTTCTTCGTGCTCGCGAAGCAGGAGGATGCGATCGCGTACTTCCGCAGCGAGCCGACGATCCTGCGGCGCCCCGACGTGCTCGCGGCCGATTCGCTCCGGACGCTGGCCCTGATGCGCAACCCGTTCGTGCATCGTGGACTGGAGATCCTGATCTTCGACCGCATGCCGGGCAACTTCTCCGACAGCCGCGACACGCGTGCGTGGATCGCGTACTCCAACGGCGAGTTCCCCAAGGCGATCGACCTGCATTCCGCGACCATCAATCGCGAGGGGGAGAAGGCACTCTGGCGCCGCTACGACCGTGCGCTGGCATACGTCGCCGCGAACCAACTGCCGCTGGCGCTCGCTGACCTGCGCGCGCTCGTCGAAGCGTTGCGTGCGCAGGACGCCAAAGAGACGGTGGTGCTCTACCGCTCCAAGCACTTCCTGCTCTACATGATCGGCATGATCCTCACACAGCAGCGCAACTACGTCGAGGCGCGCACGGCGTTCCAGGAGGCGCAGCTGGAGGACGCGGCGTTCGCGTACGGCAATGCCGGGTTGGCGGCGCTCTCACGGGCCCAGCGCAATCCCACGCAGGCGGCTGGTGAGTACGCGCTTGCCGTGGAGCTCGCGCCCAACGACGGCGTGCTGCGGCAGCAGTACGGGCAGGTGTTGATCGACCTGCAGCGGTATGAAGGCGCGGTGGAGCAACTCCAGCGCGCCACGACGTTGGAGCCGTACTGGGCCCTCCCGCATCTGTACCTGGGTCGGGCTCGCGAGAAGCAGGGGAAGATGGATGAGGCGTTCGCGCACTACGAGCGCTTCGTCGCGCTTTCGACGGCCAACGATTCGCAGGCCAAGGCCATCAAGCTGCGGCTCGACCTGCGCAAAGGCTCAGGTCAGTAGCAGCGTCGCCAGTCCGAGAAAGAGTCCCATGCTGGCGACGTCCGTCGCCGTCGTGAGGAAGATGCTCGACGCCGTCGCCGGGTCCGCGCCCACACGCCGCAGCGTGAGCGGGATGAGCGCTCCCGAGATGCCACTCACCACACAGCTGCCGGTCATCGCGAGTGCGACGATGCCGGCGAGGGCCATCGGCGCCGGGTTGCCCTGCGCGCGTGCGACGACGTACATGCCGATGCCGGCCGTGACTCCAACGAACATGCCGTTCATGAGGCCGAGCAATGCCTCCTTCGCGACGAGCGCTCGCTCCATGCCGGGCCGTAGCTCGCCGAGCGTGAGGCCGCGCAACGTCACGGCGAGCGCCTGACATCCCGTGTTGCCCGACTGGCCCGCAAGCACCGGCAGAAAGAGCGCGAGGATCACCATCTGGTCCAGCGTCGCCTGGAACACACCCACCACCGCCGCCGCGATGAACGCGGTGAGCAGGTTGAGCTGCAGCCACGGATGCCGGAACCGCAGGCTCCGGCCCCACGGGGTGAGCAGACGTTCCTCTTCCGCGACACCGACCATGCGGCCCGGTTGCGCGGAGATCTCGAACGCCTGCTCCTCGAACATCGCCGAGCCGCGCACCTGCCCGATGAGCCGCCCATCCGTGGTGCAGACCGGATACACCGGATAGTGCCGGTGCACGACGAGCTTCATCGCTTCATCGAGCTTGAGCGTGGGCGCGAGGGAGAAGACGTCGCGGAGCATCAGCGAGTCGAGCCGTGCGTCCTCATCCTCGGCGATCACCAGATCACGCATGGTGGCGACGCCGATCAAGCGGCCGGCATCGTCCACGACGTAGAGGTAGGTGAGCAACGCGCGTTTGGTGAACTCCCGCACACGCTGCGTGGCTTCGCGCACCGTCTCGTGCGGGCGGAACGTCGCAGGCGTGGTCTCCATCAGTCGCCCGATGCTCTCGTCATCGAACGTGAGGTTGAGCGACCACTGCTGCGTCACCGCGTGCGGCGCCGACGCGAACAGCGAGGAGCGCCGCTCGGGCTCCATCTCGGGGATGATGTCGCTCGCCACCGCCGGGTTGATGCGCTGCAGCGCCTCGACCACGACCGCATCGGCGTGGTCCTCGAGCGCGTCGGCGGCCTCCGCGGGACCGAGCTTCAGGATCTGCGAGGCGAGCTTCTCGGCTTCGGTGGCGGTGCTGGCGCGCGCGGCGGGCTTTCCTGCGTCCACGGTCGGTTCCTCTGTGAGTGACATCTCCAGCGCATCAAGATGCCCCAGACCGTCGGCCCTCGCCATTGGGCCGCCTCGGCGAGAGATTGTCCCCATGACCACGCCGCGCACCGAACGCTACGACGCCGGGTTCTACGCCGATCAGGTGGACGACTCCGCGCGCGCGGCGGCGGTGATCCTGCCGATCGTCTTCGACGCGCTCACCCCCGCCAGCGTGATCGATATCGGCTGCGGGCAAGGGGCGTGGCTTGCGGCGGCCGGCGCCTTGGGCGCGACGACGCTCACTGGCCTGGACGGTGCGTGGGTGGAGCGCGACAAGCTGCGGGACCGACGGATCACGTTCCACCCCACTGACCTCGCCGCCGAGTTCGCGCGACCGGCACGTCACGATCTCTGCATCTCCGTCGAGGTGGCCGAGCACTTGCCGCTGGCGCGCGCGGACGGCTTCGTGGCGTCGTGCTGTGTAGCGGCCGATGCCGTGGTGTTCAGCGCGGCGGCGCCGCTCCAGGGCGGCACGGAGCACGTGAACGAACAACGCGCATCGCGCTGGGCCGCGCGCTTCGCGGCGCAGGGCTTCGATGCTTGCGACGTGGTGCGCGCGCGGGTGTGGGAGGATGCACGCGTGTCGTGGTGGTACCGACAGAACGTGGTGGTCTACGCCAAGCGTGACACCGCGGCGCATCGCGCGCTCTCGGCCGTTCCGGCGGTGCCGCCGCCGTTCGACCTCATCCACCCCGAGGGCTTCGAGGCGAAGTTGCAGTTCCTCCTCGACCAGAACGCGAGCTACCGCGCGCGGCTCGACCGTCCCACGTTCAGACAGGCGCTCGGCACGCTCCTGCGCGCACTGCGTCCCACGCGACCCTCGCCCTGAACCGACCGCCGCGGTAGGTTGGAAGACTCGGCACGTCCCCCCTCGCGGAGTCCTCTGCATTGCGCGCGTTCCTCGCTGTCATGACGGGCATGCTGATCGCGGTCACACTCGTCAGCATCACCGATCTCGTCGCCGGTCGCATGCATCCGGCGCCGCCGGGCTTCGACTACATGGACCCGGCGCAGGTGCAGGCGCACATCGCGACCATGCCGGCGAACGCCTGGCTGGTGATGCTCGCCGGCTGGCTCGGCGCGACGTTGGCCGGCGGGTCCGTCGCGGCGCGCGTCGCACCGTCGCGGCCGGACTACTACGCCTGGATCGTCGCCGGCATCTTCTTCGCGGCGACGATGACCAACGTGGTTCGCATCCAACATCCGACGTGGATGATCGGTGCCGCGGTATTCGGAATCCCGATGATGGGCTGGCTCGCCGCCCGTCTTGCGCCCAAGACCCCTTCCAAGTGAGTGATCGCATGCGCCACGTGACGTTGTCCTCGCATCTCCTCCCGCTGGCGTTCGCGCTTGCCGTGGGTACGCTTCCCGTCGATGCGATCGCGGCCCAAGGATTCGGCGGGCTGCAGCCGCCGCGCGATACCGTGCGCCGCGTGCTGACCATCCCCGGTGCGCGTGACGGGAACTCGATGTTCCCGCTCGCGAACTACAAGGAGATGCAGCCCAAGCAGTGGGGCGTGATGGACTTCCAGCACTACCACACGACGGCGGAGCTCAACTACTGGATGGAGCGGTGGGCGAAAGAGCGGCCGGAGATCGTCGAGCTGTATCAGGTCGGCACGTCGTTCGGCGGGCAGGCCATCTGGCAGTTGACGCTCACCAACAAAAAGACCGGCAAGGACACCGACAAGCCGGCGGCGTTCTTCGAGGGTGGACGTCACTCGGGCGAGATCACCTCGAGCGAGAGCATCCTCTGGCTCGCGTGGCATCTCATCGAGAACTACGGCAAGGACGCCGACATCACCAAGCTGCTCGACGAGAAGGCGATCTACCTGCGCCCCAACAACAATCCCGACGGCGCGGACATGTACAAGCTCACCGCGCAAGCCAATCGTTCGTCGGTGCGTCCGGTGGACAACGATGGCGACGGCTTGCTCGACGAGGATGCCGGTGAGGACCTCGACGGCGATGGGCACGTGCGCCAGATGCGGAAGTACGTCGGGGCGGGGAAGGGCACGTTCGTCATCGATTCGCTCGACCCCAAGGGCCGCCTGATGCGCGCGGTCGGTGCCGGACGCGGCGACTACATGATGTATCCCGAGGGCGTCGACAACGACAAGGACGGTCGCTACAACGAGGACGGCGTCGGCGGACTCGACCTGCACCGCAACTATCCGTATAACTGGCGCCCGATGACCGAGGCCACCGGCCGCGGCACCACGCAGTTCGGCGCCGGCGAATACCCGCTCTCCGAGCCCGAGACCCGCGCGGTGTATCTGTGGCAGCTCACGCACCCGAACATCAGCGTCACCAACTCCATGGACACGCAGGTCCCGATGCACCTGCGCGGCCCGAGCAGCTGCGACGAGAAGGAGTGTGTGTTCCCCTCCGACCTGAAGCTGCTGCAGTACTACGACTCGGTCGGTCTGTCCAAGACCAACTACCCCTGGGCCGGCGATGTGTATCGCACGTATGCGACGCGCTTCGCACCGCCGGGACAAGGTGAGCCCGAAGCGCTGTTCGGTCACGGACCGGACTTCGGCTACTTCCAGATGGGCCAGATCTGGTACGGCGACGAACTCTGGAACGGCGGCCGAGAGCGCGACTACAACGGTGACGGGCGCTGGGACCAGTACGAAGTGCTGCGCTACAACGACGAGAACTTCGGCGGCGCCGGCTACCAGATGTGGACCAAGGTGCAGCATCCGGACCTCGGTGAAGTCGAGGTCGGTGGCGCGAACCCCAAGTTCTGGTCGCAGAACGGTCCGCCGGAGGCGCTCGAGAAGTGGGCGAAGAATCAGGCGCTGTTCAATCTCGCGATGGCGATGGATCTGCCGCGCATCGAGATCGTCGACGTCGCGGTCGCGAAGGTGAAAGCCTCCGCCGATTCGGCGACGCACGAACTCAAGGTCACCGTGCGCAACAGCGGTCGCATCCCTACGGCGCTTGAGCAGGCGAAGCGCGTGAAGATCGTGCGCCCGGATGCTCTCACCACCCGAGGGTCGGGCGGCGCGCGCGTGATCGGTCGTGCACCGGAGTTCTTCCTGAAGGGATTCGAGAGTCGGGTGATCACGGTACGCGTGCAGGTGCGCGCCGGGCAGGAAGCGACGTTCACGCTTAATGCCTTGAGCACACGCGGCGGTGAAGCCACGCGCGAGGTGAAGGTCAGCCCGTAGGGCGGGTCAGGTCGGCGCCGGGAAGCGGTCGAGCCATGCGTCGAGTGCCGCGAACACCGGCGTCGCGTCGCGCTCGTTGAAGATCTCGTGATAGAGTCCGTCGAAGCGCTGGGCGCGCACGACGGACGGGGGCGCGGCTGCGGCGAACGCCGCGCTCCCGCTGGGCGAGACCAGATGGTCATCGCCGGCCCACAACAACAATGTGGGGACACGCCACTGCGCCGCCGCTGCTCTCACGGCCGCACCACCGTCGAGGATCGCCTTCGCGAGGCGCGCGGTGATGCGGTCGTGCACGAGCGGGTCGTCGAGATACGCGCGCACGACCGCCGGGTCGTGCGAGATCTTCGTCGCATCGAGTTGATTGCCCATCGGGACGTCGGGCACGAGGGCCAGTCCGACCGCCAGCTGAATGCGCTGCAGTACGTTGAGCGAGGTGTCGAGAGCCGGCGAACTGAGCACGAGCGCGTCGACCGCTTCGGGGTGTGCGCGCACGAACGCCGCCGCGACCTGACCGCCCATCGAATGGCCGAGCATCACGAGCGGCGCGCGGCCGCCCTTGCTTGCATCAGCGGCCTCGCGTCGCGGCATCGCACTAGACATCGCCGCCCGCACCGCGGCCACCACCCGCGCCAGATCGTCGGTCAGCGCATTGGCGTTCGGGATCGCTCCACGCTTGCCGCCGCTGGTCCCGTGCCCGCGCTGGTCGTAGGCGACCACGTCCCAGCCGGCCGCGCTGAGGTGCGCGGCCACGTGTTCGTACCGCCCCATGTGCTCGCCGAGTCCGTGGATGAGGAGCACCGTCCCGCGGGCTGCACCGCGCCGTGGCCACGACCGAAGGAACAGACCGAGGCCGTCGGACGCTGACACCGAGGATGGGGGCGCGAACGTAGTGTGCACAGAAGGTCGGGAAAGGTTCGGGTGTGGCTGGCGTCGGCGCGCGGGTCGGGAGACCTTCCCTAGGGCCGCGTGACGGTCTGCCGGGTACCACTGAAAGATGGCGCGCGCCGGGCGTTCCTGTCTTGCGCGGGCCGGTTCGGGATCACCTCCACGAGTACCGCATGATCACGTACGAGGTCACTGCCACGGTGCGCGAGGATCTGCGCACCCGCTATGAGGTCTACATGCGCGAGCGGCACATCGACGATGTGCTCGCCACGGGCCTGTTCCTCGGCGCGCACTTCTTCCGGGCCGATGACGGGCGGTTCCGCACGCGGTACGAGTTCGCGGACCGTGGCTCTCTCGAGCGCTACCTCACCACGCATGCGCCGCGCCTGCGGGCCGACTTCGTGGCGCACTTCCCCGAAGGCGTCGCACTCGAGCGCGACACCTGGAACCTGCTCCTGTCATGGCCGCACTGAGCATGCGTCGCCGATTCGCCACGTGGAGCGCGGCGGCGCTGGTCGTGCTCAGCGGTGTCGTGGGCGCGCAGTCGCCGTCACCGTCGCAGACGCTCCCGTTGCCTGGGCCGGAGTCCGGGCAGCGTGAGCTCGTCGTCGTCGCGCATGGACTCGGACGCTCGACCTGGTCGATGCGGCCGATGACCAAGGCACTCGAGAAGGCCGGCTACGACGTGATGCCGTTCGGCTATTCGAGCTACTGCTGCTCCATCGCCGAGATCGGGACGAAGCTGCAGCGGCGGATCGACGAGCGCATGACGCCGCAGCACACGCGCGTGCACTTCGTGGGGCACAGCCTGGGCAACATCATCGTGCGCTGGGTGCTCACGCGGGACACACTGCCGGAGCGCGTGGGTCGTGTGGTCATGCTCGCCCCGCCCAACCAAGGCGCGCATGCGGCGAACACGTTCAACCCCTGGTTCGGCTGGTTGCTCCGCCCGATGCGCGAACTCCAAGCCGACACCGCCGCGACCGTGCGCAAGTTGCCGCCGGTGCGCGTCGGCGAGATCGGCGTGATCGCCGCGCGTGACGACCGGACGGTGAAGGTGCCGGAGACGATGCTCCCCGAGGCCCGTGCGCACGTGGAGGTCCCGGGCGGCCACTCGTTCATCATGCGCCGCGACGATGTGCACGCGCTCACGGTGCAGTTCCTGCGCACCGGCCAGTTCACTGACTCCGTCGCGCGTGCCGCCCCTCCTCCTTTTTGACGGCGACTGCGCGTTCTGCGCGCGGAGCGTGCAGTTCATCCTTCGGCGTGACCGACGCGCGACACTGCGGTTCGCTTCCCGTTCGGGGGTGACCGCGCGGGCCCTCGAAGCGCGGCATCCGTCATTGGTGGGTGTCGACTCGCTGGTCTGGGTGGACGGCGATGCGGCCCCTGAGCGCGTTCGCGTGCGCTCCGATGCCGCCTTGGCCGTCGCGCGCTACCTCGGCGGCCCCTGGGCGTTGCTTGCGACGGTCGGCGGCGTGATTCCGCGACAGCTCCGTGATGCCGCCTACGACGTGGTGGCGCGCAACAGAAGGCGATTCGGCGGGCCAGAGGTTTGCGCGATGGTGGCCGCAGAGATCAGGGGTAGGGAGCTGCCCTGAACCGGGTGGCACAGCACCGCTGACGGCGCGGCACAAACCGTGTCTTGACGGAGGCTGGTCGGCGTGGGATGTTCGCGGGAGCGGGTCCCACCCCCATCGTCGAGGTCACGATGCGTTCGGTACGTGTGCTGTTGTTCCTGTTCGTTGGCTGTGTGATCGCCGTCCCTGCTGGAGCCCAGCGCATGGGAGAGGTCGCTAAGCGGCCCAAGCTCCCCGCGGGCGCGGACTCCAACGACGCCTCCGCGTATCTCGCGCTGGGGCAACGTAGCATCGATGAGTCGGCGGAGACGGCCGCCGCGGCCTTCTACTGGGCTGGTCGACTCGATCCGTCCTCGCCCGACGCACTGTACGGTCGCCGCATGGCGTTGATCATGCGCCAGACCGCCCTGCTCAAGATGTACTATGAGGGCGGGCGTCGCGCGCGCGAGAACAAAGACCTCCGCATGCTGGACTCGATGTACTTCCGTGCGATCAAGATCGATCCGTTCCTGTTCGAGCGATACGGCCGCTCCGCGTTGCTCGCGTACGCGCGTCAAGGTGCCGGACTCAACTTCGGCTCGATGTCCCAGACCGAGATCAACGCCTGGTTCTCGGACGAAGTGAACTCCATGTCTCCGCTCGCCCGTGCCCGCATGTACGCGGCCCAGGGACGGTTCGAGCAGGCGGTCCTCGAGTACGACATCTCCAATGAGAAGCTCAAGTCGCCCTACATCCGCATGGAGAAGGCGACCGCGCTCGCGATCCAGTCGCTCAATAAGCCGGCGCTCGATGAGCTCAAGGTCGCGATCGAGGAGTTGCGCAAGGAGGACGCGGACAAGAAGGAACAAGTCGTCTTCTACAATTCCAAGGCGTCGGTCGAACACCGCATCGGCATCCTCTACGATCGACTCGGGCAAGCCGACTCGGCGAAGGCGGCGTTCGGACGCGCCATGGCGGAGGACCTCGCGTTCTTCGCGGCGCACATCGAGCTCGGGAAGATGGCGCTCAAGGCCAAGGACAACGCGACCGCCGTGAGCGAACTCGGCCTCGCCGCCGAGCTGGCGACGGACGAGCCGTACGTGCAGTTCCTGTACGGCAGCACGCTCGTGGCGACCGGTGCCCACGCCGACGCGATCGCGCCGCTCAAGAAGGCGATCGAACTCGAACCGGTGTACGCCGCTCCGCATTTCGCACTGGGGCAGGCCCTCGAGAAGACCGGCGATGTCGCGGGCGCGAAGTCGGAGTACACGATGTTCCTCGCCATGGCACCACGTCGCGATCAGAATCGTGCGATCGCCACGCAGCGCCTCGGGGCACTCGGCGGTTCCGAATGACGCGGTGGTGGCAGCGCGCACGCGCGGGACTCGCGCTGACTGTCGCCGGCGCGGCGCTCGTGATGCTCGCGCCCGTGTTGTGCGCCTCGTCCGCGGCGTCGGCGCAGGCAGCGCCGGTCACACGGCCACGCACACCGGCCGAGGATCTGCAGCTCTTCAGTCAGGTGTTCAATCAGATCCGCGTGAATCATCCGGACTCGCTCGACACCCATCGCCTGTTCATGGCCGCGATCCAGGCGATGGTGCAGTCCACTGACCCGCACTCGTATGTGATCCCGGCCGTGCGACTCTCGCCCGGGAAGGAAGCGGAGATGCGTGCGGGCAAGCTGCACCCGGTGCCGGTGGAGTTCTTCGTCACCGGGGGCGCGCCGGTCGTTTCGCGCGTCGCCGCAGGCACCCAAGCGAGTCGCCAGGACATCCTACCCGGCGACGAGCTCATGGAGATCGACGGCAAACCGGTCCGGGTAGAGAGCGCGACGGAACTCGAGATCCTCCTCGCCGGGCCCAAGGGCAGCACGGTGACGGTCACGTTGGAACGTCGGCGTTCGGATGGCTCGATGGCGACCATCACGCGCGCGATCAAGCGTGAACGCTTCGAGGACGAGTCTGCCGTACCGGCGGCACTCATGCTCGACGGCACGACGGGCTATGTGCGCATCACGACGTTCGTCGGCCAACGGGTCGCCGAGGATCTGCGTGCGGCGATCGAGAAACTCGAGAAGGCGGGGATGCAGCGGCTCGTCATGGACCTGCGTGACAACGGCGGCGGTTCGGTCGCCGAGGCCGCGACGGTCGCGGGTGAGTTCCTGCCGGCAGGCACGGTGGTCTACACGTCCGAGGGACGGAAGGCCGCCGCGGTCGACACCGGCAAAGTGAAACGCTCCTTCTGGAAGAACGAGCGCAACTATCCCATCGTCGTGATGATCGATGATGGCACCGCCAGTGCCTCCGAGCTCGTCGCTGGCGCACTGCAGGACCATGACCGCGCCGTGATCGTGGGGCAACCGAGTTTCGGGAAGTCGCTCATGATGCAGGGATTCCCCCTCTCCGACGGCTCGGTGATCGTGCTGGTGGTCGGTCAGGTGCGCACGCCATGCGGCCGTGCGGTGCAACGGCAGTATCGTGATCTCACGAGCCGCGAGTACTATCGTGCGGCGCGCGCCGAGCGTGACACCATCGGTCGACCGACGTGCAAGTCGAAGTCCGGACGGACCCTGTACGGTGGCGGTGGCATCTATCCCGACGTCCGTACGCCGCGCAAAGCCGACCCGCCTCGCTGGATGGCGCGGGTGAACGAACTCGACTTGCCGCTCAAGTGGGCGAACACCTACGTCGCTGATGCCGGTGCGGCACTCGGGACGCTGGACGCTTTCAGCAAGGCGCACACGCTCCCGAGTGACGCCCTCACCAGCTTCCGGACGGCGGCCAAGCAGGCAGGCGCCGAGATCCCCGAGGGCGCGGACGCTGATACGACGCTGCGAACGGTGCTGCTGGGGGTCGTCGCATACGTGAAGTGGGGAAACGCCGGCGTGTACCAGGTCGAGGCACGCACCGATCAAGCGATCGTCGACGCGATGACCTACTTCGGGAAGTTCAGCGGTAAACCGTGAGCACGGCGATCCAGGCCTCTCCGATGGCTTGGATCGCTGGCACCCGGGCAGCTCCCGGGTGTACTGTTGGGACTGCTGGATGGTCCCCACCCACCGCCCGCTGCTGATGCGTCTGTTCCCGTCACTCCTCGCCGTGCTAGCGTGCGCGGCTGTTGCTCCGCTGGGTGACGTGGCGGCGCAGTCCTCGCCCACGCGTCCACCGCTGCGCCCGGACTCCACGCTGTCGCCGGGGCCGAGCGGTGCCGGATTCGCCGAGTGGCGGTCTATGATCGCTGCACGCGGGCGCACGGGCGCCTCGTTCCTGGTCGAGGCGGATCGGTATCAGGTGCACGTCATGACCCCGATGGCGATCGACGCGCTCGCGCAGGACTCGCTCACGGTCAAGGCGACCAGAGGCTGTCAGCGCGCGCTCTCGCTTTCCGATGAGCAGGTGGAGTTCACGCGCCGCATCGATCCGTGGGTGGAGTTCGACAGCGCGTCCTACGCGCGACCGTTGGTCGTGCTCGCGGTGTTCCCCAAGGAGCGGCGTCGATTCGACTGCCACTCCGGCGAACTGCCGCGGTTCGCCGCCATGTCGCGTGGTGCGCTGTACGGACTGTTCGATGATCCGGAGCCGCGTACGGCGGTCGCGCGGGTGGAGGTTCGGCGCGACGGGCTGGAGGAGTTCACCCCGCTGACCGGGCGCGCGAAAGTCACCAAGCTCACGCGCACCACCTTCGTCGAGGACGGCAGCGAGCACGTGCGCGTGTACGTCGACGTACAGGCGTTCTCGCCCGACGCCGAGGGCAAGGTGCCGAGTCTCGAGCTGCATGTGTTCAACGGCGTCGACCCCGAGCCCGATATCCTTCCGATGCCCGATCGGCTCATCCGCGCTGTGTGGCAGCAGATGCTCCCGTGGCAGGCACGACAGCTCGACGTCGGCGACACGCGCATCACACCGCCGCCGCTGCACTTCGCGACGCCCAAGGACTCGGCGCTCCGCGTCGCACATGAGGCGTTCGAGCGCGGCGCACTTGGCACGGCGGCCTCAGAGGTGATGATGCGGCTGATGTTCCGTCCGCGACCGGATCAAGCGGACATCCGGAACAGCATGCTCGAGGCGGCCACGGCCTTCACGCTGCGTGATCGTCCGGCAGAAGCGCTGTCGCTGGTCACGGACGTGATGGAAGTGTATCCCTGCCTCACGTTCGCCCCTGAGGCACCGACGCAGTTGAAGGAAATGGCGGAGGCGACGAGGAAGCCGGCGCGCTGTACGTCGATCCCGCTCCCGATCGTCGCGCTCCGGTCGATCGTACCAGGCTGGGGACAGGCGACGGGGCCGGTGCGCCGCAACATGGCGCTGGGCGTGCTCGCGGGTACTGTCGCGTCGTACGGGCTCGCGGAGTTCTTCCGCTCGCGGGCCCGAGCGGACTACGAGCGGTATGCGAGCTACACCGGCGGCACGACCACACCAGAGCCGGTCGAGTCGATGTACCGGAAGGCGCAGACGGGACGCAACCTCGGCAATGCGTTCACCGTGGCAGCGGTGACGGTGTGGGTCGGCGGCGGAGTGGAAGCACTCTGGAGCGAGTACCAACACAAGCGGCGACTCGCGGAGGTGCGTGAGGTCGGACGCACGCGAGGGTCGTCGGCACGTGGAGCACTCGCGCTCTCGCCTCTTGTTTCTGTGGGTCGCGTCGGCCTCCAATTGAGGTTCCAGTGAAGACGAGCCGAGCGCGGTGCCTCGCAACGATGGTGGTGTCCGTCGTTCTCTCGTCGTGCGTCATCGAAGAGCCGTTCGCCCGCGACAACCCATGGGACACGGGAAGCGATGTCGTACTCGAGCTCACGGGCCCGGATTCGGTGCACTCGGTCGGCGCGCTGATCGACGTGGTGCTGAGTTCATCGAAGCCGATTCCACCCGAAGGCGTCATCGTGTGGAAATCGAACGAGACCGGCGAGGCGGGTCCACCGCCCGAGACGCAGGTGTTCACGGCGGGGCCCGCCCGCTTTGTAGTCCGTCAGGCGACCGCGCAGTACTCGCAGATCGCGGTGTCCGCATTCCTCGACCAGCGGATCGTGGCGTGGCAGGTGTGGGTGGGCCAACGGACCGAGAGCCTCGACCTCTTCTGCGGCTCCCGTTTGGCGCCGATCGCGTGTGATGCCACGTCGATGGCACCGGGTTCGTCGCGGATCATCAGCTCCTTGGCGCTCGATGGCAACACGAATCCGGTCGGGCGGATGGAGTTCGCGATGGCTCGCGGTACGGTCGTCTCGCGCGACCCGTCTGTCGTCAGCACCGCGCTGACGCAGCCGAACGCTGCTGGCACGGTGACCGTTCAGGCGGTCGGCGCGGGATCGACCTGGGTGGTGATGCGGATCGAGAATGGCATCGACTCCGTCCGCGTCGTCGTCGCGCCCTGATTACGGCCGCAACATCACGAGCTCGGCGTAGTTCGCCACGCGCCCCATCTTGATGGCCTGCAGCATCGGCTCGATGCGCATGGTGATCTGCGCCATGCGCGAGCGCGGATTGCGCATGGGGATCCACCCGCGGTTGGACGCCGACCGCACGAACGTGCTCAGGCTGTCGGTCGGGAAGCTGCCAAGATTCTCGTAGAACGCCACGGCCACGGTCGGCGACTGAAACAGATACTGCTCGACGTTCGACGCGTAGAACATCCCCACAGTCGCGTCGTGCGCGCGCAGCCACTTCGCCACACCGCGCAGCGCTGAGGGCCCGCCGAAGTCGCCCACGACCGGGATGATCAAGTTGCGCTCCTGCATGTCCTTGAGCATCCGGTACGACGCCTCGGAGGCGAGATATCCGCGCGGGACACTCTTCTCGTCGGTCTCGACCATCACTTCGGCCATCGTCGGCATCCAACTGCCGAAGCCGCGGTTGCCGCCCATCTGCCCGAACGAGTACGTGATGCCCACGCCGGCCTGTCCGAACGCCGAGAGCACATAGCGCATCGACTCGAGGTCGTCCGGGTTGAGCGCGAAGCCGTTCACGTCGACGAGATGCCGGGAGACCGCGTCGAAGGTGCGATGGAACATCACGGTGTCGGCCCGGACCACGGTGAAGGCGTCCATGAGTTGCTCCACGCTGCTCGTGCTGTCGAGGCCGGAGGGACGCGGACGCGAGAGCAGGCGCGAGAGGAACTCCGCGCGGTCGTTCGACGTCTCCATGAGCGCCTTGAAGATCAGGTGCTGCACGAGGTTCTGGCGGCGGATGTCGACGATGAACGCGATGCCCGGCTTGAGTGCGGCGATGTACGTGAAGTTCTGCTCCGGCCCCACGCCCACGTACGCGCGGCCCGGTGCAACGTCGCGCTCGAGCTCGCTGATCACGTACTGCAGCTCGCCCTCGTTGGAGATGAAGTTGTCGGAGCGGAAATAGCCGCCAGGCTCGGAGAGTTCGGTCACGGTGCGCCAGAAGGTGCTGTCGTCGAGCCGCGTGGGCAGCGATTCACGCGCGGCCGCTCCGCTCGACGTGGCGCCCGTCGCGACGACGGCGAGCGCGAACGAGGCCAACACCAAGCGGGTCCGCGTGCGGTTCGTCATCGTGTCAGCTCCTCGTAGTCGGCGGGTGTGTCGATGTCGTGCAGCCGTTCGACAGGCCAGTCGTGCATGGCCGCTTCGGTCTGGTGCGCCTTCACCACGGCTTTGCCGCAGCCTTCGCCGGTCCATGCGAGCAACTCGGGCCACAGCGCCCGACGGAACAACAACGGCGGTGCCAGCACCTCGCCGTAGCGCGATACCTCGAGTGGCGCGCTGCCCGTCACCGATGACGCGATGAGCGCACGGAGCATGTCCTCGGTCACGTGCACCATGTCACCGAGCATCACGATCGTGGCATCGACCTTCGGCCCGAGGGCGCGGAGCCCCGCGTGCAGCGAGGTGCTGGTGGGGCCGGTGGGGTCGGGGCTCGTCGCGAAGGTGCAGTCGAGATCGGCGAGTGCGGCGCGGGCCTGTTCGGCTTCGTGGCCCACGACGACGACCACCGGAAAGCAGTCCGCGGCGAGCGCTCGGCGCACCGCGCGACGCAGCATGGGTTCGCCATCGACCGCGAGCAACATCTTGTTGCGGCCCATCCGACTCGACGCGCCCGCGGCGAGCACGATCGCGGCGACATGCGTCGTCGGGCCGGTGCTCGTGCGTGCGTCCGACATCTCAGTCGGCGCTCAGATGGATCGGCGCGCGGCGCTCGCGGAGCGACTGCGGACGCCGCCCGCTGCGCACGGCCAGGAGTTCGGCGACCACGGCGAGTGCAACCTGTTCCGCGCCATCGGTGCCGATGTCGAGACCAACCGGGCCATAGATCCGCGCGTCGTCCACCGGACATTCTGATCGCAGCACGGAGAGGATGCGCTCGGTGCGCTGCCGTGGCCCGAGCACGCCGAGGTAGCGCACCGGGCTCTGGAGCAACGCGCGGAGATAGTCGGTGTCGTCGGCGAAGTGATGCGTCATGGTGACGGCGAAGTCATTCGGCTCGAGCACCACGCGCTCGCCGAGTCGGGCGGCGTCGGTCTCGACGATCTGCACTCCGGCGGGGAATCGGGTGGCCTCCAAGAGTCCCGGACGCCGATCGGCGACCACCACCCGGAATCCAACGTCATGCGCGATGCGCACCAGATGCCGCGCATCGTCGCCGCCGCTTACTACCAGCAGTCGCGGCGGAGGCGTGAGCACGTCGATGAACGTCTCCACGCCATCGATCGCCTCGAGCCGCGAGTCGCCGACAGCGATGAACGCGGCGGCCGCTGCACCAGTGAGGCAGCGCCGCGCGCCGGTCTCGAGTGCCGTGAGCACGACGAACGGGATCTGCGCCTGCATCGCCTCACGCTCCGCGGTCCACGCGTCCCGGACCGGTGCGACGAGGATGTCGACCTCTCCTTCGCAGCCCACACCGAGGTCCCAGGCGGCGATCTCATCGGCGCTTCCGCAGTACGAGCGTCGCTCGGCGACACCGGTGCGGATGACGCGCAGCGCGACCTCGCGGACGTCTTCTTCGAGGCAGCCACCGCTCACGTTGCCGGTATGTGATGCGTCGGCGGTGACGAGAAGCTTGGCGCCCTCGTGACGGTACGCGGAGCCGCGCACGCGCACCACGGTCGCGAGTGCGGCGCCGAACGGCGCGGTGGTACCTGCGGCGGGCGACGACGGTGCGGCTGCTGCCGCACCGATCGCCTCGAGCACCTGCCGCGTTTCAAGCCACTGCTTCACCGACTCAGCTCCAGCTCAAGTCGTGCCGTGTGAGCGGGAGAGAACGGATCCGCTTGCCCGTCGCGGCGAAGATGGCGTTGGTGAGCGCAGGGATCACCGGCGGCAGTGCGGGTTCGCCCATGCCGGTGGGTGGGAAGTTCGTCGTGTGGAAGTGCACTGCCACCGGCGGGACCTCCGTGATGCGCAGGAGTTCGAAATCATCGAAGTTCGACTGCATCGCCTTGCCGCCTTCGATGGTGATCTCCTGCTTCATCGCCTCGGCGATGCCGTCGAGCACCGAGCCCTGCACCTGCGCCATTGCGCCGCTCGGATTGATGATCTGCGAGCCGACATCGCCGGCCACCCACACCTTCACGATCTTCACTTCACCGCGCTGGCTCACGTTCACTTCGACCACCTCGGCGAAGTAGCCGCGGTGACTGAAGTGCATGCCGACGCCCATGCCGGAGCCCTTGGGGAGTTTCCGCTTGCCCCAGCCGGACTTCTCGGCGACGAGTTCGAGCACGCCCTTCATGCGGGCGGCATCGACCGAGGAGGCCGGAGCAGCAGCAGACGCCGGTACGGCGCCCGATTGCGCGAGCAGGTCGAGTCGGAACTGCACCGGGTCCTTGCCCGCCGCGACCGCGAGTTCGTCGATGAACGACTGGTAGACGAACGCGATCGCGTTGCTCGTCGGCGCGCGGAGGAAACCCGTCGGCACGCCGAGCGGCATCATGGAGACGCCGAACTGGGCGTTGGGGATGTACGAGATGGGGAACTCGTTGGCGCTGATCGCCGCGGCCTGCGCGGTGCGACCGTTCTCGCCGAAGGTCGCGAAGTGGTTCTCCCACGCGACGATCTTGCCGGACGCATCGACCGCGCCCTTGAGCTTGTGGTAGCCCGCCGGACGATAGAAGTCGTGCTGCATGTCGTCTTCACGCGTCCACACGAGCTTCACCGGCGCACCGGCCTGGCGTGCGATCCACGCGGCCTCGACCATGTAGTCGTTGTTGAGACGACGGCCGAAGCCGCCACCGCCGCGCACGATGTGGATGGCGATGTCCTCCGGCTTGATGCCGAGCGTCTGTGCCACGAGCTGACGACCGCCCTGCGGGCTCTGCGTCGGCGCCCAGATCTCCATCTTGCCGTCGGCGAAGTGCGCCGTGCAGTTCTGCGGTTCGAGCGGGGCGTGCGCGAGGAACGGATACTCGTACTCGGCTTCGACCGTCTTGGCGGCGCTCGCGAACGCAGCGGCCGTGTCGCCGTCCTTGCGTACAATGTTCTGCGGCGCAGCGGCGAAGAACTGCTTCGCCTGTGCGAGGTACGCGCTCGAACTCTGCTGTGCCGTGGGGTGTGCTTCCCACGTTACGCGCAGTCGACGCCGCGCCGAGCGGGCGGCCCACCACGAGTCCGCGACGATCGCGACGCCGGGCATGAGGCCGGCGAGGTTCGCGCCGCCGTCCACGACGAACGCCTGCTTCACGCCCGGCAATGCCTTGATGTCATCGAGATTCGCCGAGGCGACCTTGGCCGCGAACACCGGCGACTTCTCGAACACCGCGTAGAGCATCCCAGGCACCGTGATGTCGATGCCGAACAGCGGCTTGCCGGTGACGATCTTGGCATTGTCCACGCCCGGGATCGACTTGCCGATGATCTTGAAGTCCTTCGGGTCCTTCAGCGTGACCGTGTTGAGCGCGGGCGCGGTGAGGGTTGCGGCCTTGGCGGCGAGCTCCCCGTATTTGGCACTCCGCCGCGACGCCCGATGGTGCACCACGCCGGCCTCGGTGGTGCACTCGGCAGCCGGCACGTTCCAGTTGGCGGCGGCGGCGGCGACGAGCATCTGTCGTCCCGCGGCACCGGCACGCCGGAGCGGCTCCCAGTTGGTTGGAGTGGACGTGCTGCCACCGGCGACCTGGCGGCCGTACTTCGACTCGTCGCTCATCGCCTGTTCGACCGTCACCTGATTCCACGCGACGTCGAGTTCCTCGGCGATCAGCATCGGCAGCATGGTGCGCACGCCTTGGCCGACCTCGGGGTTCTTCGCGAGGATGGTGATCTGTCCGCTGCTCGAGATGCGGATGAAGGCGTTGGGGACGAACTCATCGGCGAGTTCCATCGCCGCGAGTGAGTCGACGCCCGGGAACTCGATGAGCGTGCCGAGCAGCAGACCGCCGCCGGCGATGGCGGAGACGCGAAGGAAGTCGCGGCGCGCGAGGTGGCGCGATTCGGTGGTCATGCGACCTCCTGTGATTCGCTGCTGCTGGTGGCGTCGTCGCGCGTGCCGCCCGCGTTGTCGTTTGCGGCGATCGCCGCCGCGCGGTGGATGCCGGCCCGGATGCGATGGTACGTGGCGCAGCGGCAGAGGTTGCCGTACATGGCGGCGTCGATGTCTTCGTCGGTCGGCTTGGGATTGCTGGCCAGCAACTCGGCGGCCTGCATGATCTGGCCGGCCTGACAGTAGCCGCACTGAGGCACGTCGAGTTCCTGCCACGCTTTCTGCAGCGGGTGCGAGGCGTCGGCGGAGAGGCCTTCGATGGTGGTGACTTTGCGGCCGTTGAGGGCGCTCGCCGGGACCTGGCAGGAGCGCGTGGCGGCACCGTTCACGTGGACCGTGCAGGCGCCACAGAGGGATTCACCGCAGCCGTACTTGGTGCCTTTGAGATCCAGTGTGTCGCGCAGGATCCAGAGGAGGGGCATGTCGGCGGGGACGTCGACCGTGCGGGAGGTCCCGTTGACCGAGAAAGTGACCTTCATGTGGCGAGCAGCTCCGGAGAGTGGACAGGTCCAACTTCGCGCCCGGGGGCGCCCGCCGCAACGCGGCGGGGTGGCATCTCTATTGTACGCTCGCGGCGGGGAAAGGGTTGCCCCGCCGGGAACGAGCCGCGGCCCGTGAGCGCAGGCGTGCGCTACAGTACATTGAAACGCCGCTCTCACTCGCCCGATGCGCGATCTCACACTCAGCTGGCTCCCCCTCTGGTGGCCCTACGCCGTCGCCGCCGTCGCCTTCGGCGTCAGCGTCGTCGCCACGCTGCACGTCGTCACGCGCAAGCGCGACGTCCGGGCGGCCATCGGCTGGGTGGGCCTCGTCTGGCTCGTACCGGGTGTCGGGGCGCTGCTGTACGCGATGTTCGGACTCAATCGCATCCAACGACGCGCCAACCAGCTGCATCGCGCCCGTCGCCGACTGCTGCTCTCCACGCCCCAAGCCATCAGCATCGCGCGCACCGGGACGGCGTCGGGGGTGCATCCCGAGCTCGAGTCCATGGCGCGATTGGGCGAGCAGCTCTCGGGTCGGCCGCTGCTCACGGGCAACCGCATCGAACCGTTGTTCAACGGAGACGAGGCGTATCCGGCCATGCTCGCGGCGATCAACGGCGCACAGAAGACGATCGCGCTCTCCAGCTACATCTTCGGTGACGACGCGGCGGGCCGCCCGTTCGTCGCGGCACTCGCGACCGCTACCCAGCGCGGCGTCGAGGTGCGCGTCCTTGTTGATGGGTTCGGCGCCCGATACACATGGCCCCCAGTCCACAAGGCGCTACGGGCCGCCGGCGTGCCGGTGCAACTTTTCCTCCCGCGCATCCACCAGGCGGGGCTCGCGTTCTTCAATCTCCGCAACCACCGCAAGATCCTCACGGTCGATGGCACCGTCGGCTTCACCGGCGGCATGAACATCCAGGCGCGGAACATCCACGCGACCAATCCACCGCGCGCGGTGCGCGATGTGCATTTCCGCATCGAAGGACCGCTCGTCGGACAGATGCAGGAGGCCTTCGCCGAGGACTGGCAGTTCGCGACGCGAGAGGTGCTCGATGGACCGGGCTGGTTCCCCACGTTGCACGACGTCGGATCCAGCACCGCCCGCGTGATCGCCGACGGACCGGATGGGGATCTGGAGATCCTCCGCATGGTCATCCTCGGCGCGCTCACGTCGGCGCGGCACTCAGTGCGCATCGTGACGCCGTATTTCCTGCCCGATCCTGCGATGGTCGCCGCACTCTCGGTCGCGGCGCTGCGCGGCGTGAAGGTCGAGATCGTGCTGCCCTCCAAGGTCAACATCCCGGTGGTGCAGTGGGCCGCGATGGCGCAACTGTGGCAGGTGCTCCGGCCGGGATGCCACGTCTATCTCTCGCCGCTGCCGTTCGATCACTCCAAGCTCATGGTGATCGACCGGCGCTGGGCTCTGTTCGGCTCCACGAACTGGGATCCGCGCAGCTTGCGCCTCAACTTCGAGCTCGATGTCGAGAGCTATTGCTCCGTGTGCGCCGCGCGGATCGACGACCACATCACCGAGCGCATCGTCGAGAGCCGTCGGCTGACCCTCGCCGAAGCGGATGGGCGCACGTTCCCGATCAAGGTGCGCGACGGCGTCGCACGGCTGCTCTCGCCGTACCTCTGACGCGCGGCGCAGCGCGGACGCACGGGCCGCGCGAACGAGCTACCCGACGATGGTCGATGCCACGACGAGGACCGCGACCACAAAGCCGAGTCCCACCTTCATCGCCGCGGCGACCACACGCCCCACCAACGCTCCCCACGCCACGCGCCCCGCGTGCGCTTCGTCGGGCCGCACCGAATACTCGGCCACCAGCGCCCCGGCGAACGCGCCGAGGAACGACCCCACGAGCGAGCCGAGCACGGGCACTGGCACCCCGACCACCGCGCCCACGATGCCGCCGAGCAAGGCACCCCAGCCGGCGCGGCTGGAGCCGCCGTACTTCGCCGTGTAGCGCGATGACAACGTCCACT
Source organism: Gemmatimonadaceae bacterium (assembly GCA_020853635.1). Taxonomy (GTDB): domain Bacteria; phylum Gemmatimonadota; class Gemmatimonadetes; order Gemmatimonadales; family Gemmatimonadaceae; genus Pseudogemmatithrix. The sequence goes on from JADYYN010000251.1 coordinate 37,548, forward strand.
CGAGCAACTCCGCCACCAGCGCGATCGCGAAGCCCGCACCCAAGGCCCACCATGCGATCGGGCACGCGGGGTCGAGCGTCTTCCACAGCGACGCGCCCGCGAGGAACACCCACGTGCCCGGGAGGCCGAGGGCGTTCAGCGGCAAGGTCAGCAACGCAGAAAGCGCGAGTAGCAGTGTCAACACGGTTCGTTCCCGGCGTGAGGTGAAGTCGACGAGGGCGAGGTGCCGCGATCGAGCTGCGTCCGCCATCTCCCATCTCCCATCCCATATCTGTACTCTTATCCCATGTCCCTTCGCGTCCGCCAGACCCTCGTCCGCGTTCTGACCATCCAAGTCATTACGTTGGTCCTCCTCTGGTTGCTTCAGCAGCGCTACGCGAGCTGAGCGGCATGCATTGGATCAATTGGGTCATCGTCGTCTCGTACCTGACGTTCGTCGTCTGGGACGGCCTGCGTCGCACGCGGGGCACCACCAACATCGAAGGATACTTCCTCGCCAACCGCTCGCTGCCGTGGTGGGCGGTGGGCCTGTCGGTGATGGCCACGCAGCTCTCGGCCGTGACGCTGATCGGCACCACGGGCCAGGGCGCGACCGACGGGCTCAAGTTCGTGCAGTTCTACTTCGGACTGCCGATCGCGATGGTGATCCTCGGTGTGACGCTGGTCCCGTTCCTGCACGGGGCGAAGGTGTACACGGCCTACGAGTTCCTCGAGCGACGCTTCGACGCCAAGACGCGCACACTCACGAGTCTGCTGTTCCTCCTGTCGCGCGGGATGTCCTGCGGCGCGATCATCTCCGCGCCGGCGGTGGTGCTCTCGGCGATCTTCGGCTGGTCGCTGACCGCCTGCGTGGCGCTCATCGGAGTCCCCACGGTCATCTACACGGTGCTCGGTGGCGTGCAGGCGGTCACCTGGGCCGACGTGAAACAGATGGTCGTGATCGTGGGGACGATGACCGGCATCATCGTCGTGCTGGTGATGCGCATGCCGGTGCCGATCGACGACGCGTTCGCACTCGCAGGCGCGGCTGGGCGGCTCCAGGTGTTCGATTTCTCGTTCAATCTCACCAATCAGTACACCTTCTGGTCGGGCATCATCGGCGGGACGTTCCTGATGCTCAGCTACTTCGGCACGGATCAGAGCCAAGTGCAGCGATACCTCACGGCGAAATCGGTCGACGAAGCGCGCAGTTCGTTGCTGATGAGCGCGTACTGGAAGATCCCGCTCCAAGCCGCGATCCTGCTCATCGGCGTGCTGGTGTTCCTGTTCTTCCTGTTCCAGCCGGCGCCCATGCTGTACAACCCGACGCATGATCGGGCGGTGCAGGAGGCATCGCCGGAAGTACACGCCGAACTCTCGGCGCGTTACGGCGCGGCGGTTGCGGCGCGCGAGGTGGCCGCTCGCGAGGCCGTCACGGTACGCGCAGCGGGCGATGCGGTCGCCACCAAGGCCGCCCTCGGGCTCTACAAGCAGACGGAGCAGGCCGTCGGCGCGGTGCGCACCGAAGCGCTCGCCGAGGCCGCGCGTGTGACGGGCCAATCCTCGCGTGACGTCAACTACATCATCCCGCGCTTCGTGCTGGACCACCTGCCGCTCGGGTTCGCGGGGTTGTTCCTCGCCGCCGTGCTCGCCGCCGCGATGTCGAGCATCGCGGCGGAGTTGAACTCGCTCTCCACGGCGACGGTGGTCGACTTCTACCAGCGGCGCGTGAAGGCGGATGGCAGCGACGCGCACTATCTGCGCGTGTCCAAGTGGGCGACGGCGCTGTGGGGCGCGTTCGCTTGCGTCGTCGCGACGTACGCCGCGACGCTCGGCTCGCTCATCGAGGTGGTGAACCGCTTCGGGTCGTTCTTCTATGGCTCGATCCTCGGCGTATTCATCCTCGCGATGATCAAGCGTGCGCGTCCGCTCGGCGCGTTCGTGGGGCTGATCGCCGGGATGACCGCGGTCGGCGTGATCAGTTGGCAGGTGCCGAGCATCGCGTTCCTCTGGCACAACGTGACCGGCGCTGTGGTGGTGGTGCTGGTCGGGCTGGGCATCAGCGCGTTCGAGGGCTGAGCCGCCGGGCGGACGCTGGCAGGATATGCCGCGCCGCACGCATAGCCGCTGCATCTCGTGCATGGAGATGCGCGCCCCTTCCACTCCGCTGCGCGTCGGATAGCCTCCACGCATGACCACCGTCAAGATCATCGGCGTCCCCATGGACTTGGGCGCATCACGCCGCGGCGTCGACATGGGCCCGTCCGCCGTCCGCTATACCGATCTCCGCGATCGGATCGAGAAACTCGGCCACACGGTCGAAGATGTCGGCAACGTCGCCGTGCCGTTCCGTGAGGATGCGGCCAAAGGCGCGCAGCGCGGCGCGCGCTACCTCGGCGCCATCACGCAGGTGTGCACCGATGTCGCCGCGCACACGCGCGCTGCGCTCGCGGCGGGGCAGATCCCCGTGGTGCTCGGCGGCGATCATGCGCTCGCCGCAGGGTCCATCGCCGGCGCGGCGGCACACTTGGCGAGCAAGGGAGAACGACTGGGCGTGATCTGGGTGGACGCGCACGGTGATCTCAACACGCCCGCGAGCTCGCGCTCCGGCAACGTGCATGGCATGCCGCTCGCCGCGTTGCTCGGTAACGGCGACAAGGCGATGTCGACCATCGCGGGTGAGCAGCCGGCGCTCAAGGCGAGCGATGTGGCGCTGGTCGGACTGCGCGACCTCGATCAGCCAGAGCGCAATCACATCCGCAAGTGGGGACTCTCCGCGTTCACCATGCGGGCGCTCGACGAACGCGGGGTGCGCATGGTGATGGAAGAAGCGATCGCGGTCGCGACGCGCGGCACGGGCGGCATCTGGGTCTCGTTCGACATGGACGTGATCGATCCCGATGAAGCGCCCGGTGTCGGCACGGCGGTGCCCGGGGGCATGACGTACCGCGAAGCACACCTTGCGATGGAGATGCTCGCCGACACCGGCAAGCTCATGGGGGTCGATCTCGTCGAGGTGAACCCCGTGCTCGACGAGCGCAATCGCACAGCGGAGATCGCCTGCGAGCTGATCCTCAGCGCTTTGGGCAAACGGATCCTCTGAGATGCCTCCCACCATTCGATACGTCCCGCCCGACTTCTCTGCGCCACTGCTCGCGAACGCGCCGGCGGCGCGCACCGTCTCGGCCGAACGCGACGGTGTGCTGCCGGAGGGCTTCTTCGCGACCACGAACCTCCCCACGTACGTGAAGGGTGCGGATGGGCGGTGGACGATGCCTCGCGAACCTCGCATGGACGGCGTACTCGTGCGCGACGCGCAGGGCGTGTGGTGGGTGCGCGAAGGCCGCCGCGTGAAGCAGGGCGACGAGATCGTCGTCGGCATCGCGGAGGACGGCAGCGACGGTGTGCTCGTGCACGCGACGGGATTCCGGGACGAGAGCGACGGTCACGGCGAGTTCCACTTCATGTCGAGTCAGGTCTCGCGCGAGAAGCCGATCGACTATCGCGCCATCGCGCGCATGCTGGTGGAAGAAAAACGACGCGGCGGCTACGTGCTCTGGATCGCGGGGCCGGCCCTCGTGCATTCGCGCGCGAGAGACAATCTCGTCTGGTTCATCCGGAATGGGTTCGTACAGGCCCTGCTCGCCGGGAACGCGGTCGCGGTGCATGACATCGAAGCGGCAGTGGTCGGCACCACGCTCGGCATGACGAGTGAGGGGGAGCCGACACCGAACGGCCATGCGGCGCACATGCGCGCCATCAATGCCGTGCGCCGCGCGGGGTCGATCAAGGACGCCGTGCAGCAGGGCGTGATCACCGGCGGCATCATGCACGCCTGCGTGGTGGAGGAGGTGCCGTACGTGCTCGGCGGTTCGATCCGCGATGACGGGCCGCTGCCCGACGTGTTCACCGATGCGGTGGCGGCGCAGGAGGCGATGCGTGCGCACGCGATCAAGGCGACGATGGCGGTGATGATCGCGACCGCGTTGCACTCCATCGCGGTGGGGAACATGCTGCCAGCGTACTACGAGGACCCGCAGCGCGGCATCGTGGAGCTCCCGACCATCTGCGTGGACGCGAGCGAGTTCCTCGTGAGCAAGCTCAAGGACCGCGGCACCCATCAAGCCGTGGGTGTGGTCACCAATGCGCAGGACTTCATGAGCATCCTGCGCTCGGCGGTGGAGCGCGAGGTGAGCTCGGAGGTGTGAGGTGGGAGGTGTGAGGTGGGAGGAGTAAGGCAGAGGCGTGCGAGAACGTGCGTCCTACCGTCGCTCCCCTCGCCCCCCCTCCCTCTCCCCTCTCCTACGCGACCTTCACGCCCGCAGCGGTCCAGCCCGTGGGGTTCTCTTCTTGATCGAGGACCACGTTCGTATCCACGACCACCTTGCCGCCCTCGACCTTCACCGCGAACCGATCGAGGCTGCGCGGCGACTTGCCCTGGATGCGCGTGCCTTCCGGCTGGAAGGTGCTCTTGTGCTTCGGGCAGTAGAAGCGGCTCTTGTCCGGCTGCCACTCGACCATCGTGCCCTTGTGCGGGCACTCGAGCGAGAAGGCGTGCACCATGCCTTTGTAACGCACGAGTATCAGGCGATTCGACTTGTCGATCGTGGCGCCATCGGTATCGGGCACGTCGTACGTGATCGCGCCGTCCGCACCGAGCAATCCGGTCGCATAGCGTCGGGTGAGTGCATGCAGCGGCGCTGCGCTACCCGCGACGGCCGTCAGCGCGGCGACGGCGAGCAGACCGTCGCGGAGGAATGAGCGGCGGGATGAGTCGGCGGAAAGGCACTCGGACATACGCGCTCCTGAAGGGTGGTACATATTTGACGCTCGTTTCACCTGTTCATTACCCCGCAACCTGCCGATCGTGTCAAACCGGCGCGCCGCCCTCGCCTTCATCTTCGTTGCGATCGTCCTCGACATCGTGGCGTTCGGGATCATCATCCCCGTCCTGCCGCAGCTGATCAAGGGCTTCGTCGGCGGCGACTCCGCGCGCGCAGCCGAGTGGTATGGGATCTTCGGGACGACCTGGGCGCTCATGCAGTTCATTTGCTCGCCGCTGCTGGGCGCCCTCTCTGACCGGTTCGGTCGCCGGCCGGTGCTTCTGCTGTCGATCCTGGGCCTGGGACTCGACTATTTCCTGATGGCGCTGGCGCCATCGCTCACGTGGTTGTTCATCGGCCGCGTACTCTCGGGGATGACCGCCGCCGGGTTCGCCACCGCGGCAGCTTACATCGCCGACATCACACCACCCGAGAAGCGCGCCGGTGCCTTCGGGATCGTCGGTGCGGCGTGGGGCTTCGGCTTCGTGGTCGGCCCCGCGATCGGCGGCATCCTCGGTGCGACCGATCCGCGCCTGCCGTTCTACGTCGCAGGCACGCTGGCGATCGTGAACGCGCTCTACGGACTCTTCGTGCTGCCGGAATCGCTGCCGAGCGACAAGCGTTCACCGTTCCGGCTCGCACGCGCCAATCCTCTGGGCTCACTCAAGCTGCTCCGCTCGCACAAGGAGCTGTTCGGACTTGCCGGCGTGAGCTTCCTCTACAACCTCGGCCATACGGTCTTCCCGTCGGTGTTCGTGCTCTGGGCGGGTTACCAGCTCAAGTGGGATGCGAAGGCCGTCGGACTCGCGCTCGCCGTGGTCGGCGTGGCCAACATCATCGTGCAGGGCGGGATCGTGCGGCCGGTCGTGAAGAAGCTCGGAGAGCGCCGTGCGCTCGCCATCGGCGCGACCGCAGGCACGCTCGGCTTCTTCCTCTACGGGATCGCTCCGAGTGTGGGGCTCTTCTGGCTCGGCGTGGCAGTCTACGCACCGGCGGGCATGTTCAATCCGTCGTTGCTGGGCCTGATGTCACAGCGCGTCGGACCGTCGGAGCAAGGGCAGGTGCAGGGCGCGAACTCGAGCTTGATGGGCATCGCGGGGATGCTGGGGCCGGGCTTGTTCACCGGGGCATTCGCGTGGGCGATCCGCGGCGGCGTGTCGTGGCATCTGCCGGGTTTGCCGTTCCTGATCGCGAGTGCACTGTTCGCGTTAGCCGGCATCATCGCGTGGCGGACCACACGGCCGACTGGCGCTCCTGCGGCCGGGTGAGCATCGTTGGGCAGGCGCGGGAACGTACGCGCCAGCACGGGGAGGTCCCCGATGACGTTCACAGCGGAAGCGCAGGCCGTGTGGGATCAGGTTCCCGAGGCGACGCGCGCGAAGCTCCTCGACAGTGGCTTCTGCGCGCACTGTCTCGCGAAGAAGCACTTCGATCTCGTTGAAGCCGAGATCCGTGACAACGCACTCGCGCTGATCGGAAAGTGCGGCACGTGTGGGCATCGCGTGGTGCGGTTGATTGAATTGGATTGAAGGCGGATGGGAGAGGGGAGATGTGAGATGGGAGACTTTCACGACGCGCGGCGATCAAGCGGCGCGATGGAGGATCGTTGACGAGAGCGCTTGGTCGGTCGCGCCGGTTTGGTTCTGAGCGTGTCCTTCGTGTCGGTCTCACGGTCGCATTCACGTGTGTGAGCCTCGCCGCCCACACGCTCTCCGCGCAGCCGAGCAAGCGCTGGCAGGAGATCGGTGAGACGTCCACCGGCAACAAGGTTTACGTCGATCCCAAGTCCATCTCCACCAAGGACTCCATCATCACCGCGACGGTGCGTGGGGTGTACGCCAAGCCGAGTGATACGCCGAAGGGCCCCATTACCGGCTCCCGCGCGGTCGCGATGTTCAACTGCGCGTCCAAGAAGGTCGCGGTGAAAGAGACGATCATCTGGCACGACGAAGCCAAGGGCACGATGTACGAGAAGCGCACGCCGAAAATCCCGGGCTACGGGCCGGTGTTCACGAGCAACTTTTCCGGTGTGGCGTTGAAGTATCTGTGCGAGAGCAAGGGAGCGACCAAAGAGAAGCTGTGAG
>JADYYN010000252.1 GCA_020853635.1 Gemmatimonadaceae bacterium
ATCGACATGTCCGAGTACATGGAGAAACACGCCGTCGCGCGATTGATCGGAGCGCCGCCCGGCTATGTGGGTTTTGAGGAAGGTGGCCAACTCACGGAAGCCATCCGTCGCCGTCCGTACAGCGTGTTGCTGTTCGACGAGATCGAGAAGGCGCATCCGGATGTCTTCAACATCCTGCTGCAGATCCTCGATGACGGGCGCCTCACCGATTCGCAGGGCCGCACGGTCGATTTCCGCAACACCGTGATCATCATGACGAGCAACGTCGGCTCGTCGTGGATCCTCGAGACCGGCACCAGCGATTGGGCGCTGGTGGAGACGCAGGTCACCGCCGCGCTGCGGGCGCAGTTCAAGCCCGAGTTCCTCAATCGCGTCGACGACATCGTCATCTTCCGTCCGCTCGCGCAGGAGCAGATCGGGGCCATCGTCGCGCTGCAGCTCAAGCGGCTCGATGCACTGCTCGCCGAGAAGAAGATCACGCTCACGCTCGACGACAGCGCCAAGGCGCTCATCGCCACCGAGGGCTACGAGCCCGCCTTCGGCGCGCGGCCGCTCAAGCGCGCCATCCAACGCTACCTGCAGAATCCGCTCGCGATCGCGCTCCTCGAGGGGAAGTTCAAGGACGGCGACACGATCATCGCACGCGCGGCCGGCGACCACATCGAGTTCGACACCGCGTGAGACGCGTCCTGCTGGTGGCGCTTCTCGCGGGCTGCGCGACCGCCGACGGGCCGTCGGTCCTGCCGCCGCCTGGTCCCGATCCCGTGACGCCGCTCCCCCTCGACGTGAGCGGTTGGGTCAACAGCAGCGACGGGACGATCCCGCTCGTGATCATCGCACCGCACGGCGGGGATCTCGCGCCGACGGAGTTGCCCGATCGGGACTGTGCCGGGTGCGAAACCGTCAATGATGCCAACACGCAGGCGTTGGCCCTCGAGATCGCGGACGCATTCGAGCGACGTGTCGGCCGACGGCCGTTCGTGGTGATCAATCGACTCCATCGCCGGAAGTTCGACGCGAATCGCGATCAGGGTGAGGCCACGGACGATCACGCGCCGCTCTTCCCGCTCTGGACGCTCTTCCACCAGCGCATCGACTCCGCCAAGGCACGAGCGCTTCGCGTCCACACGCGTGCGCTGGTGATCGATCTCCACGGACATGCTCACGCGGTGCCGCGACTCGAACTCGGGTATCTGCTCTCGGCCGCGAACCTCCGGCTGCCCGCGGCGCAGCTGCGTCCATTCCTCTTCGCGAGCAGCATCGCGGGACTCGACTCGACCTCGGTGGTCGGCGACAGCGGAATCGCATTGCTGACGGGCCCCCGAGCGCTCGGCACACGGCTCGCTGCGCTTGGCTATCCGGCGGTGCCCTCGGCCACCGACCCCGCGCCACTGCTCGGTGAGAGCTACTTCAATGGCGGATTCAACACCGCCCGCCACGGCTCGCAGGCCGGTGGTGCGGTCGATGCCGTGCAGATCGAATGCAACTTCACCGGCGTGCGCGATACCGCGACGTCGCGCACCGTGTTCGCGGACGCTCTTGTGACCGCGCTCCTCGCCTATTTCGACGACCACTACGACTGGAGCCCCGCATGAGCGCGCCGATCACGTTTGCGAACCGCGAGGAAGAGGACGCCTGGTGGATGGGCGAGGCGATCCTCGAAGCCGAGAAGGCGGCCCGCGCGGGAGAGGTTCCCGTGGGAGCAGTCGTCGTACACAACGGCGCGATCGTCGCCCGCGGCGGGAACGCGATGGTGGGCGGCAAGGACGCCACGCAACACGCCGAGCTGCGCGTGCTCCGCGCCGCGGCGTACGCGGTCGGCGACACGCGGCTCACCACGGCGACGCTCTATGTCACGCTCGAACCCTGTGCGATGTGCGCGGGGGCCATCGTCCTCGCCCGCGTGGGACGCGTGGTGTTCGGCGCGTGGGATGACAAAGCGGGGATGTCAGGCTCGGTCGGTGATCTCCTGCGCCACCCGAAGCTCAATCACCGCTGTGAGGTGCAGGGTGGTGTCCGCAGCGAGGAGTGCGCCGCGCTGCTCACGGCGTTCTTCCGCGATCGGCGCCAGAACTGACACGCACCGCGGCGGCCGCCGAGGGCCGCTGGGTCGCGCACGCGGTCACGCCTTGCAGCCGGCCTTCGCCACGCGCGCGCGCACGTCCGCCGCGCTCTTGGAGCGTGCGGCCTCGTCCGGCGCGCGGAAGATGATGAGATAGGCCCCGTCGGCCAACGTCTCGCGCCTTACGCGGGCGTAGCCCAGCGCCCCGAGCTCACACGCGAGCAGCCGTGGAGGTGTGCCGTGCTGGTCGGTCGGTCCGTCGAGATCGACCACGGCCAATCGTCCACCCGGGCGGAACGCCGGCGCGAGTCGATGGAGCAGCGCGTATGGCTCGGTGATCTCGTGATACATGTGGATCATGAGCGCGACGTCGATCGACCCAGCCGGGATCGCGGGGTCGCCTGCCGTGCCCTCGATGACGCGGACGTTCTTCCAGCCAGCGGCTTCGACGCGATCGCGCAGCAGCGCGAGATACCGCGGCTCGATGTCTTCTCCGAAGACGAGCCCCGTCGGCCCGACGCGCTCCAAGAGCCGCTGCACGTAGTAGCCGTCGCCCGCGCCGATGTCCGCCACCCGCATCCCCGGTCCGATCCGCAGCGCCTTCATCACCTGCTCGGCTTCGCCGAACGCGTCGCGGCGGTCCTCGGCCACCCAGCGCGGAGCCACAATACGCGAGACCGGACGGTCGGGGCGGGGAAAGGAGTCAGCGACCACCCCTTGCGCGCCAAGCGAGCCCACACCGACCGAGAGGCCAAGCAGAAGCACCGCCGAACGGCGCGCCGGCAGACCGAAGCAGTTCACAAAGATCATGCTCGAAGAACCGAACACACCGCCGCATTCGTTCCCATCAGCGGTTGACCCTCCGCCCTCCCCCCTCTAATTTCTACCGTCTGTACCCTTGGACAGATGGCCGAGTGGTTGAAGGCACCGGTCTCGAAAACCGGCATACCGGCAACGGTATCGTGAGTTCGAATCTCACTCTGTCCGTGTAGCACCCGACGCGCTGGGTTCGCCCGGCGCGTCGTCGTTTGCGGAGGCGGTTCAAGCGCCTTCCCAGGGACGGGTGGCCGAGTGGTTTAAGGCGCACGCCTGGAAAGTGTGTGTACGTTCATAGCGTACCGTGGGTTCGAATCCCACCCCGTCCGTCGAGCGGCAGGTCTCCTCTGGAGGCCTGCCGTTTCGCATTCGCGGCCTAGTCGTCACACGCGCGTGACCCACCCGGCAAACCTTTCTCTCGTGGGTGGTGTCAGATGGTGTGAACGCAGGAGCGGAATCATGGAAAACCACGTGACCAGAATCTCAGACAATCAAGTGCAGCTGTTCGACGACCAGGGCCGCCTCATCGGCGTGATCCGTCGCCCCGTGGACCGTGAGGTCCTCGGGCCCGGCCGCGAGAAGGTGTACCTCTCGCGCCGCGAACAGGCCGTCCGGAACTCGCAGGCCGCCTGACGCGGTAGCAGGGCACGGGAGTCAAGTGCTCCCGTTCCCCGCACCGCCGTCGCATATTTGGGGTGTGCCTGACGCCCCAACCGTAGTCCTCAATACGCGCGCCGTCGCGCGGACGATCTCTCGCATGGCCGATGAGATCCTCGAACTCAATGACGGCACCGACGATCTCCTCCTCGTCGGCATCCAGCGCCGCGGCGTGCAGATCGCCGACCGCATCGGCGACGTCATCAAGGAGCGCGAAGGCGTGGAGATCCCACGCGGCGCTCTCGACATCACGCTCTACCGCGATGACCTCCAGAGCGTGGGCCCGCGTCCCGTGGTCGGCAAGACGCATCTGCCGGTAGCGCTCGAGGGCAAGGTCGTGGTGATCGTGGACGACGTGCTCTTCACCGGGCGCACCATCCGCGCGGCCCTCGACGAGCTCGCCGATTTCGGCCGTCCCGCGCGCATCCAGCTCGCGGTGCTCATCGACCGCGGCGGGCGCGAGTTGCCCATCCACGCCGACGTGGTCGGCAAGAAGCTCGACGTGGGCAAGGGCGGGCGCGTCGACGTCTTCGTGCCGGCACTCGATGGCCGCGACGAAGTCGTCCTCATCGAAGGCAAGCGAGGCGGCGCGTCGTGACCGTCCTCGGCAAGGATCTCATCGGGCTCCGCGGACTGACGCGTGAGCAGATCACCACGATCCTCGACGTCGCCGAACCGCTGAAGGAGATTTCCGAACGCACGATCAAGAAGGTCCCCACGCTGCGCGGCATGACCGTGGTGAACCTCTTCTTCGAAGCGTCCACGCGTACGCGCATCTCATTCGAGTTCGCCGAGAAGCGCATGTCGGCCGACACGGTGAACGTCGCGGCCTCGGCATCGAGCATCACCAAAGGCGAAACGCTGGTCGACACCGCGCGCAATCTCGAGGCGATGCGGATCGACATGGTCGTGGTGCGGCACCCGGGCTCGGGGGCCGCGCGCTTCCTCGCCGAACGCATCGAGTCCAATGTGATCAGCGCCGGCGATGGCACCTGCGAACATCCCACGCAGGGTCTGCTCGACCTGCTCACGCTGCGCGACCGTTTCGGCACGCTCGAGGGCAAGCGTGTCTGCATCGTCGGTGATGTGCTGCATTCGCGCGTCGCGCGCTCGAACATCTGGGGCCTCAAGGCCATGGGCGCCGAGGTCGCGGTGTGTGGGCCGCGCTCGCTGCTGCCCGGTGCGATCCGGGAGTTCGGCGTCGAAGTGTTCGACCGCGTCGAGGCCGCTATCGAGTGGGCCGACGCCCTGAACGTCCTGCGCTTGCAACTCGAGCGCATGGAACTCGGCTACATCCCGTCGCTGCGCGAGTACAATCGCGTGTTCGGCGTGACCCGCGCGCGTCTCGAGAAGGCGCCGCGCGACCTGATCATCCTCCATCCCGGTCCGATGAACCGCGGCGTTGAGATCGACTCCGATGTGGCCGATGGGCCGCACTCCGTGATCCTCCAGCAAGTCACCAACGGCGTCGCCGTGCGGATGGCCGTGCTCTACCTGCTCGCTGGTCAGAAGGCGAGCCTCGCCGATGTCGCCAAGGGAGGCGCCTCGTGACCCGTCCGTTGCTGCTCACTGGTGGCCGACTGGTCGATCCCTCGCAGGGACTGGACGCCGTCGGTGACCTGCTCCTCGTCGATGGCAAAGTGCAGTCGATCGGCGGGAAGATCGCAGGCCCTGACGGTGCCGAACGCGTCGATTGCTCCGGGCTCGTCGTCGCGCCGGGCATGATCGACGTGCATGTGCACCTGCGTGAACCGGGCCGCGAAGATGTCGAGACCGTGGCCACGGGCGCGCACGCCGCAGCGGCCGGTGGCTTCACCGGTGTCTGCGCGATGCCGAATACCAAACCGGTCACGGACAATCAGGCCACCGTCGGCTTCGTGAAACGGCAGGGCGAGGCCGCCGGCTTCGCTCGGGTCTATCCCTACGGCGCGATCTCGCTCGGTCAGAAGGGCGAGACACTCGCTGAGTTCGGTGAGATGGTCGCCGCCGGTGCGGTCGCCGTGAGCGACGACGGCAAGCCGGTCGAGAACTCGCACCTCATGCGCACGGCACTCGAGTACGCGCAGACCTTCGGCATCCCGGTCGTGGAGCACTGCGAGGTGATGGCGCTCGCCCACGGCGGTTCCATGCACGAAGGCGTCGTGTCGGCGCGCCTCGGACTCAAGGGCATTCCCGGCGAAGCCGAGGAGATCGACGTCATCCGCTGCATCCTGCTCGCGAAGCTCACCGGTGGACACATCCACCTCTGTCACCTGAGCACCAAGGGCTCGGTCGACCTCGTGCGCTGGGGTAAGGACCAGGGCGTGCGCGTGACGGCTGAGGTCTGCAGCCATCACATCTCGCTCACGGAAGAGGCGGTGGAGGGCTACAACACCAACGCCAAGATGAACCCGCCGTTGCGCACACAGCGCGATGTCGAGGCGCTGCAGCAGGGTCTCAAGGACGGAACGATCGACCTGCTGGTGACCGACCACGCGCCGCATCACTACGACGAGAAGGAACGCGAGTTCGCCGATGCGCCCAATGGCATCGTCGGCTTGGAGACCGCACTCGGTGTGAACGTCACGTGGTTGCTGGAGCCGGGTATCCTCTCGCTCAACGATGTCGTGAATCGCATGGCTTGTCTGCCGGCGAAGGTCTTCGGGTTGCCCGGCGGCACGTTGGCCAAGGGGACGCTGGCGGATGTGACGGTCTTCGACCCCACGCGCGAGTGGACCGTCGACCCGAGTCGCTTCAAGTCGAAGGGCCGGAACACACCGTACGGCGGGCAGAAGCTCCGCGGGCAGGCCATCCGTACCATCGTGGGCGGTCGGATCGTCTACGATCTGGGCGTGTAGGCTCCTCGCCCGTTGCGCGTTGGCTCCGCCCGATATCTTTCGGGGTAGGACTCGCACGCCACTCTAGGGATCGCCGATGGGACAGTCTGACCAGGCGCGGATCGCCGCGCTCGACGCCCTCCTCGCGGAGAAGCGGAAACACGAGGGATATCTCGAGAAGCTCGAGTCGCGCCGTGGCGCGACACCCGAGCACGTGTTCGCGCGGCTGCGCAATGAGTACCTCACCAAGCTCACCGACCTGCATGTCCGTGCGTCCACCGAAGCGGAGGCGCTCGGGGAGACCCTGCGAGCCGACGAAGCGGCGCTGGAGGAGATCGAACAGCGACTGGCCGCCGCGACCGAGGAACGGATCGAAGGGGAGCTGCGCGCCGAGGTAGGCGAGTACGAACCCGCCGACTGGGCGAAGATGCTGAAGGAGATCTCGGCGCGCATCACGACGATCGAGGGCGAGCGCGACGAGAAGAAGGCCTCGTTCGAGCGGGTGCGCGGGTTGTTGCACGAGGCGCGCGGGAGCGAGGCATTGCGCGCGCTCGTGGCAGAAGAGCTCGAAGCCGTCGCCCCGATCCCCGAGCCGGCCTCGGCGCCCGCGCCAGCCCCAGTCGCGGCGGTGGCGCCGGTCGCGGCCCCCGCGCCAGCCCCAGTCGCGGCGGTGGCGCCGGTCGCGGCCCCCGCGCCGGCCCCGGCCGCCCCCGAGGCGCCGGAACTGGCTCTGGAGCATCCCTCTGTGCCGGCCCCTGCGCCGGTTGCACCCGCGCCCCGCGTGTCTGCGGCGATTCCGAATCCCGCCCCGATGCCGAGCCTCGAGGCTGATATCGCGGCGGTGATCGAGGCGGCCAGTGCCCCCATGCCGCGGCCGTCCGCGGCGCACACGGCGCCGATCGTCGAGCGTCCGTCCGCGTCTCCCATCGTCGAGCGTCCGTCAGCCGCGCCGGTAGTGGAACGTCCGTCGGCCAAGCCACCGGCCGCTCCCATGAGTGCCGGACCGTCATTCGACGAACTTGCCTTCTTGAACTCGGTGGTCGGTCGGACGTCGACGCCGGTGAACATGGACCCGCCGCCGCCCCCGCGTCCCTCGCGGCCGGTGCAGCAGCCGGCGTCCACCGGACCCACCGCGCCCATCGTGCCGCGTGTCTCCACCCAGCCCGGGGCGACCGCTGGAGCGGACCCGGATACCGGACCGCTCGGCCGCCCGACGCCTCGCACGTCGCAGGCGATCAAGACGCTCAAGTGTCAGGAGTGCGGCACGCTGAACTATCCGACCGAGTGGTACTGCGAGCGCTGCGGCGGAGAGCTGGCTGCCCTCTGAGCACGGAACGGACGGGTGGAAAGACAGAAGGCCGCGCTCCGAGGAGCGCGGCCTTCGTGTTTCTGCTGCCGACGCGAGCTTACTTCGCCTTGGCGAGCTTGGATTTCTGACGGGCCGCAGCGTTCTTGTGGATCAGGCCCTTACGCGCGGCACGGTCGAGGAGCTGGACGGCCTTCGCCTTGTCGGGGGCGGAGGAGGCGACGGCCTTCGCGGTCTTCAGCGCGGTCCGGAGCGCGGCACGCTGCGACCGGTTACGAGCGGTCGCCGCGCGGGTCTTGCGCATGTTCTTCTTCGCGGACGCGATTCTCGGCACGGAACAATCTCCAAAGGTGATGACAGGGTACACCGGGCGGTGCACCGTAGCCTGAGAATCGTAGACGGCTGAGGGGGGTAAGTCAAGGGAACGCCGTGCTTTGACTCTACCCCTGCGGGGGTCTACTTTACGCCTCGACTGCCCGTGACGGGCCTCCTCTCAGCCGCGCCGACTGTGCGTCCGCTCCTGCCTCATCCCACTACTTCTCCGGCGCCGTCGATTTGACCTCGGTCGCTCCCGCCCAGGCCGACTCCGCGTTCGTCGTGGACATCGCGGGCTTCAATGGCCCCCTCGACCTGCTGCTCTCGCTCATCCGCGATGAACAGCTGGACATCTACGACATCCCGGTCGCGCGCATCTGCGAACAGTTCCTCTCGCGGATGCACGAACTCAAGCTCAACGAAGCCGCCGAGTATCTCGAGATGGCGGCCCGACTGATCCGCATCAAGGCGCAGATGCTGCTGCCGCGCAAGTCCGGCGAGGAGGGATTCGAGGATCCGCGGCACGAGCTGGTGCGTCGACTCCTCGAGTACCAACAGATGCGCGAAGTGGTCGATGTCCTCGAGAAGCTCGGCGAGGACCGTCGCAATCGCTTCGGTCGCACGTTCCTGCAGCAAGCCGCCGCCCCGCCGCCGGCCCCGCTCGCGCTCAGCCTCACGGACATCCTCGTCGCCGTCGACCGCGTGCTGCGTGCCGCGCGCAAACCGACGGTGCACGAAGTCATCCCGCGTGCGCTCGACGTCGATGGCGCGATGCTCACCGTCCGCGCCGTGCTGCAACTCCGCGCACACGCTCGATGGCGCGACGTCGTTCGCGCCGATGCCGAACCCTGGGAGGTCCTCTCGGGACTTCTCGCTCTGCTCGAGCTCGCGAAGCGTAGCGAGCTCCACCTGACCCAACCCCGACCGTTTGCCGACGTGGAGATCCGCCGTGAACTCGCTGGCGAAGCTGCTTGAGGCCGCGCTCTTCGCGAGCCCCCGACCGATCCCGACCGAAGAACTCACCGCACTCGACGCCGAGGCATCGCCCGCAGCGATCCAGTCGGCGCTCGATGAACTGCGCGAACACTACGACGTCGATGGCCACGGCGTCGCCCTCGTCGACGTGGGCGGCGGCTGGCAGATCCTAACGCGCCCCGAGTACACCGAGGCGATCGAGCGCGCGCAGATGGCCGTGCGCCCCGCGCGTCTCTCGGCAGCGGCACTCGAGACGTTGGCGATCATCGCGTACAGGCAGCCGATCGGGCGCGCCGAGGTCGCGGAGATCCGCGGCGTCGATGTGGGCGCGGTCATCAAGTCGCTGCACGAGCGCGGGATCATCGACGTCGTGGGGCGCGCCGAAGGACTTGGGCGCCCGTTGCTCTACGGCACAACGTCGGCCTTCCTCGAGCAGTTCGGGTTGCGCCACCTCGAGGAGTTGCCGCGGGTGGACGAACTCGCGATCGCGTTGCGTCGGCCGGGGCAGGGTGAGTCTCCGGCCGAGCCGCTCGCCGCGGCTGGTGACGGCATGCCGATCGATGCGGCGGCGAGCACCGATGCGAGTTCCGATACGAGCACCGACGCCGCGCCGCCTGCCACCGAGGCCGCCAGCGAGACCGAGGCGACGCAGCCCGCGTGAGTGATGACGCCATGCGGATCCATCGCGCGCTCGCTCGCGCCGGCGTCGCCTCGCGGCGCAAGGCCGAGGAGTTGGTCGCGGCAGGGCGGGTCCGCATCAACGGGGTCGTCGCGCGCACGGGGCAGTCGGTCGACCCGGCGAAGGATGCGATCACCGTCGACGGGCGCGCGGTGGCGCTGCCGCCCGACGCCAAGTGGGTCGTGCTGCACAAGCCGGCCGGTGTGCTCACCACCAAGTCCGATCCCGAGGGTCGTCCCACGGTGTTCGACCTCGTGGCGCCGTCGCCGGGGCTGACCTATGTCGGACGGCTCGACTATCTCACCGAGGGCGTGCTGCTGCTCACCACGGACGGCGACGCCGCGCATCTGCTCACCCATCCGAGCACGCAGGTGGAGCGCACCTACGTGGCGACGGTCCGCGGTCCGGTGAAGATCGCGGCGTCACAGATCCGCCAAGGCGTGGAACTCGAAGACGGACTCGTGGTACCCGAGTCGGTCTCCGTGACGGAAGGCGAACAGCCGCGTACGTGGGACCTGTCGCTCAGCATCAGGGAAGGACGCACCCGGGAGGTGCGCCGCCTCTGTGAAGCGGTCGGGCTCGAGGTGCTGCGCCTCGTGCGGACCTCGTTCGGCCCCGTGACGTTGGGAGCCCTCGCGCCGGGGGCCTCCCGCTCTCTGACTCCGAAGGAACGCGACGTGATCAAGGCACTCACGCATTCCGGATCGACCCGATGACCGCTTCGACGCTCACGCACGACATCCTCGCGCAGGTCTCCCAGCGCGTCGTTGGCCAACAGGCGATGGTGGAACGCCTCCTCATCGCCCTGCTCACCGGCGGCCACGTGCTGCTCGAAGGCGTGCCCGGTCTCGCGAAGACGCTCACCGTGCGCACGCTCGCCGAGACGGTACGCACGAGCTTCAGCCGTATCCAGTTCACGCCGGACCTGTTGCCCGCCGACGTGATCGGCACGCAGGTGTTCGATCAGGGCACCGCGACGTTCTCCGTGAAGCGCGGGCCGATCTTTGCGAACATCGTGCTCGCCGACGAGATCAATCGCGCGCCGGCCAAAGTGCAGGCGGCGCTGCTTGAAGCGATGCAGGAGAAGCAGGTCACCATCGGTGGCACGAGCTTTCTCCTCGAAGAGCCGTTCCTCGTGCTCGCCACGCAGAACCCGATCGAGCAGGAAGGCACG
The DNA here is from genome assembly GCA_020853635.1 of Gemmatimonadaceae bacterium. Lineage (GTDB taxonomy): Bacteria > Gemmatimonadota > Gemmatimonadetes > Gemmatimonadales > Gemmatimonadaceae > Pseudogemmatithrix. The sequence continues at coordinate 10,801 of JADYYN010000252.1, forward strand.
TATCCGCTGCCCGAGGCGCAGGTCGACCGGTTCATGCTCAAGCTCCGCGTGGGGTATCCGACCCGCGATGAAGAGCGTGAGATCATGAAGCGCATGGCCGGTGGGGAAGCCATCCCCATCACCGCCGTCGCCGGTCCCGAGGAGCTCATGGCCGCGCGCAAGATGATCGCCGCCATGTACCTCGATCCGCGGCTCGGTGATTACATCGTCGATCTCATTCACGCGACGCGTGCGCCGAAGGACGCAGGGCTCGCGGATCTCGTGCCGCTCGTCGAATACGGCGCCAGTCCGCGTGCCACCATCGCTCTCGCGCAGGCCGCTCGCGCGCACGCGTTCCTGCGCGGGCGCGACTTCGTGAGCCCCGACGACGTGAAGGCCATGGCCACCGACGTGCTGCGGCATCGCGTGCTCCTCACCTACGAAGCCGAAGCCGAGAACGTCTCGAGCGAAGAGGTGATCGGCCGGATCCTCGGCGCGGTCCCCGCGCCCTGACGATGCCCGTGACCGCAGGGCGTCCCGCGGTCGAACGGCGCGGACCCCGCGCGGTCCCGGCCGAGATCCTCCGCCAGGTCAAGCGGATCGAGCTCCGCACGCGTGGGCTCGTCAATTCGCGCTTCACTGGCGAGTACCACTCCGTGTTCAAGGGCATGGGGATGGAGTTCGCCGAGGTGCGCGAATATCAGCCCGGCGACGAGGTGCGCACGATCGACTGGAACGTCAGCGCGCGCATGCGGCGGCTCTTCGTCAAGCGCTTCGTGGAGGAACGCGAACTCACCGTGCTCCTGGTGGTGGATACCTCGGGGTCGTCGCGGGGCGGCGCGGGCGTGCGTGACAAACAGGGCGTCGCCGCCGAACTCGCGGCGGTGCTCGCACTCACCGCCACGCGCAACAACGATCGCGTGGGCCTGCTGCTGCACTCGGACGTGGTCGAACACGTGGTCCCGCCGCGCAAGGGCCGACGCCACGCACTGCGTCTAGTGCGCGACGTGTTGGCCTGGCCCTCGGGCTCGCGCGGCACGGACCTCGGCGCCGCCTGCGACTACGCCGCGCGACTGCTCGGCCATCGCAGCATCGTGTTCGTGCTCTCCGATTTCGTCACCCCCTCACTCGAGAAGCCGCTGACGCGCCTGGCGCAGCGCCACGATGTGGTCGCGGTGGTGCTCGATGATCCCGCCGAGCGCACCCTGCCTGACGCCGGTGTCGCGCGACTGCGCGACGCGGAGACCGGACGACTGGTCGAGATCGATACCAGCGATCCGACGGTGCGCTCGAGATACGCGGCCTTGGTGCGCGCCGAGTTGGAGGCACGACAGAAGCTGCTCCGTCGTCTTGCGGTGGACGAAGTGGTCGTGCCGCTCGAGAAAGGCTACGTGGAGCCCTTGCTGCGCTTCTTCCGCACGCGCGAGACGCGCGCCCGACGCCGGTGATCAGTGCGCTGTTGGTGCTCGCGCTGCAAGGCAGCGCCGCGCAGGTGACCGCGCGCGTCACGCCGGAACAGGTGGCGGTCGGTGAGCCGATCACCATCGAGTTGCGCGTCCGCGCGCCGCTCGGCACCGAGATCCGCTTCCCGGCGTTGCCGGACTCCAATGATGTCGTGGAGCCGCTCGATCCGCGACAACTGCGCGAGGCCTCCTCGGCGACGATCATCGATCGCACGGCAGTCTATCGACTGATCGCGTGGGACACCGGCCAGCGCGTGGTGCGGTTCGGTGACATCACGCTCACCCGTGACGGCGCGACGCGGCGCTACCCGGTGACATTGCCGGCGCTGCAGATCCGCTCGGTGCTCCCGGCGGACACCGCGCTGCGCAAACCGCGGCCCTCGCGTGCGGTGCAGGACGTGCCGCCGCCGTGGTGGAAGTACGCGATCGGTGCGGTGGTCGTGCTGGCGATCCTTTGGTTGCTGCGAAAAGCGCTGCGGTCGCGGGCGCGTGCGAAGGATCGCGGGCCCGACCCCGCCAAGATCGCCGAGGAAGCGGTCGCGCACGCGGCCAAGCTCGGCTTGCTCGAGGCGGGCGAGACGGGACGACACGCGCTCAGCCATGTGGATGTGATGCGCCGGTATCTGGCCGCGCGGTTCCCGCAGGCGGATCTCACGCGCACAGCACGCGAGGTCTCCGACGCGTTGGTCGGGGCGGAGTTCCCGATTCTGCCCGCGCGCGTCTCCGAACTGCTGCTGCGCACCGAGCCGGTGGCGTTCGCACGGGCTGCTGTGCGGCCGGACGAGGCGCGCGCCATCGCCGAAGAGGCCAAGGCGATCGTGCGGGCGGTGGAGACGGCGTGGCGCGCACGGCAGGAACAGGCCGGCAAGCGGAAGCCGAGGAAGCGCGCATGAACGCGCTTCGCGCACTCGACTTCGCGGCGCCGTGGGCGGTGCTCGCCGTGTTGCCGCTGCTCGGCTGGCTGTTGTGGCGGCGTCGTCGCCGCCCGCCCGCTTTGCTACACGCGCGAGCAGAGCTGCTCGCCGCCGGCCCGCGCCGGGGACGGTGGCGTGCCCGCATTCCCACGGCGCTGCGGTTGCTCGCGCTCACGGCAGGGTGCGTCGCGCTCATGCGCCCGCGCGCGGGGGCGCGCGCCGAAACGGTGCGCAGTGACGGCATCAGCATCGTCATCGCGATGGACGTCTCGAGTTCCATGCTCGCCGAGGACTTCCAGCCCGACAATCGGCTGGCCGTGGCGAAGCAGACTATCAAGGAGTTCATCCTCGGGCGCAGCGCCGACCAGATCGGTCTCGTGGCATTCGCGGGTGAGGCGCTCACGCAGGTCCCGCTCACGCTCGACTACCCGGTGCTCACCGCGTCGGTCGACAACCTGCAGCCGGGGCAGCTCACGGACGGTACGGCCATCGGCACGGGTCTCGTGACCGCGACGAACCGGCTGCGTGATGCGGCGGGGCGCTCGCGCGTGGTGGTGCTGCTCACCGACGGCGAGAACAACCAGGGCACGATCGACCCGCGCACCGCGGGCCAAGCGGCGGCCGCGCTCGGGATCAAGGTGTACACCATCGGCGTCGGCACCGAAGGTGTCGCGCCGGTGCCGGTGGGGCGCGGGGTGTTCGGTCTGCGCTATGAGAACCGCCCGGTGCGCATCGACGAAGCGCTGCTCGAGGAGATCGCCAAGCGGACGGGCGGTCGGTACTTCCGCGCGCGTGACGCGCAGGCGCTCAAGCGCATCTACGACCAGATCGACCAGCTCGAGCGGGCGCCGATCCGCGCAACGAGGTACGTGCGGTTCACCGAGCTGTACCAGTGGCCGCTGCTGCTCGCGGGGCTGGCCTTCGCGCTCGAGCTCCTAGTGCTGTGGCGACGGGGCGCGCTGCCATGACGCGCTACTTCGATCATCCATGGGTGCTCGGGCTGGGCGTCGTCGTCGCGATGCTCGCCGCCGCGATGATCATCCTCGGGCATCGTCGCCGTCAGGAGCGCCTGGCGCGCTTCGGCTCGCCGGAAGCGCTGGTGCGCCTCGGGCCCCCGGGGCTCGCGGTGGTGCCGCGCTGGCGCGCCGCGCGTCTGGCGCTGGCGGCGTTGTTGTTCGGCATCGCGCTCGCGGGGCCACGCTGGGGCGAAGGCCGCGCGATCGTCGACACCGATGGCATCGATGTCGCGCTCGCGCTCGACGTCTCGCTCTCCATGCTCGCCGAGGACGAGAAGCCGAACCGCCTGGAGCGCATGAAGCAGGAAGTGCGTCGCCTGCGCGCGAGCGCGCCGGGGGATCGCGTGGCGCTGCTGGCGTTCGCGGGGCGCAGCTACATCCTCGCGCCGCTCACCAGCGACGACGGTGCGCTGGAACTGTTCCTCGAGAACCTCGACCCGACGATCGTCGGGCAGGTGGGCAGCGCGCTGGCGCCGCCGCTGCGGCAGGGCATCGAACTGCTGCTCGCGAGCGACGGAAGCGCCGACCGCGCACTCGTGGTGATGAGCGACGGCGAAGCGTTCGATGACCGCGCCGCCGCGCTCACGCTCGCGCGTGAAGCGAAGGCTCGCGACGTCCACGTGGTGACGGTCGGGTTCGGGACGCCCGGTGGCGCGACCATCCCGCTGCTCGAGAGCGGTGGCGCCGACGTGAAGCGCGATCAGGACGGTGAGGTCGTGGTCACGCGCTACGACGAGACGTTACTGCGTGAGGTCGCAGAGGCGGCGGGCGGGGAGTTTATCCCTGCTGACGCCACCGACAAGGGCACGCGGGTGCGCCGCGCGCTCGCCGAGCTCGAAGGGGTGCGGCGCGAAGAGCAACAGCGCCTGGCGCGTCCGGTGCGGTATCAGTGGTTCCTCGGGTTGGCGTTGCTGCTCCTGCTCCTTGACGCCTATCTCGCGGACGGTGGGCGGTTGCGGCGACGAGCCGTTGCGGCGCTGTTCGCGCTCATGCTGCCGAACGTCGCCAGCGCGCAGGGCGACCAGCTGCAGGACGCGATCAAGGCACACAAGGACGGACGCATCCTGCCGGCCATCCGCACGTATCGCGAAGTACTCGGCACGGGTGACCGCCGACCGATCGTGCTGTACAACCTCGGCACCGCGCTGCTCGCGGCCGACTCGCTCGATGCGGCGGTCGATGCGCTGGAGCGGGCCTCGTTCGCACCGGATCCCGAGCTTCGGCGCCGCTCGCTCTACAACCTCGGCCTCGCATACCTCAAGCGCGGCATGCGCGGCGACGGCGATGCACGCTCCAATGCGCTGCGGAGTGCGCGTCGCTCCTTCCGCACCGTGCTGTTGGAAACGCCGGGCGACAAGGACGCGCAGTGGAACTACGAGCTCTCGCTGCGCGCACCGCAGGGCGGTGGAGGCGGAGGCGGTGCACAGCCGCCGCAGCAGGGCCCACAGCAGCGTCCCACCGAACAGCAGGGGCAGATGTCGCGCCAGCAGGCCGAGGCGTTGCTCGATGCGGCGTCGCGTGAAGAGCGAGAGACGCAAGCGCGTCGGCAACGCGGCGCGCGGGCGCCTCGGGCGCGCGGGGAGAAGGACTGGTGATGCGCCGAGTCCGACGCGCGGTCCTCCTCCTGTCATCGGTCGTGGCTCCGTTCGCGGTGCCGTTCGCGGCGCGCGCGCAGGACGGCGTCGGCTTCCGCGCGGCCATCGGGCCGGACACCGTGTACGTCGGCCAACAGGCGAGCTACACGCTTACGGTGACGATCCCCGGTGAAGTGCGCCAGCGTCTGCGTCGCAATCCGGTGTTCATCCCGCCGGAAGCGCGCGCCATGCTCGCGTATGAACTGCCGATGCAGAAGAGCGACCCCACACGCGAGGGATCGGAGACGCACGTGTTCCGTCGTGCGCTCTTCCCGCTCACGCCTGGGCGCTTCCAGATCAACCCGTCGCAGCTGTCGTACTCGCTGCCGCAGAGCCCGTCGTTCTTCAGTCGCGAGGAGGACCGCCTGTTGCGCTCCGAGAGCGTGACATTGGTGGCGATCGAACCGCCGCGCAGCGGGCGTCCCGGGCAGTGGGCGGGCGCCGTCGGACGCTGGCGCGCGACGACGCGCGTTGAAGGGAGTGCGCGTGTGGGCGACCCCTTGGTCCTCACGCTGCGACTCGAAGGCACGGGCAACGCGACGCTGCTGCCGCGGCCGACGCTCTCCATCCCGTGGGCCAACGTCGTCGCCGAGGATGAGCGCGTGGTGCTTGACTCCACGCCCACCACGCTCGGGGGACGCAAAGAATTCGCCTGGCTCGTCACGCCGCGTGAAGCGGGCGCTCGGCAGATCCCAGCGATGGAGTACCACTATTTCGATCCCGTCGCGCGAACGTACACCACGGCGACGACCGCACCCATCGCCCTGCGGGTAGCCACGGGCGACCTCGTCGAGCTGCCGACACGCGCGTCGGCGGCGGCCGCGGAGCTCCCGTTGACGCTACGCCCGCAGCTCGAAGGTGCGACGCGGCTTCGCCTGCCGGTGTGGTGGGCGTGGCTGCTCCTGGTGGTCGCGGCACCGCTGCCATGGCTGCTCACCGCGATACGGCGGCGAGCACCGCGTGCGGCCAGAATCCGATCCGCTTCGGAGCGCATCGAGGATCCGAACGAGACGCTGCAGGGCGGGGACCTGCGCTCGCTCTATGCGGCCGCGCTCGTCGCGCGCACCGGCGTGCAACTCGACCGCACCACCTCGCCCGGCGCGCTCGCGAGCGCGCTCAAGCGTGAAGGTGTCACGGACGAGACGGCGCGCGATGCCGAGGCCCTGCGCGACCTGCTCGACCGGACCGCGTACGCGAAGGGCGCGCGAGGTGGGGATCTGCGCGAGCGTGTGAAAGCCGTGTTGCAGCGCGTGACCGACGAAGCGCGATCACGCACGGTTCGTGTGCTGTTGCTGCTCTTCTCGGCCTCGGCCCTGCTCGCGGTTCCATCGACCACGTGGGCGCAGCGGGGCAGCAGTGCCGAGACGCTTCGTGCGTTCACGGATGGCCAGACCGCGTACACAGGGCGCGACTACGCCCGCGCCCGCGACGCGTTCCTCGAGGCCGCGCGTTCGGCGCCACGTGATCCCGCGGCATGGGCGAACCTCGGCACCGCCGCGTGGCAGGCCGGAGACACCGCATCGGCGGTGCTCGGCTGGCAGCGGGCGCTGCGGCTCGATCCGCTTGCCGGCGATCTGCGGTCGCGACTCGAGCGCGTGCGGGCGCCGCAACTCCGAGGGGTCGCACGGGTGTGGCCGGTGCCGCCGCTCCCGGTCGCTGTGCTCGCGCTCGTGCTGTGGGTAGTCGCGTGGTGGTTGCTCGCCCGTCGGGCACGGCGGGGCCCATTGGGCTGGCGCGTGGTGGTGCTCTTGCCGTCGGTGCTCTGTGCCATCGCAGCGTACGTGATCGAGGACCGCCTCAAGGCGCAGGACTTGGTGGTCATCGCATCGAGTGCACCGTTGCGCACGCTGCCGGCGCTCGGGGCGGACCAAGGCGCGGTGCCGATCGCCGGTGAGGTGGTGCGTGTGCGCGAACGGCGCGGCGTGTGGCTGCGCCTCGAACTCGACGCGCAGCGCGCCGGCTGGTATCCAGCGGAGCGGACGTATCCGCTCGTACGCGATTGACCGCGCGCGCACGACCCCGGAGATTCGGAGCATGACCACGCACGTCGCACGGCCGACCATCGCCGTCCTGCCGAGTGATGTTGCCGACCGCATCGCGGCCGGCGAGGTCGTCGAGCGCCCGGCCTCGGTCGTCAAAGAACTCGTGGAGAACGCGATCGACGCCGGCGCGACTGCGATCGACATCGACGTGCGTGAGGGCGGCCGGGCGTTGATCCGCGTGAGCGACGACGGCCATGGTATGGATCGCGCCAACGCCGAACTCGCCATCGCGCGCCACGCGACGAGCAAGATCCGCGACGCGGAAGATCTCGTCGGTGTGCTCAGCTTCGGTTTCCGCGGCGAGGCGCTGCCCGCCATCGGCTCGGTGTCGCAACTCACCATCGAGACCGCCACAGACGACGGCGCCGGCGTCACGGTCGAAGTCTCTGGCGGCACGCTGCGCGCGGTGCATGAGAGCGCGCGACGGCGCGGCACCTCAGTGTCGGTCGCGTCGCTGTTCTACAACACGCCCGCCCGACTCAAGTTCATGCGCGGGGCGCGCAGTGAGTGGCGGGCGATCGCTGACACGCTCACCACGCTCGCGCTCGTGCGGCGCGACGTGCGGTTCACAGTCGCGCACGACGGCAAGGAGCAGATGCGCTTGCCCGCCGCCGACACGCTGCGTATCCGCGTCGCGGCGCTCTGGGGCAACCGGATCGCCGAACGTCTGGTCGACGTCGATGACGTCGCTGGCGTGATCCGCGTGTCGGGGCTCGTCGAGCGCCCCAGCGACGTCGGAACGGAAGGTCGACGCAGTTTCCTCACCGTGAACGGCCGTGCGGTGCGCGACACGGGACTCATCCGCGCTGCCGAAGCGGCGTATCGCTCGACGATCCCGGCGGGGATGCGTCCGAGCGTGTTGCTCGAAGTCGAACTGCCCGGCGGCGACGTGGATGTAAACGTGCACCCCGCGAAGGCCGAGGTGCGGTTCCGCGATCGCTGGACGGTGGAACGCGCGGTCGAGCGCGCGGTGCGGCGCGCACTCGGCACTGAGGATTCCTCGGCCGCGGTCGGGTACGTGCGCACGTTCCTCCAGAGCGAGCCGTCGTTCGGGTCACCGCTGGGGATCGAAGCGCTGCGTCAGGCGCCGACCGTCGAGCCGGCACCGCTCTTCGATCACGCGGACGACGACGCGGACGACGGCGCGGGCGCACGGTCCGGAACGGACGTCGCAGCGACGTCGCCGCGCGCGGAGGCAGAGATCCTCGTCCCGCCGCTCACGCAGTTCCATCGTACTTACATCACGTTCGAACGCCCCGACGCTCTCGTGCTCATCGACCAGCACTCGGCGCACGAGCGGGTGTTGTACGAGCGGTTCCTCGGGGCGCTCGAAGGCGGCGACGTGCCCTCGCAGCGCTTGCTGTTCCCGCTCACGCTGCATCTCGCGCCCGCTGAGGCGGAGGCGTTCGAGGAACATCGGACGCTGTTCGCGAAGATCGGCTACGAAGCCGAGGGCTTTGGCGGCAACTCGATCCTCGTGCACGCCGTGCCCAATCCGCATCCGCGATTCGACGCCGAGCGCTGTCTTCGCGACTCGCTGGCGACGTTGACGGGCGATCGGGCGTCCGGCGCGATCGCCAAGCACGAACGGCTGGCGGCGACCGTCGCATGCAAGGCGGCGGTGAAGTCCGGCGATCTGCTCGCGCCCGAGGAGATGCGTGCGCTCTACGTCGCGCTCGCGCGCACGACGCTGCCGGCGCACGATGTGCACGGCCGCGCGACCATCCTGCAGCTCGGCTGGGATGAGCTCGATCGGCGTTTCGGGCGTACCTGACCCGTGTCTGCTCCCATCCGCATCATCGCGGGACCGACCGGGGCGGGGAAGTCCACACTCGCCATGGCGATTGCCGAGGCCAGTGGGGCGCGGATCATCAGTGCCGACTCGCGTCAGATCTATCGCGGCTTCGACATCGGCACGGCCAAGCCGACTCACGCCGATCGTGCACTCGTGCATCACGAGGGCATCGACGTCGCTGAACCGACCGAGCGGTGGTCCGCGGCCCGGTGGGCGAAGGAGGCGGTGCGGTGGCTCGATGACGCCGCCCGTGCGGACGTCCCGGCGCTGGTGGTCGGAGGCACCGGACTCTGGCTGCGCGCGCTCGTGACGCCGCTCGCCGAGGAGCCGCCCATGGATCCCGCGCGTCGCGCGGATCTGCAGGCGTCGCTCGGTCAGCACGACACGCCGACGCTGCGAAAGCTGGTCGAGCAACTCGATCCCGAACGGGCCCATCTCGGTCGCACACAGCTGCTGCGCGCCGCGGAGATCGCGCTGCTCACCGGGAAGCGCCAGTCCGATCTGCACCGCGCGCAGGCGGCGTCGGGGGCCGCGGCCCGTCGGGAGGCACGCTGGCTCATCGTCGACCCTGGGCCACCGCTGCAGGACCGGTTGGAGCGCCGCCTCGACGCGATGTTCGCCGACGGCTGGGCCGATGAAGTGCGCCACCTGATGCGCAGCGTCCCAGAAGATGCCCCCGCGTGGAACGCCTGCGGGTATCGGGAGATTCGTGACGGGGTACGGCAGGGAGGCGACCTCTCGGCCGCTCGCGATGCCGTGCGCATCAGCACGAGACAGTACGCCAAGCGCCAGCGTACGTGGTTCCGTCACCAACTGAACGATGAGCCGGCGGTCCTGCGGCTCGACCCCCGGGCGCCTGATGCGGTCGCGCAGGCCAGCCGATGGTTCAAGGAAGGAGCGCACGCGTGAAGGTCGGTATCACCTGCTATCCCACGTACGGCGGCTCCGGCGCCGTGGCCACCGAGCTCGGTATCGCGCTCGCAGGGCGCGGTCATGAGGTGCACTTCATCTCGTATGAGCATCCGTTCCGGCTGCCGCACTTCCTGCCGCGCGTGTACTTCCACGAAGTCAGCATCGGCAACTATCCACTGTTCGAGTACCCGCCGTACGACCTCGCACTCGCGGTGCGCATGCACGATGTCGTGTTGTCGCAGGGACTGGACCTGCTCCATGTGCACTACGCGATCCCGCATGCGACGAGTGCTTGGATCGCGAAGGAGATGTTGCGCGAGCAGGGCATGAAGCTCCCCGTGGTGACCACGCTGCACGGCACGGACATCACGATCGTCGGACAGGACCACTCGTATCACGCGATCACGCGGTTCTCCATCGAGCGGTCCGACCGAATCACGTCGGTGTCGCAGTGGCTCAAGGATGAGACCATCCGCGCGTTCGGCTGCGGCAACTGTCGAGTGGATGTCGTTCCGAACTTCGTCGATCCGACGATCTTCGATCGGGCGAAATACGGCCCCGGGCTTCGACAGGAGTTGGGTGGCGGCAAGCCGGTGCTCATGCACATCTCCAACTTCCGCCCGGTCAAGCGCGTCCGCGACGTCGTGCGGGTGTTCGCCAAGGTGCGCGCGTCGGTCCCGAGCGTGCTGGTGATGGTCGGTGACGGTCCGGATCGCGGGGCGGCGGAGGAAGAGGCACGCCAGCTGGGTGTCGCGCAGGACGTGAAGTTCCTCGGCAAGATCGACGCGGTGGCGCCGCTGCTGGCGGCGGCGGACCTCTACATCTTCCCGTCCGAGAGCGAGAGCTTCGGCTTGAGTGCGCTCGAGGCGCTCGCCAGCGGTGTGCCGGTGGTGGCGGCTCGTGTGGGCGGCGTGCCGGACGTGGTGCGAGACGGCGTCACCGGCGCCCTGTTGCCGTTGGGGGACGTCGACGGCATGGCCACGGCTGCGATCGGACTGCTCGACCCGTCGCGCTGGGCCACCGTGAGTGCCGCGGCGCAGGCCGACGTCCGGGCCCGTTTCTCCACGCAGGACGTCGTCGCACAATACGAGCAGATCTACGCCGAGGCGCTGGAACACGCCCGTTGAACCCCGCTAGCTTTCTCGGATGCAAGAGCTGACGGTTTTCCAGGCGTTCGTCCTCGGTGCCCTGCAGGGACTCACGGAGTTCCTCCCGGTCTCGAGCTCGGCGCATCTCTCCCTCACGCCGTGGGTGTTCGGCTGGCAGCCGGCGGGGCTCGGCTTCGACCTCGCGCTGCATGTCGGGACACTGGTCGCACTCGCGTGGTACTTCCGTGCCGAGTGGGGTGGACTCATCGCCGGCGGGTTCACACTGCTTCGGCACCAGAAACCCGTCGATGACCGCTCGCATCGCGCGCTGTTCATCATCATCGCGACCATCCCGGCGGCGATCGCCGGCGTGCTGCTCGAGGAATACGCGGAGACGGTGTTCCGGGCGCCCATCGTCACTGCCATCGCACTGATCGTGATGGGCGCTGCGCTCTGGATCGTCGACGCGAAGGTCCCGCGCGACCGTGACCGCGCGTCGATGACATGGCGCGATGCCCTCTGGATCGGCTTCGCACAGTGCCTCGCATTGGTGCCTGGCGTGTCGCGCTCCGGCTCGACGATCACGGCGGGCCGCGCCCTCGGATTCGATCGGGGCAGCGCCGCCGTGTTCTCCTTCTTGATGTCGATGCCGATCGTTCTCGCTGCCGCGATCCTCAAGGTGCCGGACGCGATCCGCGAGACCGGCATCACGCTGCCGTTGATCGTCGGCGTGGTCACGGCGGCCGTCTCGTCGTGGCTCGCGATCACCGTGCTGCTGCGCTACGTCTCGCGTCGCGGCTACGGGGTGGTCGCGGTCTATCGTTTCGCGCTCGGTGCCGTGATCATCGGGCTCATCCTCACGCGAGGTGGGTGGTGAGCTGGCTGGGGCACGATGCGGGCGCGTTGGCGCGCGTGCTCGCATTGCCGATGGTGTCGACGCACCAGCAACTCTCCAGCACGATGGATTTCGCGCATGCGCTCGCGGCCGAAGGCGCGAGCGCCGGTACACTCGTGCTCGCGGAGGAGCAGACCGCGGGACGCGGCCGTGCCGGCCGCGTGTGGACGTCAACTTGGGGCGCTGGCATCTGGATGACGCTGCTGGAGCGCCCTCGTGTGGGCTCCGGGCTCGATGTACTGTCGCTTCGCATCGGACTGCGACTGGCGCCCGTGCTCGAGCGCTGGACTGACGGCCCGGTGCGACTCAAGTGGCCCAATGATCTGTTCGTCGGGCGGCGGAAACTCGCGGGTGTGCTCATCGAAGCGCGCTGGCGCGGACCGCAGCTCGACTGGGTCGCCATCGGGCTCGGGATCAACCTGTTGCCCCCGGCGGACCGCGATGACGCGGCGACACTCACCGGCACCACGCCGCTCGAAGTGCTCAGTGAAGTGATTCCCGCGGTGCGCGCGTCGGCGTTCGCGACCGATGCGCTCGACGACGGCGAACTCGCCGCGTTCGCGCGTCGTGATTTCGCGCTGGGGCAGCGCGTCTCTCATCCGGCGGACGGATTGGTGCGGGGGATCTCCGCTCAGGGCGAACTGCTCGTCGAGACCGCAGAGGGCGTGTCGCCCTTCCGATCGGGTTCGCTGGTTCTCGCTCCCACTTGAGGCCTTGATGCTCCTCGTCGCAGACGTCGGCAACACCGAGACCACGCTCGGCCTGTGCAAGGGCGAGATCGTCACCGATCACTGGCGCGTGACGACCGACGCCGCACGGACACCGGACGAGGTGTTCCTGCTCCTGCGCAACCTGCTCGCGGCGAGCGATGTCTCGCCGTCGCAACTCACGGGCTCGGCAATCGGGTCGGTGGTGCCCAGTGTCACGGGTCCGCTCGCCGAAGCGTTCGCGCGCGTCATCGGGGTGAAGCCGGTGATCGTCGATGCACGCTCGCCACTCGGGATCACGCTCGCGGTCGACGAGCCGATGACCGTGGGCGCCGATCGTATCATCAACACGCTCGCGGCGAGTCAGCTCCACCGGGTCGATTGCATCGTGGTCGATCTCGGTACGGCGACGACCTACGACTGCATCACCGCGGACGGAGTGTTCCTCGGCGGGGTGATCCAGCCGGGTGTGCGCACGTCGGCGGAAACGCTGTTCCGTCGCACGTCAAAGCTGCCTGCCACCGAACTGGTCGCCCCCAAGAAGGTGATCGGCACTCGTACCGAAGAGTGCATTCGTGCCGGCGTCGTGTTCAGCGCCGCCGATGCGCTCGATGGGATCGTGCGGCGCATCAAGGCGGAGTGGCCGCGGCCGCAGGTGCCCAAGGTGATCGCGACCGGCGGGCTGGCGGCGGGCATCAAGCCGTACTGTCAGGAGATCGATCTGGTGGATCCCGATCTCACGCTGCATGGACTGCGGCTAGCGCACGCGTTGCTCAGCGCGCGCTGAGCCGAGCGAGCTCCAGCTCGGCCGCGATGAAGCCGAACGAGGGCCAGGCATCGGTCGCGCGGCTGCGTTCGAACCATCGCCGCGCGCTCACGGTGTCGCCGCGAATCAGGGACCATTGCCCAACGCCGTGTGCGAGCGTCGCGCGGCGTACACTCGATGTATCCGAAGGCGAGAGGACCGCATCGGGTGAGAGGCTGCCCCGGTAGAGCGCCAGGCGCCTCTCGTAGGCATCGGCCGGTGCAGCGGCCTCCCGGGGCTCCTGGAGGACACGGTCGGCGTCCTCGCCACGCCCGGCGCGCATCAAGGCTCCCCACAGCCAATCGACGCAGCCTGCGCGCTCCGAAGGACTGCTGGCGAGCGAGCGCGCCTTGCGGAATGCGTCGGCGGCGGCGTCGAAGTCCGCGAGGAAGAACCGCGCGAGCCCCAAGTGGAACCAGGCGCCGTAGAGCTCGGGCGCGAGATCACTCGCGCGCTCAAGGTCGTCGCGTGCGCGTGTGAACTCTCGGACGGCGAGGTATCGATGGCCGCGCCAGCGCAGGAGGAGCGCGTCGTTGGGGGTCCGCTCGAGCGCGGCGGTGTAGGTCGCGATGGCCTCGCGGAACTGTCTCGCCGCGACCTGTGCGTTGGCGAGGTCGAGGATGCGCGCGCGGTCGGCGGGGTCGCGGGCGAGGGCCTCACGGAGCGACGGAATCCGCGACGTATCGGCCAGCGAGCGGTAGACTGTGCCGTCAGACGGGCGCACTTGCACGGTTTGTGCGCGCACCGGTGTCGCGGCCGCGACGACGGCGCAGGCCAGCATCCAGGCGGCGGCGTGGGCGGCTCGCGCGGCGACGCGGCATCTGAGGGCCAGCGAGCGAAACGACTGTGCTGCGCGGCGCGATCGGCGCGAGATCATTTGCGGAAGTTGAGGGAGCCTCGGAGGTTTCGCCACCGTACTCCAGAGCGCGCCGCAGGGTCCGATTGGCCGCGCAACTCATGATGGGGCCGCACTTTAGCCGGAGGCAGCGACGCCTGTATAAAGTGTTGCAAATAAATAAGTTAGACGATCGCGTATCCCCGTTGACGTGGAGGCTGCAGCGTCGTATAATCCTCTTGTTAGCACTCACCTGAAGTGAGTGCCAGCACCCCAATCAATCATTTACCCAGTCGGAGGATCGATACCTATGGCAGCGAAGACTGCAGCCGCGAACAAGGTGGCCCCGCTCGCAGATCGCGTCGTTGTGAAGGCGCTCGAAGAGACGGAGCAGATGCGTGGTGGTCTCTACATCCCGGATACGGCCAAGGAAAAGCCGCAGCAGGGTGAAGTGATCGCGGTCGGCCCGGGTCGCACCGAGGACGGCAAGCGCGTCCCGATGGAAGTGAAGGCCGGCGACAAGGTGCTCTACGGCAAGTACTCGGGCACGGAAGTCACCATCGAGGGTGAGCAGCTCCTCATCCTCCGCGAGAGCGACATCCTCGCCGTCGTCAGCTAACTCGATTCTTCATCCATTAACTCAGGACTATTCTCATGGCTGCAAAGGAACTCCATTTCAACGTTGAGGCGCGTGCCGCCCTCAAGCGTGGTGTCGATCAGCTCGCCGAGGCCGTGAAGGTCACGCTCGGCCCCAAGGGTCGCAATGTCGTCATCGACAAGAAGTTCGGCGCCCCCACGGTCACCAAGGACGGCGTGACCGTCGCGAAGGAGATCGAGCTCGCGGATCCGATCGAGAACATGGGCGCGCAGATGGTGAAGGAAGTCGCGACCAAGACCTCCGATCTCGCTGGCGACGGCACCACCACGGCGACCGTGCTCGCCCAGGCCATCTTCCGTGAAGGCCTCAAGAACGTGACCGCGGGTGCGAACCCGATGGCCATCAAGCGCGGCATCGACAAGGCCGTGGCCGCGATCGTCGAAGAGCTCAAGAAGCTCTCCGTCCCGACCTCGGGCAAGAAGGAGATCGCGCAGGTCGGTACCATCTCCGCGAACAACGACGCCGAGATCGGCAACCTGATCTCGGAAGCGATGGAGAAGGTCGGCAAGGACGGCGTGATCACCGTCGAAGAGGCCAAGGGCCTTGAGACGACGCTGGAGACGGTCGACGGCATGCAGTTCGACCGCGGCTATCTCTCGCCGTACTTCATCACCGATCCGGAGAAGATGGAATCCGTCCTCGAGGACGCCTTCATCCTCATCCACGACAAGAAGATCGCGTCCATGAAGGACCTGCTCCCGGTGCTCGAGAAGGTCGCGCAGACCGGCAAGCCGCTCCTCATCATCGCCGAGGACATCGAGGGCGAGGCGCTCGCCACGATCGTCGTCAACAAGCTCCGCGGCACGCTGCGCGTCTGCGCGGTGAAGGCCCCGGGCTTCGGGGATCGCCGCAAGGCGATGCTCGAGGACATCGCCGTCCTCACCAAGGGCAACGTCATCTCCGAGGAAGTCGGCTTCAAGCTCGAGAACG
>JADYYN010000253.1 GCA_020853635.1 Gemmatimonadaceae bacterium
AATTCCAGCACGCATATTCCCGTTTCCAGTCGCAAAAGCTAAGAGTGCATCAGAGGCGGACTGGCTGCTGTCTGCGACAGCATGCAATACCTCCATGCACTCCAGGCTATCAGCGTCGAGAATGGCCCTAAGCGATGCGATCTGCCCCTGAGGTACCCCGAGGCTCAGAAGCATCTCATCTGAGAAGGCCGCGAAGACAGGTGTCGTAAGCGCCGAAGTCTCCCTAGTCTCTGCAACCAGGTCGGGCGAAGGAGCCACTTCAATGGCCGTCTCGGAGGCGGTCGCGAGGCGTAGTTCTCTGACGCGTCCAGTGCGTGCGTCGAAGAGATACCCTTTGTGGCCATCAAGGAATGAGTCAACATGGTCGTGGGTGCCGGCGACCAACGCGATTAGTTCATCTGCGGTGTCGGAGCGCTGAAGCACCATTCGATACCCATCGGGAAGCTCGAACTTCACGCAGTTCGGAATGCGCGTCTCTGAGCGGCGGGGTGCCGTCGGCTCTTGATCGCGCTGGAGTTCCAACAGTATCTCCGACGCGCGCATGTACTGCTTGCGCGCAGAACGACGCAGTGCATCGAGGTCACGTGAAAACGTGGGACGCAGCGTGAGTTTTGGCATTTGATGATGAAAACCGAGATTCAGAGAGTGCGTACAACGAGTATTGGACAAACCTGCAAGACGAAAATTTCAGTCAAGTCCATCGCCGAACACCCCGCAATTCTTAGCCCTGACCACCATCCCGCAAGTCCCATCACCACACCGCGTTGTCGCCCCTGACACCGCTGGTCGTGCTCGCCCGGCTCGTGAAAGGCAACCCCACCCACTCGCCCCACCTACTCCCCAGCCAAAGCAAGAAGAACAGGGCCAGCAGCGCGTCCGCTGCCAGCCCTGTCGTCTACACTAACTCGACTGCTTACCGCCGCCTCATCCTCGGCGGCTCACCCAACGCCGCCAACAACGCCCGCCAGCCCTGCGGCGCACTCGGGTGACCCCCCACGCATTCCGTCCGTACCTGCATCGCCCCTCCGGGTTGACGTGAACGCACCACCCTAGCGACCATCGCGCGGCGGGAACGGGTCGTTGCCGTACGAGTTCTTCGCCGCGATCCGGCAATCACGGCGGTGGATCGTGTGCTCCACCGGCACGGAATCGTCCTCACTGCGCCTTCTATTAGACGCGACCGCGTGTTTCGTCTCCGGGAGCAAAGTGCTGGCGCCATCCCGCAATGGCGGATGTGTTCCGCTAGCTACGAATGTGACTTAAAGATTACTATTGACATAAGTGACTTTAAGCTTACTTTTTGTAAAAGTCAGCTATAGATCACTTTCACAAAAAGATTGCCGCATCAGCGATACCCCCCAGCCGCTCAAGCGAGACAAGACCTCATGAGAGTCCGAACCCGAAAGGACCTGGGTCAAAGCATCCGAGAGCTGCGCCGTGCCCTTGGACTCACCCAAGCACAGCTCGCGGAGATCGTAGGCGTGAACCGTCGATGGGTCGTGCAGGTCGAACAGGCGAAGACAAGCGCAGATCTCCGAACCCTGCTCCGTGCACTGCAAGCGCTTGGCGCAGAACTCCACGTGAAGCCAGTGCGCGCATCGGCCGGCGCGGAACTGCGCGGCATCATCGACGCGACGCCGAGGAGCACCTCGTGACTCCGCGCACCGCGAAAAAAGAGCACCCGGAGCTGATCGTGCTACTCGACGGACATGTGGTCGGCACGGTCCACGACTCGCCGCGCACGCGATACCGCTTCGTCTACACAGAAGAATGGCGCCGCGCCGACGAGAGCTATCCGCTCTCGCTCTCCATGCCATTGACAGCCGCAGAGCACGGTCACAAAGAAGTTGAAGCCTTCCTATGGGGGCTCCTCCCAGACAACGAACGCACGCTCGATCGCTACGCCAAGACGTTCGGCGTCAAGTCGCGCAACCCCCTCGCGATTCTGGCGCACATCGGCGCAGACTGCGCCGGGGCGGTGCAGCTCATTGAACCAGACCGAGTGCAGAGCGTGGAGGGACGGCAGTCCTTCGTCGACGTCGAATGGATCGCCGAAGCAGAGATCGCGCGAGAGCTGCAGTCCGTGAGAGCGACGGGACTGCCGGGACTCACGCGCCAAGCCGCTGGCCGATTCAGCTTGGCGGGCGCACAGCCGAAGACCGCGCTCTACCAGCAGAACGGTCGATGGGGAAAGCCACTGGGGAGAACGCCGACGACGCACATCCTCAAGCCACCGTCAGCAGACTTCCCAGGCTTCGCCGAGAATGAACATCTCTGTCTCGCCCTCTCGTCCGAGCTGGGGCTCGGTGCGGCGACGTCAAGGGTGGAGTCGTTCGCCGGCGAGGTCGCCATCGTAGTCGAGCGATTCGATAGGCTGCCGAGCGGAGCGGGCTACCGGCGCATCCACCAGGAAGATCTCTGTCAGGCCATGTCGGTCCTGCCATGGAACAAGTACGAGAACGAAGGCGGACCGGGGATCGCCGAGATCGTACCGCTCATCCAAGAAGCATCACTCGAACCACAAGTCGATGTCGGTCGCTTCATCGACATCGTAGCCTTGAACTGGGTGTTGGCGGGGACGGATGCTCACGCAAAGAACTACGCCATACTTCATGCCGGTGGCGGCGCCGTCCGCCTCGCACCGTTCTACGACGTCGCGAGCTATCTCCCGTACACCGACAGCAGACTGTTCGACGTGAAGCTCGCCATGCGCATCGGGCAGGAATATCACGCGCGAAAAGTCACGCGCTCCGATTGGACCGAGTTGGCACGGGCGTCGAGGCTCCAAGAGAGTTTCGTGCTGGACCGTCTCGGCGCACTGCTGCCGCGTATCCCTGGCGCAGTCGAAGCGGTCGCGGCACGCGCGGTCGCGGAGGGGTTGAGCCGCGATGTTGTCGAGACACTGCGAGGCCGCATCGCCGAGCGAAGCCGTGAATGCATCTCGAGGCTTCGGGCAGGGGCGTGAACCGTGTCCTCCTTACCCTGTTCGCACGCTTGACGCCACTCGCTACGCAATCCCTCGCAACACATCCAGCCGATTCGCCGGCGCATCCGCAGCGAAGAACCGCGGAATCGTCATCTCCGTCCGACGCGGACGCGAAAGGAACGCCGTGGACCATTCCACGAGCCGCTCCTCGCGCATATGCACATACCGCCCCGGCTCAGGCTCATCGATGTACTCGCGTTGCAGCACGAGAGCGAGTGGCGGCTCCGTTCCGACGGTCGACTCGGCGAAGGCGAGTGCCTCCGCGTACGTCGCGAAGCAATAGAAATAGTCGTCGCCGTTCTCCTCATCCGGCGCACCGCGTTCAGGGTGGCACCACACGCGGTACTCCAAGACCTCGTCCCACACATACCCACCGCCCGAGCGAACGTGCCCGGGGTACTCACCAACCTTCGAGGGATCCACAGCGTCCGGGAAGTGCATGAATGGCCTCGTGTCAGTACTCGAACATCTTCGCCTACCGCCTCAGCAGCACACTCGGCGTCGACCGCGAAACGAACAGCAACCCGTCAAAGCGATCATCCAGCGTGAGTGACTGATCCACCATGCGGACGCCGTCCCGCATCGGGAGCTGCCCGCCCGCCGTCGCACGGACCGTGAACGGACCACGCAACGCGTCGGCACCGCTCGCCGTGCCGAGTGCGGCGCGGATATCGAGGAAGAGATCCGGCGACCCGGCCTGCGCCAGTGCCGCGGTGAACGATCCGGGCGTCGGTGCGCCGACCTCATGCACCCACGAATCAGGTCCTGGCGCGCGGTACGCACCGGCGCCGAAGTCGAATCCGATCACGTAGTACGCCGGCCCGTACCACCGGTCGAGCTGACGGCCGAGCACATCGTATCCACCGTTGCCCTCACGCTTCCCGAAGTGTTCGTTGTGCCCCCACACGACGACGCGCTCGTCGGCGCCAGCGCTCGCCACGATCCCGGCCGCGTTGATCGCCATGACGTAGTCGCGCAGCTGCGCGCGTGCCCTCGAGTGCTCCAGCAGCGCGAGCGACGTGAACTGCCCGATCGCCGTGACATGACGCCGTGCGGCCGCGAACGCGACGGCGCTCGTGGCCTTCACGAACTCCGGCTGCCGTTGATCGAACGCCGCGCGAAGACCGAGGAACAGGCTCTGATACGCCGCGTACGTCGAGTCCGACAGCGGCGCGTAGAGATGGGCGAAATCCGACGCCGACGCCGTGTCGGTCGCCACACGCGCGGCACCGAACGCCATGCGCAGCCGGGATGCGAGTGCCGGGTCGACGCTGTTGAGATACGCCAACGCGTGTCGCGCCGAGCGGTCGGCGTATTGTGCTTCCATGCCGTAGACGCGCACCGGTGTCGTCGCCGTGCGGTTGTATGCGCGAAGCCAGCGCAACAGCTCGGCGAAATCGGTCGCCTTGAACATCCACAGCGGGAGGTTCCCGAGTAGCACCTCGAGGTCATCGCGCCGACCCGCGACGTAGTCGTCGAAGTCCGCACCTTCGCCGACCGAGGCCTCCAAGACCAGGTGACGCACGTGACCTGATTCGACGAGACGCCGGATCACCTGGTGCTTGAGACGGAAGACCTCAGCGGTACCGTGCGTGGGTTCGCCGAGTCCGATGATGCGCGCATCACGAACAGCGTGGAGCAGCGGGTCGAGTGCGCGCGCCGAGGAGTCCGTCGCCGCGAACGGAAAGACGAACGGCTTGAGCGCGACGTCGAGTGACTGGGCCTCCACCGCGCGCGTGGCGACGAGGAGAAGGACGGCGATTCTGAAGATCCGCATAGCGGAACTTAGCGACTCAATACGAAGAAGGGGCGAAGTCTCTCGGCTCTGCCTGTGAAGCTTGGTTCCGGCTCTTCGGATCAACGTCAAAGCCGACGTGACCCTATCTCCCCTGCTGTTCAACTGACGGGCGCGCCGACGCGCCCAGACGACAGACGCAGTACGTAAACGCTTGCGTCGCGCCGCTCGGCGTCGTGTGCAGCTCCCGGTGGCTCTCGAGCAACGCGAACCCGGCCCCGAACTCCGCGTGCAACTGCGTTGGCGAGTAGCGCGCGACCTCGAGCCCACTGCACCGCAGCGGACCGTCCTCGGCGAAGGTGGCGACGATGACGAGTCCCCCGGGTCGCACTGCGCGCTGAACCTGCGCGACGTAGCGCCGGCGATCTGCGTCCGCCGTGAGGAAATGAAACACCGCGCGGTCATGCCACACATCGAACGCCAGTGGCTCCAACGACGCCTCGAGAATATCCGCTGCTCGCCAGTCGACGCGCGACGCACGGTCGCCGAGGCGGGTACGCGCGAGCTGCAGCGCGGCGGGCGAGAGATCCAGCACCGTCAACGCGGAATACTCCGTGTCGAGTAATCCGTCGACCAACGTCGACGCGCCTGCGCCGATGTCGATGATGGCGCTTGAGCGAGCCGGGGCCTGCGACTCGATGAGCTGACGCGAGAGACGCGCTTCCGCCTGGAACCAGCTCACTTGCTCGGGACCCTTGGTCTGGTAGACCTGCTCCCAGTGTTCGGCGCGGTTCATGGCCATGCTCTCCGTCATAGGGTATCACACGTGGTGGATCATTCGGTCCGGCATTCGAGCCCTGGCGCGCCGAAGGATTGGCGAATCCTCTACATTAACGCATCCCCCAATTCGTAGAGGTGCTGGATGCACTACCCGACTCGCCAAGCGCTCTGTCTGCTGGCCTTGACCTTTGTCACCTCGGTCGCGGCCTGCGGCGGCGAACGACTCCGCGGAGAGGAGACCGCGGTGCTCACGTCGCCGCCCAACGTGCCGCCGCCCATCACGCGCCAGCATCCCACCAAGGTGATCGTCAATCTCGAGGCGCATGAGCAGACGTCGCGGCTCGCCGACGGCGTGGACTACACGTTCTGGACCTTCGGAGGTACCGTCCCCGGTTCCTTCATCCGTGTGCGGCAGGGCGACGTCGTGGAGTTCCATCTCGCGAACCATCCATCCAGCAAGAATCCGCACAACATCGACCTCCACGCGGTGACCGGACCCGGTGGCGGTGCCTCGGCGTCGCTGGTGACTCCCGGTCAGACGGCGGCCTTCACCTTCGAGGCGCTGAATCCCGGGCTGTATGTGTATCACTGTGCGACGGCGCCGGTGGGCATGCACATCGCGAACGGCATGTATGGGCTCATCCTCGTGGAGCCGAAGGGCGGGCTCCCGGCGGTGGATCGCGAGTACTACGTGCAGCAGGGCGAGTTCTATACACGTGGGAACTTCGGCGTCCCGGGCCATCAACCCTTCGATATGCAGCGCGCCATCGACGAGGATCCAGCCTACGTCGTCTTCAACGGATCCGCTGGAGCCTTGATGGGCGACAAGGCACTGAAGGCCGAGGTGGGGGAGACCGTGCGGCTCTTCGTCGGGAACGGCGGGCCGAACTTGGTCTCGAGCTTCCACGTGATCGGCGAGATCTTCGATCGCGTGTACACGGAAGCAGGCACCACGAGCATCAATGAGAACGTGCAGACCACACTGATCCCGGCGGGCGGCGCGGCCATCGTCGAGTTCAAGCTCGAGACCACCGGCAACTACATCCTCGTGGACCACTCCATCTTCCGCGCCTTCAACAAGGGCGCCATCGGGATGCTGACCGTGGGCGGTACGCCGGCCACCGACGTGTACTCCGGCAGGCAGTACGAGGGCATCTACCAGCCGGAGGGTGGCGCGATGCAGCGGATGCCGACGGGCGACACGCCCGCACCAGCCGCGGCACGGAACCGCGCGGAACAGATCACGATGGGCGAGCGCGTGTACGCGCAGAACTGCGCCGCCTGCCACCAGCCGACCGGCACCGGTCTCGCGGGGGCGTTCCCGCCGCTCGCGCGTTCAGACTTCCTGAATGCCGACGCCAAACGCGCCATCGGTGTGGTGCTGCAGGGCCTCTCTGGTCCCGTCACGGTCAATGGCGTGCAATACAACAGCCTCATGCCCGCGCTGTCGCTCAGCGACGAGGACGTCGCGAACGTGCTGACCTATATCTACAGCCAATGGGGCAACAACGGCACGCGTGTGACGCCCGATCAGGTCAAGACCGTGCGCGCCGCAGGCGGGCGGCGCGTGAATATGGACGCACACTAGCGCAGCTCGGCGTTCGCGCCGGAACTCCGGATGCGTGGCCAGAGCGCCACGAAGAACAGTCCGAGTCCGGAGACTTGGAGCGCCGCCGCTACGACGATGGCCGCGCGCCACGCGAAGCCGACGTGCGTTCCCGGCCACGCCTCAAACAGCACGCGAACGCCGGTGCCTCCCGCGATGCCCCACCAAGCGATCTCCGCGAGCAGCGGCTGATGCGTGGCCTCGCCCGTGCGCGGACGCGGAAACATCCAGAGTGCGACGCCGGCGATCATCATCAGTACGAAACCCACCAACAACGCGTGTGTGTGGGCGCTGCGCAATCGCCATGCGACCGGCACACCGAACTCCCGGCCGAGGAGCATCCAGAAGCCAAGAGCCAACCCGATCAGCAGGAAAGTGATGGCGGTCTTGAGGTAACGCCGGACCAGTGGGTTCACGAGGCCAGTCCCTGTGGGGCGATTGATCGCGCAAGAAGCGCGGACAGTTTACGCGCGAGCATGGTGACAGATGGTGAGGAGCATCTCGCTCGCCGTTGTCGCACGGACGGAGTGCTGGACATTGCCTGCGAGACACAGAAGTTGCCCACCGGTCATGACACGCGGACCATCCTCCAACGTCACCACCAGCTCCCCGGAAAGCGTGTGGATGGTGACCTCGCCGTCAGTACGATGCGTTTTGAGTTCACCGTCCGGCTCGAATACGAACAGCAGCTGCGCAAGTGCACCGTGCCGCGCGAGTGCGACCTGTCGGTGTCCGTTCTTCGACGTGTGGGGCTCGGCGCGTAACTGCGCGGCTTTCGCCGCCAAATCGATGTGCTGTACGCTGCCAGTCAGCCGCTCGTGCGGATGCTGACGCAAGCGAGTCTCCTCATGCATATGATCTCCGGGGACGGGAAGGGCGGCGCGCTGAGGGCGGCGCGTCAGCTGTCCCGAAAGCTACTCGCGTTGAGACTCGCCAGCTTCCGCGCGCTGCTCACTCAACACTTCGACGCCCCGGCCACTCCCTATCGATCCGTGTCCACTGCGGCCCGCTGTACCGCGTCGCACGCAGTCGCAAACAGCGCGACGACGTCAACGGACTCTCCGCGCTCCACACGCTTCGAGATCGAAGTTAGCGGGAAGACGATCACGCTGTGCCAACGCATCACCGAACACAACGCCGAGCGCCTGAAGCTTCAACGTTTCAGCCGCCTCCACCCACCCGGAGGCGAGAATGGTCGAGACGAGGCGGAGTTTCCCTTCGACCATCTCATACATCGAGCGCGCTTCTGGCGTGAAGTGGCTTCGCACCCACTCTCGCTTCGCCGCAAGGTCATCGCGCCACTCGGCATCCATCGCGCCGACTTCATCTGCCAAGCGAATCGCTCCTCGATGTGCCAACCGGATGCTGTTGTCGTGAACGCTTGAATAGAAAGCAGTGGTGGGGCGGCCGCTAGACCGTCTCGTGCACTTCAGGGTGGACGTCCGTCGAAGCTTCGCGCGCGCCGACGGGAATCGCATCGGGAACGACAGTGTCAGGTGCGAACAGCAGGCCCAGTGTGCCGAGCCAGAAGTAGCTCGCGGGGAAGACGCTGACGCCGTTGCGCAACGGACCGCGGCGGACCGTGTCCGCGAGCTCCGCAGCGGCGTGGCTGCGTACGCGCTGTGCGAATTCCTGCCACTCGAACTCGAGGGCCGGCGCACGTAACCCACCGCGTCGCGCCTCCCTGCGCGCTACGTCTCTGGCCCTGCGCAAGTCCTCCGTGGCGATCCACGCGGCGGCCCAGAACAGAGCGAGCGAAGCGAGGACTGCTCCGACAGACCATAGATACGCGCCGCGGTCGAATCGCAACCAGGCCGCAAGTGAAATCCCGCACCCAGGCCAAGAACGGCTAGCGCACGAGAAAGCAAAGATGCTCCGGCTACGATGGACTCTCCCACGTTGGTGCGACGCCAATTTCTTCTGTGGCCGACTAGCTGCTATCCTCGACGGCCGTCGGTCACGGCACTGACATGGCCCGCAACCACACGCCATGTTCCGTCGCCCTCCCGCGCCCACACCCGGGTGTAGCGATACGTACCGCGCACCTCGGCATCCGCAACGACCACGACCAGCCGCGCGCGCAGACTGGCGACCGCGCAGGATGCCCCGATCCGGCGCACATGAAGCGTCTCGGGAGTGTGCTGGAGGAAGCGGACAGACCCAGAGGAGTGCGCAGTGAGATCGGACTCTTTGGTCGCCAGCGCGCCATCCGGACCCGCGAAGAGCAGCTCGTCGGCGATCAGCGAGGCGAGTGCCTGCGTGTCAGCCGTGAGCTGAGCAGTTCTGAGGCGTGCCTCAAGATGCAAGATCTCCTCGTCGACTGGACCGACACATGACGTACGGAGTTCAGCTGTGGATGCGGACTCGGGCATCTAGGATGGACAGTTAAAGAAGGTGCAGCGGTCGGTTGGGCTCCGTACGCCCAACCTGTACATCGCTCCCGCGCCCTTGCACGCGTAAAGAATCGGCGCGGGCAACGTCTCGAACCACCGCACCGGATCGTCTTTGAAACGTGGTCGAGTCATGGGCTTCTCAGGATACCGCCAGCGCCGCAATGAACAAGGGGGCGAAGCCTCTCGGCTCCGCCCCCCTCTTACATCTCCCATCTCCCATCTCCCATCTCAAACCGGGAACAACATTTCCCGATACCGCGGCAACGGACAGTACTCATCCCCGATGCTCACCTCAAGCTTATCCGACAACTCCCGGCAAGCCACCATCGCATCCGACCCCGTGCTGGTAAGGAACGCCGCACACTTCGCCCCGTCCTCGTGCAACGCGTGCGCCCGCTTGATCGCCGCATGCAACGCCGCCGTCTTCGTCTGCAGCGCCACCACCACCTTGCCCGTCGCCTCAGCCGCCGCCTTCTGCGGCACCACACGGATGCCCGCCTGCTTCGACTTCGCCGCACCTTCGGCCAGCGAGTTCAAGTAGGCGTAACCCGCCGGCAGGATCTGCGTGTCGAGCATCTCGGCCAACGTCTCCATCTCGATCAACACGTCCTTCACGTAGCGCTCCACGCGCACATGATAGCGGCTCTCGAGCTCGGCCTCGGTGAGGATCTTCGTTGACTTGAACAGATCCTTCGCCGCTTTCGTCTGCAGCTGCGCCAGACCTTCCGGCGCGCGACGCAGGTTGAGCAGGCCACGCTTCTTCGCTTCCTTCACCCACGCGTCGCTGTAACCGTTGCCCTCGAAGCGGATCGCCGAGGTCTCCTTGAAGACCTTGCGCACCACCTTGAGTGCGGCGTCATCCACCGAACCGCCACTCTTCAGTTCAGCCTTGAGCGCCGCGGTGATCTCGATGATCGCCTCGGCTACCACCGCGTTGACCAGCATCACCGGGAACGCGATGCTCTGCGACGAACCCACCGCGCGGAACTCGAACTTCGCGCCCGTGAACGCGAACGGCGACGTGCGGTTACGGTCCGTGTTGTCCTGCTCCACCTCCGGCAGCTTCGCCACGCCGAGCTGCAGCATCGCCTGTTCGGCCTTGGTGCCCGCGCGACCGGCGATGATGTCCTCGATCATCTTCGTGAGTGCGGCACCCATGAACACCGAGATGATCGCCGGCGGTGCTTCGTTCGCACCCAGACGATGCTCGTTGCCGCTGGTCGCGATGCCCGCGCGCAGCAGGCCCTGATGCTTGTGCACACCCTTCAGCACCGCCGCGAGGAACATGAGGAAGCGGAGGTTCTGATGCGGCGTCTTGCCCGGCTTGAGCAGGTTGATGCCGTTGAGCGCGTTGTCCGACGTGATGGAGAGCGACCAGTTGCAGTGCTTGCCCGAGCCGTTGATGCCGGCGAACGGCTTCTCATGGAGCAGCACCTGCAGGCCATGGCGCAGCGCCACGTCCTTGAGCACCGACATCACGAGCTGGTTGTGGTCCGTCGCGATGTCCGTCTCCTCGAACATCGGCGCCATCTCGAACTGGCACGGCGCGACTTCGTTGTGACGCGTCACGATCGGCACGGCGAGCTTGTAGAGCTCGTACTCGACTTCCGCGAGGAAGGCCTGCACGCGCTCCGGGATGCCACCGAAGTAGTGGTCCTCGAGCTGCTGCCCACGCGGCGGCGGCGCACCCACGAGCGACCGACAACACATCACCAGGTCGGGGCGCAGCGCGAAGTGCGAACGGTCGATCACGAAGAACTCCTGCTCGGTGCCCATCGTGGTGTACACGCGCAGCGCGCCCGTGTCGCCGATGGTCTCGAGCAACTCACGCGCGGCGTTCGAGAGGATCTCGCTCGAACGGAACAGCGGGGTCACTTCGTCGAGCGCCTCGCCGTTGTAGCCGATGAACACCGACGGGATGCACAGCGTCTTGGTGCCGGCCGCTTCCATGATGAAGAGCGGCGAGGCCGGGTTCCACGCGGTGTAGCCGCGCGCTTCCCACGTCGCACGCAGACCGCCCGACGGGAACGACGACGCGTCCGGCTCAGACTGGATGAGCTGTTCGGCGGTGAACTGCTCCACCGCATTCTTGTTCGCATCGAGCGTCAAGAACGCATCATGCTTCTCGGCCGTGAGACCGGTCTGCGGCTGGAACCAGTGGCAGAAGTGCGTCACGCCATGCGAAATCGCCCACTCCTTCACGGCCTTGGCCACGGCCGGTGCGATCTCCCGGTCGATCTTCTTGCCGAGCCGGATGCACTCGCTGAGCTTCTCGAACACGTCCTTCGGCAGCTTGTCGCGCATCTGGCGCGCGCCGAAGGTGTTCTGGCCGAAGTACGAGGAGGTCGGCTTGGGGTCCTTCGCCATCGCCGGGACGTCGGGCGCCTGGGCGGGGCGGGTGGAGATCGCGTGCAGGACGGCAGCGCGGTTGCTCGAAGCGGACATTATGTTAGATGGCGGATGGTGGAGAACTGCAGAAAGTACAAATCTAGACACAGCTTTTGCATGATTCAAGCCAAAAACTCCTAAAGTGACACTTAGGACCTGCAGAATTTGCACGAAAGTGCGAACACGCCGACATCGCCCACAACAAAAAGGACCCCGCAGCGAGTGCATCGCGCGGGGTCCTTATGGCTTTAAGCTCCTATTTCACAACAGGTTACGGTCAGCTAGTCCTTCGGCTGCCGCGCCACCACCGTCACCTTCGCCCGCATCCGCTGATGGATCGTGCACCGGTACATGACCTCGCCGGTATCGCTCGGGATCCACGCGTGTTTGGCGCCCGGACGCAGCTCCCCGGTGTCGAACAGCCCAGGGCGCACGGCGTTGTGTCGCACGATATCCGCATTTACCCACTGCACGGTGTCGCCCACCGCCACCACCAGCTCCTTGGGCGTGAACGACACGGCGCGCATGGTCACCTCATGCGTCCGAGGCTCGCCCGCCACCGCGGCATCGGCGCGAGCGCAGCTCAGCGCACCGAGCGCCAACGCGCCGAGCGCGACAGCACCAAGCGCGAGGTGACGCACCACGCCGAGCGGTGACACGCGCACCCTAGCGCCGCCGCCGCGTCTTCGCCGCCGCCAACGTGCGCGCGTGATCGAGATGCGCCTGCACCGCCGGCCGCACTTCCACCAACAACGTCTTCAACTCGGCGTTCTGCGCCGAGGGGATGAGCGCCGCGTCGATCGCACCGAGCACCGACGTGTGATACGACACTTCGTTCGCCGCATACGCACTATCGAACGCGAAACCCTCGAGGTCGCGGAACATCAGGCGCTTCGTCTCGGCGTCGTCGCGCAGGTCGAACGAGATCTGGTTGTCCGCCGGCTTCACCTTGAGGCGCGTCACGAGCGCCACGGCGGCCTCATTGATCGACTCGTGGTCCTTCTTCACCATCGTCGCGAACGCGCGGATCTCGGTGTCCTTGCTCTTGGCCAGCGCGAGGTCGGCGTAGAGGATGTCCGCGTTGTTCGCTGCCACGACGATCGCCGCGATGTTGGCATCGCTCAGCCCGCTGCCGGGCTTGGGCGACGGGGCAGGCGCCTTCGCTGCGGGCGCTTTGGCAGGTGCTTTGGCGGGCGCTTTTTCAGGAGCCTTCACGGCAGCCTTCTCAGGAGCCTTGGCCACCGGCTTGGTCTCAGTCGTCGGGGCCGGCTTCGGCGCCGGGGTAGAAGACCCACCCCCGATCCCGAGCCAACTACAGGCGCCAAGGGAAAGCGGCAGAACCAAGACAAGGGCAGTCGCGCGAAGCGGGAATCGCATGTGGGGTACCTCGATAAGGACAGTGGCGGGCGGCTGACGAGATTGCCGGACTCCTTTGGAGACGCTCACCCCCTCGCCTACGCCACAGAGGGTCTCCTCGACACGCCGACGACACCTTGGACTGCCGCGCACCAGAAGGTGTGAATCGTACCCTTCGGTGTCCCGTCGCTTGAGACAGGCCCCCCACCCGGCTACCTTCCTCCCTACGGCGCCGTGGCCAAGTGGTAAGGCGGCAGACTGCAAATCTGCTATTCGTCGGTTCGATTCCGACCGGCGCCTCTCATATAGATACGAAACGAACGGGGGACCCGGATGGGGTCCCCCGTTCGTCGTTCCATTAGGAAGACGAGCCCCACATGGTGCGCGCGTGGTCGGCGGTGAAGGGGATGCCATGTTTCGCCGCCAACGCACGCAGCAGTCACAAGTGGCGTCAACGCCACCGCTACCGCGACCGCCGCGAGCAAGCCACCCACCGCCAACACGATCGCGCCGCCGATTACCCACGGAGCTCGACGTCCGCTGCGGTCGGAGTCGAACCCGACTCGTGCCCGCGACATCTGGATGACGAAATGCAGCGCCAACCGAAGTACCGACGCGGGAGGACGTCGCTCATCTCAGGATGCTCGGCAGGGCGAAGGTCGACACCATCTTGCCCGAGACGTAGAACGGGACACGGATGGCCGAGAGGAACAACGCGCACGCACGCGGCGCTGCCAGTAATCGCCACATCACGCCGCTTCGCACGAGCACAAGACCGCCGATCGCGAAGGTGGACTTCGACGCGCCCCACAAGAGCAGCAACGCGATCATGCCGCGCATGCCGAGGGCGGCTGAGACCGACATGGAGAGCGCAGTCCATGCAACCGCGCAGTGCAACTCTCGACGACACGGCCCCGCACGCGAACACCCAGATGGGCGGGAACCAGATGACTCTCTTCAGCTCGCTTCGGCGTCGGGGTCGCCGCCGGACAAGCCGTGGCGGCGGAGCTTCACGTACAGCGTCTGACGCGAGAGGCCGAGGACCTCGGCGGCCGTGGTGCGATTGTCGCCGGTCAGCTGGAGCGCCGCTTCAATGAAGTGCCGCTCAACCAGGTCGATCGTGTCACGCACGAGCGTCGGCAGCGACACGCGCCCGACCAAGGTCGTGAGTTCTTCGACGGCCTTCGTGAGATCACGCGCACCGTGCGGTGCGGTGCCGACGCGACGGCCGACATCGCGCATCACGAAGCCGATGCTCGGCGAATCGTCGTCCGGCAGCGAGACCGCGGAGAGTTCGATCTCCGAGGTCGAACCGTGCTCGCCGCGCACACTGCTCGCGGCGATGCGCACTACCGAGTGCTTCTTGAGGGTGGCGAGGAACACGTGCAGATCCGCGCCGGGTCGTCCGACCCAATTGCCGAGCGAGCGGCCCTTCGCCTGTTCTTCACTCGAGAGTTGCGCGAGATCCAAGAAGGCACGGTTGGCCGTGCGGATATCGCCCTGTTCATCGGTGATCACGAGCGCATCGGGTGCGCGCTCCACCAACTCGAGCAGCTTGGCCCGCGCGGACGCGGTCGATTCGCCGGTCGTAGTGTACCGCGAGAGCCGCACGAGCAGCAGCGCGAGATTCTCCTGACGGAAGCACGACGCCGAGGCGAGCGTCTCGCCTCGGTTCTCGGAGAGCCGAATGCGCACATCGCCGGCGTGGCCGGTGGTGCGCGCCGAGGCAAGCAGGTCTTCCATCGCCCGCGTCTGGTCGGCGGCGATCCCGAACGGGAACGGCTTGCCGATCAACTTCTCGGTCGCGATGTCGAAGAACCGCGCCGCAGCGCCTGATGCGTCAACGATCTTCATCGTCTCCGCATCAACGACGATGATCGCGTCGGTGGACAACTGGAACAGCAGACGATAGCGGGTCTCGACATGCCGGAGGCGCCAATAGTCGCGCTCCATGGCCTGCTGGGTGTCAATGAGCCGCTGCTGCAGCGCCGAGATGGTGCGCAGGTCGCGCCCCACGGCGATGATCGAGCCACCCTCCGCGCGCACCGCATTGTACGCGACCGGGATATCGGCCCCGGCCTTGGAGGGATGGTTGACCTGGCGCCGACGCGTGGAGTAGCCACCCATAGACTCCTTCAGCATCAGCTCGATCTGAGGACGCGACTCGATGGTGACGGTGTCGACCCACGGACGCCCGACCCAGGACTCGGCGCCGTCGATGGGCACCTCGCTTCCGCTGCACGAAACCTGGCGGATGACACCGTCGCGACTGACGACGAGTGCGATTTCGCTCGTGGCGGTGAGCAAGCGTGCCGCCCACTCCGGCGCGAGGTCGGAGAGTGCGGGGAGGTCGATGGAATTGCGCGCTACTGAATCTGTCACGTCTTGCCCCGAAGGCGGGGTTGCGAGCGTACCGAATACGTCAGGACGATGCGCGCAGTCGTCGTGCTCCGCGAACCGTCGATGGGGCATCCGTCGTCGATCCGTCCGCACTTAAGCGCTCGCAGAGTGTCGGGTCTTCGGAGATCGCGAGTCCACCGACCATGATCCTGATGTCACAATCTCGCGACGACTGACGGACCCGCTGAATCGCGGTTCGCAATCAGGATTCCTTAAGTACTAACGACAATCGAAACACCAACCTATTATAGTCAGCGTCTCGGACTTGTCCAATAACACGCTTGCCGGGGTCGCTAAGATGACGGTCACCGTCGCGGTGCTCGCCTCGCAGCTCGAGATCGACAAGAGCGCGGACTTCTACGGACAGCCGGTCGCTCAGCGCGCCCTGCGGTTCGCAGACGCACCGGACGGCGGCATCCTCGTCTATGATGGGGCGAGTGCAGAGGTCGCGCTCACGCTGCCGCAGGGCACCAACGGGTTCCTCCGCGGTGCATTGCGCGGGCTCGCCGATCGGCGGCGTCGCGGTGAGCTCGTTCGGGCCGACGCAGGTGAAGAACTTCGTGGGGTTGCTCGACAGGACCGGCACGGTGATGCAGTAGCGTGCGTGTGATCGCGGCGACCCTCCTGCACGCGCGGGTGGTCGCCTGTGCGGTCTGGCTCTGCTCGGTGTCCGTCGCGGTCGCGCAAACGCCGTCGCGTCCCGCACCGGCCGCGCAGAATCCCTCGCCGATGGTCGAGACGACGCGCGCGCACGAGCGGCTCGTGGCGCGGCCGTTCGATGGGATCAGTCGAAGCTTCATCGGCCCCGCCGACCGCGCCGTCGAGCTGAGGATCCCCGCGACTGCACGTGGACGGGCCAGTGTCGACATCGTCGTGCACTTCCACGGCGCTGCCTGGGTCGCCGAGCAGGCCGTGAGCGCCCTCGGTGACGGCACGGTCGCCGTGGTGCTCAATCTGGGATCGGGTTCCGGTGCCTATCATCGCCCGTTCGCGACGGCGGCCGTGTTCGATTCGCTCCTCGCCTCGGTCGCTCGCGAACTCGCGGCCGCACTCGGCGTGGCGCCGCGGATCGGACGACTCACCCTCTCCGGATGGTCGGCCGGACACGGCGCGATCCGCGCGATCATCCTGGAGCCACGACATTTCGCGCGCGTCGATGCCATCCTGCTGCTCGACGGCATGCATACGTCGTACATCCCCGAAGGGCGCGTGCTGAGCGACTCCGGCGTGATCGACACCACGAATCTCGTCGCGCTCACGGCGTTCGCACGCGCGGCGATGCGTGGGGAGAAGCGGATGCTCGTGACGCACTCGGAGATATTCCCCGGCACGTTCGCGAGCACCACCGAGACCGCGGACTGGATGCTCGCCTCGCTCGGACTCCGTCGACGTGCAGTGTTGCAGTGGGGACCGCGCGGCAGTCAGCAGCTGAGTGAGGTCTCGGCGGGCGGGTTCAGCCTGCTGGGGTTCGCCGGGAACACCGCGCCGGACCACGTCGACCTCCTGCATGGGATGCCGGACTTCCTGGCGCGGCTGTGGGCCAGCTCCGCCGCGCCGTAGTCGGGGCGCTTCGTACCGCGAGGGCCACAAAGTGACACATGGGACTCGCGTCAGCGTGCGGACCTCTCTACTTTCTCACGCAAGCAGAGACGGCTGTTCCGGTCGCTTCTATGGCCGAATCACGGCCCCACTCTGCTGACACACTTCAGGTTTCGGCGAATCTGCCGAGACTCGCTATGCTGCTCAGAGCAAACCTGTCGAAAGGCAGGGACGCAGAGCTACGGGGCTTCGGCGGAGGGTCGCCATGCCAGCCGAGCCGCCAGCCATGCAGACCGAAGTCCTGGTCCTGGTCGGCGGCTCGTTTCGTTCGGTGCCTTCGGTCCGGCAGGGACTCAACTCCTCGGAGTCTCTCGCAATGGCGCAAGACATCAAAGGTATTCGGTCGCGGTCGGCCCGCGCCGCCGCGGCAGTGTTGCTGGCGCTGGGCGCCTGCACCGCAGGCGACCGTTCCGATGCGCCCACCGGCAACTCGAACGATCGCCAGGTCATGGTGGTCCGAGTACTGCCCGAGTCAACCTCGGTCGTCGTCGGAGCGAATCTCTTCTTCAGCGCCGATGTCCGTGATGATCGCGGTCAGCAGGTGGTGAATGTGGGTGTGGCGTGGAGTAGCTCAGATACGACGATCGCCACCGTCGACACGATGGGGGCGGTACGGGTCCGCGGCACCGGGAACGCCGAGATTCGGGCGGTCTCACACGGGAAGGGTGGCGTCTCGCGGCTCCTCAGCAGCCCGATCCCGGTGGCTGCTGTCTCCGTGACGCCGTCCATCTCGACGATCCAGTCGGGGACGGGGGCTACGCTGATCGCCCGGGTGCTCAGCGCGAGTGATTCCGTGCTTCTCGGGCGTGCCGTGACGTGGGGGAGCAGCGACCCGGCGATCGCCTCCGTCGACGCTGCGGGCAATGTCAGCGCGAACGCCATCGGGTCTGCGGTCATCCGTGCGACGAGCGAAGGGACCCTCGGACTGGCAACGGTGAACGTGGTAGCCCCGCCGCCGCCGCCGCCGCCGAGTGCCGTCACCGATGTATCAATCTCTGCGGTCACTGACACCACGTTCACCATCCGGTTCACCGAGGTCACTGATGGGCTTGGGGCGCCTGCGAACTACCTGGTGCGATTCGCTCCGCCGCCTCTCACCTGGGCGACCGCCAACAATGTCTCGCGGGGCACGTGCACGGGAACTATCGCAGGGACCGCCACCGGCGCCGTGCGCACTTGCACGATTCGTGGACTCGTGGCCAGTACGTCCTACCGAGTGCAGGCTATCGCGTTCCGGGGTTCGATCGGGCAGGGAGAGGTGTATGGACCGCTCTCCAATGTTGCCAGCGGCACGACGGCGGGTGCGCCGGTGGCCAGCGTCAGCATCACTCCCGCAGCACCTTCCGTCGTCGCTGGGGCGAGCACAGCGCTGACGGCCGTGGCGCGGGATGCTGCCGGCAACGTGCTCACGGGTCGCCCCGTGTCGTGGTCATCGACTGCGCCGACTGTCGCATCCGTCGCAAGCAACGGTGTGGTGTCTGGCTTGGTCGTAGGAACGGCGTCCATCCGAGCGACCGTAGAAGGGGTCACGGGATCAGCGACGGTCGCGGTGACGGCTCCGCCGCCGACCTTGGTGAGCCTGACGCTCACACCGCCGAGCATCTCGATCTTTACTGGCGGCTTCCAACAGTTCAGCGTCACCGGTCAACTCAGCAACGGGGCGTCGACGTCGGTCGCAGTGAACTGGACGGCCACTGGTGGTTCCATCAACGCGACCGGGTTCTACACCGCGGCCTCTGTTGCCGGCACGTACCGCGTGATCGCGACGCAGACGGGCGGATCGATCGCGGATACCTCGGTCGTGGTGCTCACCACACCGCCGCCGGTCACGCCGTGGGTCGTTGAGGACTTCTCCAGCTACGCCAGCACTGCTGACCTCCTCGCGAATCCGCGTGGCACGTTCCGGACCTCGGAAGATCAGCGAACGGGCGATATCTCGCTCGACATGACCCAAGGCGTTGGGGCGTCCGGACGGAGCATGAAGTTCACGTTCCCATCCCAGGCCACCAACTCCGCGACGCGTTGCACGATCGACTACTCGATCTCGAGATGGGTCAAGTTCCCGCAGCCGGTCAAGGAGGTCTGGGCCGAGATATGGGTCAAGTTCTCGTCGAACTTCACGACCCGGGTTCCGACGGACTGGGGTTGCGCGGGTAACGCCGACTACAAGTTCGTGGTCCTTGCGCAAGAACCTGCGATCGGGCGCTGGCAGATCAAGATGGGGACTTACGGCACACATTGGTCTCCGAATCACGCTGGAGGCTCCGGCGACACGTATGTGACGACGAACTCCGGCAACGGCGGGCTCTGGAACGACGACCAGTGGCATCGGTTGCGGTGGCATGCCCGGGTGTCGACGACCACCACGTCGAACGACGGTGCGTTCGAGTGGTGGCTCGACAACGTCAAGCAGTCCTATCCGTTGAACATCAGCACCAGCACGAACGGGCTCCCCGTGACGTCACTCACCGACCTTCGCCTCGGGGCGAATCTGAACCTGGGACCCGCGCAGGTGCAGACCATCAACTGGGGCGCGGTCCGCCTCTACAACCAGAACCCCGGCTGGTAAGCTGTTAGCGTAGCTTGATCGCTGTAAGCGGACCTTCAATCGCCGCTCGGTCTACCGCGCGTACTGCCACGCGGTCGGCCGATGCGGCGATCTGAATTTCACGCGTCGTACCGCGCACGATTCGGCTCGTCCAGACCCCGGAATCCGCGCGCACCTGGACGAGCCACCACTGCGGGAGCACACCGCTCCCCGGGCTCAGGCGCGCGATCCACGCGCCGCGTACACCTTTGCGTACCTCGACCTTCGGCGTGTCATGCGATGGCACGTCCATCCATGGCGACGCCGGTACCAGCGCCGGC
This sequence comes from Gemmatimonadaceae bacterium, assembly GCA_020853635.1. Taxonomy (GTDB): domain Bacteria; phylum Gemmatimonadota; class Gemmatimonadetes; order Gemmatimonadales; family Gemmatimonadaceae; genus Pseudogemmatithrix. The sequence continues at coordinate 20,112 of JADYYN010000253.1, forward strand.
GCGGCATATGCGCTGCGCCCGACCCGCGTCGCCACGGAGTCGCGGTCCTGCAGGAACACCTTCGCCGAGAAGTGGATGTTGCCCGTCGCGCCGGCCTCGGCACGGGTGGCATCGATCTGCGCGATGATCTCGCTCGTGCGCCACGCGGTGCGCGAACTGTCGCCGATGCGGCTGGTATAGTTGCCCGGCCAGATGTGTCGACCGAACTGGTTCTGCTCGGCCCACCAACGGAGTAGCGTCGGATACGGCTGCCCGGTAGAACTCACCGACCAATAGAGCTGCGGCGCGAAGTAGTCCACCCAACCTTCGTTGAGCCAGCGGCGCGCATCGGCGTAGAGCTCGGTATAGGCATCGAACCCGGTGACGACGCTGGGATAGCCCGGTCGCCAGATGCCGAACGGACTCACCCCGAACTTCACCCACGGCTTCACCTCGTGGATGCCGTGATAGAGCGCCTGCACGAGCACGTCGACGTTCTGGCGCCGCCAGTCGTCGCGGCTGAGTACGCCGCCCGCGTAGCGATACCGTGCGTAACTGGCGGAGTCCGGGAACTCGATGGTCTTGCCGCGCCGGTCGCGCTCCTTGTACGGATAGAAGTAGTCGTCGATGTGCACGCCGTCGATGTCATACCGCTTCACCACGTCGAGGATCACGCGGAGCGTCTGTTCGCGGACCGCGTCTTCGCCGGGATCCATCCACAGGTGCGTCCCATAACGCTTCACCAGCGCGGGCTTCTTCTGCGACAGATGTCGTGCCGACTGTGGCGTCTCGGCCGAGGGGTGGCGCGCGCGATACGGATTGAACCACGCGTGCAGTTCGAGTCCGCGCTTATGGGCCTCTTCGACTGCGAATGTGAGCGGATCCCACAACGGCGACGGAGCGCGTCCCTGGCGACCCGTGAGGTACTCCGACCACGGCTCGAGCGTGCTGGCGTAGAGCGCATCACCCGATGGTCGAACCTGCAGGATGACCGCGTTGAGTCCGCTGGCCTTCGCGCGGTCGAGGATGGTGAGGAGCTCACGCTTGGCCACCGCGACGGGCAAGCCGGGCTTCGACGGCCAATCGATGTTGTCCACCGCGGCCACCCACACGCCACGGAACTCGCGGGCCATGCTGGGCGGGATGCAGGTGGCATCCACCAGCGGACAGGGTTCGGGGGCGAGTGCGAGTGCGGCGGCCAAGCCGATCGAAGTGAACGAGAGCATCAGCGGATCACGTAGGTGAGAGAACCGGCCGGGTGCGCGGAACAGCTGCCGCCATACGTGCCGGGATATGCAATGGTGAAGTCGACGGTCGCACCGGCGTCCGCGCCGAACAGCGCGAGCTGATGGCGGACCGTGTCGCGATTGACGACGCGTACGACAGTGGAGCGTCCACGCGCGGCGATGAACAAGGTCTCCGGCATCGCGTCGCCATCGACGGTCGCGATGCCGCCGGGCGCGATCTCGATCCGCACCGACGGACGCGGCCAGAACATCCACGCTACGGTGACAGCCACGAGCACAACGATCACGAGACCGAGTCTGGCGGCACCGCGTCGCGGAGGACCATGGGCCACGCTACGGCTGCCGGACACCCGAGCGCACCCCAACCGTACGGCCCGAGGAGAATCGCAGCGTGAGCGCGATCGTGTCGCCCGCCACCAGTGGGCGACGCAATCCACTCAACATCACGTGTGCGCCGAGGGGTTGGAACGCGACGCTGTCACGTGCCGGCACGGGCAGTGAGGTCACGTGCGCCATACGCATCGTGCCACCGTGCTCCATCGACACGTGCATCATGGTCTCATCGGCGATGTCGCTCGCGACGCCGACCAACGTATCCGCCTCAGCAGCGCTGTTGTGGAGCGAGAAGTAGACCGCCGCGGTCGCACCGCTGTCGGCCGTGCGCGACCAAGCGTCATGCACCGTGAGTAACGCCGTCTGGCGCACGCCGTCGTTCGTCGCACGCGCTGCGCCATCCGTCGTCTCTCCACCGCACGCAGCCACGGTGAGCACGAGCGCGCTAACGGATGCGACGCAGATCTTTCGCGATATCCTCACCACGGACTCCCGGTGGAAGCATGAGTCGCAGACGTCCCTTCCGATCCACGACGAACGACTGCGCAGGATGCGCGACCGTGTAGTTCGGCGTGCGGGGATCCCCCTCGGCATACACCGCGAATCCCCAATCCCGCGTGATCCGCGCGACTTCCGCGTCGGTGGTCGCCACGCCGAGGATTGCGGGATCGAACTGTCGTGCGTGCTGTTGCGTGCGCGCCGGCGTGTCCCGCCCTGGATCCATCGCCACGAACACGAACCGGACGGCCGCGGTGTCCGCCCCGAGGGCGCGCTTGGCACGGGCCCAGTCGGCGAGCACGGTGGGGCAGACGTCGGGGCAATGTGTGTACCCGAAGAACAGCACAACGGTTCGCCCCGTCTCGTCCTTGAGCGACCACGCGGGCACGGTGCTGTCACCCGCGACGACCAGCGGCGGCGCCGCTGATGGCGGATCCATCACCGTGCCGTGCATCGGCTCACCCACGCAAGCCGCGGACAGGAGGAGAAGAGAGGCGAGGTACTTCACAGTCGAAAGATAGTCCTCAACCCCGCGTGCGCGGAGGCAGCGGCACGAAAGCACTCACTTCCTGCTGGTACCGTTGGTAGGCAGCACCACGCGAGCGCACCGCATGCGCTTCGGTCGCCGGGATGCCGGTGACGCGCAACAGGAAGTAGAGCATGAGCAACGGACTCCCGAGGGTCGCCCAACCATACGGTGATCCGAGCGCCAGCAGCACGAAGGCGCACCAGATGAGCCAGTCGAAGAAGTAGTTGGGATGCCGCGACCAGCCCCACAGTCCCACGCGACAGACCTGACCACGATTGGCAGGGTCCGCCTTGAATCGACGCAACTGCGCATCCGCCGTGCCTTCGCCGATCACCGAGATCGCCGCCAGCACCACACCGATGAGCAACAGCGGTGACAGCCGCGTAGACGGATCCGCCGCCGCGACGTAGAACGGCGCCGAGAGGGCCACGGCGAGCACGCCCTGGAACAGGAAGAACGCGAGGAACTTGAGTCGCAGGTTCCCGCCCCAGCGCGCGCGCAGTTCAGCGTACCGTGCATCCTCGGGCTCGGATGCGACGCGCCGCGCGAGGTGCAGTGCGAGCCTCGCGCTCCATGCGACCCCCACCGCGCCGACCACCACGCGCCGCGTGAGATCCCCCGGCCCGAGGAACGCCGCCGAGACTGCCTGCAGTCCGATCGCCACCGTCCAGCCGACGTCGACCACGGCCGCATTCCGCCACCGTAAGTGCAGCAGCCACAACACGAAGAGCAGCCCGACGGCTGCACTCGTCCCCACCACGATCATCGGCCAGACTGCTGACGCCACGTCCCCTCCCGCTGGAGTAACCCGCCCCCTCCGAAAAGAAACCACGAGCCCGGCTCTTGCGCTCCCACCATCTATATTCTACTATCCAGTTATATATGACCCCACTCGCCATCCTCCTCGCGCTGGTCATCGGGCTGACCCTCGGTCTGCTCGGCGGTGGGGGCTCGATCCTCACGGTCCCCGTGTTCGTGTATGCACTAGGGCTGGAGCCCAAACGTGCGATCGCGATGAGTCTGCCAGTGGTCGGGGGCGCGGCGCTCGTCGGTGCGTTCCAGCATTGGCGCAAAGGCAACGTGATCCTCGGTACCGCACTGCCGTTCGGTGCCGCCGCGATGGTCGGTGCCTTCCTCGGAGCGCGACTCGCCGGTGGCATCAACGGACACATCCAACTCGCGATGTTCGCCGTGGTGATGCTGGGTGCTGCGGTCTCGATGCTCCGGAGCGCGCAGCGCACCGAACCCGCGACACCGCGTGCTCAACCATCCTGGGGCGCGTTGATCGCGATCGGCGTCGGTGTCGGTTCGGTCACGGGACTTGTGGGTGCGGGTGGCGGGTTCCTCATCGTGCCCGCGCTCGTGATCCTCGGTGGACTGTCGATGTCGCACGCAGTGGGCACATCACTGCTGGTGATCTCGATGAACACGCTTTCCGGCTTCCTCGGCTATCAGGGCGCGGTAGATGTCGATTGGCCGCTGGTCGGCATGTTCGGCGGCGTCACCGCGGTAGGCATTCTGGCTGGCAGTGCGCTGGTGTCGTATGTGCCGCAACGGATGCTCAAGGTCGCGTTCGCGGTGCTGCTACTCTTGATCGGTTCGTGGATCCTCTTCCAATACGGTTCCCTCTGACCTCGCGAGGTTCTCATGTTGCTCAAGCGATTCTACGATGACGGCCTGGCGCAGGCCTCGTATCTGATCGGCTGCGCCGCGACCGGCGAAGCGATCGTGATCGACGCCAACCGTGACATCGCGCAGTACACCGATGTCGCCGCGGCCGAGAAGTTGCGCATCACGCACATCTCGGAGACGCACATCCACGCCGACTACGTCTCCGGGTCGCGCGAACTCGCACGCGCCACCGGCGGTCAACTCTATCTGAGCGCCGAGGGCGGCAAGGACTGGCAGTATCGTTTCGCCGAGGACGACAAGGCGATCCTCGTGCGCAACGGCGACGTGATCAAGGTGGGCAACATCCGCCTCGAGGTGATGCACACGCCCGGACACACGCCGGAGCATCTCTCGTTCCTCGTGACCGATACCGCTGGCGCGACGGATCCCATGGGCATCGTCACCGGCGACTTCGTGTTCGTCGGTGATGTGGGCCGTCCGGATCTGCTCGAGAAGGCGGCGAAGGTCGCGAACACGATGGAAGCGGGCGCGAAGGATCTCTTCCGTTCACTGGAGCGGTTCCGCACGCTGCCCGACTATCTGCAGGTCTGGCCGGGTCACGGCGCCGGCTCCGCGTGCGGGAAGGCGCTCGGCGCCGTGCCGACGTCGACGGTGGGTTACGAGCGTCGATTCAACTGGGGTGTAGCGACCACCAGCGAGAAGGACTTCGTGACGATGGTCCTCGCCGGTCAGCCCGAGCCGCCGCTCTACTTCGCGGAGATGAAGCGGATCAATCGTGACGGGCCCCGCGTGCTCGGTGGCTTTCCGACACCGACGAAGGGCGAGCGCGCGACGCTCGCGCGCGCGTTCGGGCAGGGCGTGGTCGTGATCGACACGCGCAGCGCCGCGCGGTTCGCCGAGGCGCACGTACCGGGAACGTTGAACATCCCGATGTCCAAGACGTTCTCCACGTGGGCCGGCTGGCTGGTGCGCTACGATCTCGATATCCATCTCATCGCCGACGATCACGCGACCGTCACCAAGGCGGTGCGTGAACTCGCGATGATCGGGCTCGATCGCGTCACCACGTGGTACGAATCGAATGTCGTGGCGGAGTGGAAGACCGCCGGTGGGCCGGTCGGCACCGTGGCGAAGATCACCGTCGCAGATCTCGCGCCGCAACTCACGAACGGTGACGTCACCGTCATCGACGTGCGCAATCGCACCGAGTGGGACGCGGGTCATCTGCCCGGCGCCCGCCATATCCCGATCGGGTACCTCGCGGAACGGCTGGGCGACATCCCGCGCGACAGGCCGATCGTCGTACAGTGCCAGAGCGGCGCGCGTTCGGCGATCGCGACGTCCCATCTGCAGCGTCTGGGTCTCTCCGACCTGCACGATCTCGTCGGCGGGTTCGCCGCGTGGGAGAGCGCCGGGCAACCGGTCGAGCGCAACGCTGTCGCCGAGGGGGTGTGAGATGGCACCACGTGTCATGACCCCTGCGCTGCTCGAGGAACTCTCCGAGCGCTTCAAGGCGCTCGGCGAGCCGGCGCGCCTGCAGTTGCTCGCCGCGCTACGTCAGGGCGAACACAGCGTCTCCGATCTCGTTGCGATCACGGGACTCGGTCAAGCGAACGTCTCCAAGCACCTGCAGCTCCTTTGCTCGGCGGGGTTCATCAACCGGCGCAAGGAAGGGACGTTCGCGTACTACGCGCTCGCCGACTCCGAGGTCTTACAGTGGTGTGACTTGATGTGTGGGCGCATCGAGGCCGAGCAACGCGAGCGCCGCGCTGCGCTCAAGCTTTCGCGCGCCTGAG
>JADYYN010000254.1 GCA_020853635.1 Gemmatimonadaceae bacterium
ATCGTCGGCGAGAACGTCTTGGCCTTCACGGAGAGCAACCCGAAGAACGGGATGATGAACGTGAAGATCGCCGCGGCCATCGTCGTCGTCTTCCAGACACCAGTAAGGCGCAGCGTGAAGAAGTGCGTCTCTTCCGCGAGGTTGCCGTACCAGATGATGAGGAACTGCGAGAACGTGATGTAGCCCCAGAACGCGGTGAACGCGACGCAGAGCTTTCCGATATCGTGGTAGTGCTTCTCGGTGATCAACTCGGGCAACTCGGGGAACATGCCCTTGTAGAAGCGGAGCAGCACGGCCCAGATCATGAGCGCCACGAGCCAGCCGCCCATGAACACCTGCCAGCCGTACATCGTCGAGAAGAAGTGGTAGTCGAGCGACATCGAGTGGTCCCACGCGAGGACGCACCAGCCGAAGCCGAAGATGAGCGCCATCACCACCGCGAGCTTGCCCTGCAGCGAGTGCGTGGAGTGCAGCTCACGACGCTCTTCGCCGAACGTCGCCCGCATCTTCGCGCGCAGGCCAGCGGCCCACGACGCGCCGAAGTCGTCCTTGATGACGCCCACGTCGAGCCGCACCGAGGTCCACACATACCAGACCTGCAGCGCCAACAGCGCGGCGAAGATCACAACGTTGCGCAGGTAGAAGAAGCCGTGGTTGAAGTACGTCTCCTTCTCCGCGATCAACTCGCCCGTGCCGACCAGGTCCCACCACGGATAGATGTGCCCCTTGCCACCGAAGACGATGACGAGCAGCCCCACCGCCGCGATGGGCAGGAAGGCGACGAACCCTTCGAGGAAGCGGATCACGCCGCGCGACCAGCGCGCAGTCACGATGCGCTGCACCGCGGCGAACATCACCGCCGCGGATGCGATGGTCGTGAAGAACAGCCAGTTGAGGAGGAACGCCTGCCACGCGCGCGCCTCGCCGGTGGCCGCACCGACCGCGAAGAGGATCATGCCGAGCACGCCGACGATCAGGCCACCCTTCTTGAGGGCGTCCGGCATCGTCTTGGTGCGCAGCACCGCGACGAGCTGCTCGCGCGGCGGGGAGTAATGATGCTGACCGCTCATTCGTGACCTCCGGACTTGCCTTCCTTGGCGGCACCGTCAGCGGCCTTCTCGGCCTTGGGCGTGATGCCCGCAGTGCTCGGCTTGTTGTACGTCGAGGGAACCGTGGGACCGACATTCGACGCGCCGAGGAGCGCGGCGCCGGTCTGTCCCGGGAACCCGACGGGGCCGGTCTTCACCGGATACCGCCCCTGCAGACCGCGCAGGTAGTTGACGATGTCCCAGCGGACGGACTCGGGGATGCGATTGAACGACGGCATCAGATTGCGGCCGTTGCGCATCATGCCGAAGATGTACCCGTCGGTCCGGGCACCAGTCATCGGTGTGATCAGGCTAGGCGCGATACCATACGCCGGATTCAGCTGCCGCAGACCGCCGTTGCCGTCGGCGAGGTCGCCGTGGCAGACCGCGCAGTTGATCTGATACGCCTTGTGCCCGACTTCGAGCGAGCGTGCATCGGCAGCGATGGGGTTCGGCACGCCGGCGAGCGAGTCGATCTGGAACACGCCGCTGCCATACGACACCTGCCACGACGCGACCGCCACACCCGTCGTCGGCACCGACCCCTGCGGATTGCCGCGGAACGGGATGGTGTCGCCGCCGAGCGAGTCGCTCGAGAACTTCTGCCACGTCCCCACCGACGGCTGCTGCTTCATGTCGGTGAGCCACAGGTCACCGTTGCATGCGCCGAGGAGGACCGGGAGCGCGAGCATCGCCGCGCCCCGAACGAAGGACTTACCGATCACCGCGCACCTCCACCGCGCCATGACGGCGCAGGATCGCTTCGGCCTCGGCGAGCTTCTCGGGCGCGCACTCGCACCACACGCCGTAGCTGCCATGGCTGAACGCAGGGTCGTACCCGACGGTCGTCGTCAGGCGCGGGATCCCTGCGAGATAGAACATCCCGAACACGGTCGACAGACAGCCGACCATGACCATCACTTCGAAGCCGAACACCGTGTACGGCAGCCACGTGGAGATCGCCTTGCCACCGACCACGAGCGGCCAGTAGTTCGAGCCCCAGATGGCGATCCAGTAGCCGAAACACACACCGGACAGCGCGCCGATGAGCGTGAACTTCCGGACCGGGCTCTGCGGCGGATCGACCGCGTGCTCGAGCTCGTGCCGCGGCGTCGGCGAGAACACGGTGAGCGAGCCCACCTTCTTGTGCTTCAGTTCTTCGATCGCTTCCACGGTGCTATCGAGCTCCGCGAAGACACCCAGCATGCCTTGCATCATCTCAGTGCCCTCCGTGGCCGTGGGCCTTGTGCTTGTGCTTCATCTTGGGCGGCACGATTTCCTTGATCTCTGCGAGCGCCATCACCGGCAGCTGCTTCACGAAGAGGAGGAACCACATGAAGAACCACCCGAACGACCCGATGATCAGCCCGTAGTCGACCCAGGTCGGCACGTAGCTCGACCACTGCCAGGGCTCGACGTCATGCGAGAGCGACGGCACCACGATCACGAAGCGCTCGAACCACATGCCGATGTTGATGAAGATCGACAGGATCCAGAGCCAGGTCGGGTTGCGACGTAGCTTCTGCGAGAACAGCGAGAGCGGCAGGATCATGTTGCAGGTGAGCATGATCCACGCGGCCCACCACCACTGACCGAACACACGGTTCCAGAAGTAGTCCTGCTCGTACTTCACGCCGCCGTACCAGGCGATGAAGAACTCGATGATGTAGGCGCAACCGACGACGAGCGAGGTGAAGAGCACCATCTTCGCCGTGGCGTCGAGGTGGTTCAGCGTGACGTAGTGGCGGAGCCCGAACCAGCGGCGCATCGGGATGATGATCGTCCACACCATCGCGAAGCCGGAGAAGATCGCGCCGGCGACGAAGTAGGGCGGGAAGATCGTCGTGTGCCAGCCCGGCACGATGCCCATCGCGAAGTCGAACGACACGACCGAGTGCACCGAGAGCACCAGCGGCGTCGAGAAGGCGGCGAGGAACAGGTACGCGCGGGCGAAGTGACGCCACTCGCGCTCCGTGTTGCGCCAGCCGAACGAGAGCACCGAGAGGATCTGCTTGCGGATCGGGTTGGTCTCGCGGTCACGCAGCACCGCGATGTCGGGGATCAAACCGACGAACAGGAAGGTGGTCGAGATCGTGAGGTACGTCGTGATCGCGAACACGTCCCACACGAGCGGCGACTTGAAGTTCGGCCAGATCAGCCGCCAGTTCGGGTACGGGATGAGCCAGAAGAACTTCCACGGCCGGCCGATGTGGATGATCGGGAAGAGC
>JADYYN010000255.1 GCA_020853635.1 Gemmatimonadaceae bacterium
GCGGTTGGAGGTAGATCTCCGGGCGCCCGTCGAGGATCCGGCCCGCGATGATGCCCGCGTCGGTCCGGAATGAGAGACCGAGGGGCGACGCGATGTCCATCTCGACCGCTAAACGGGTTGCGCACAAAGATGCGTTTCCACACAACTCGCCACGGCTCCCATCTCGGTTGAGATAGATGAGGCCAAAGTCTTGCTTCGCATCGTGTTGGATGATGCCGACTCCATCAGCGCCGACACCGGTGTGCTGGGCGCAGATGGCGCGCACGAACGCAGGATCGGAGTGCCGGCGCACCTGAAGGTCGTCACCTCGCCCGTCGAAGAAGACGAAGTCGTTGCCCGAACCGGAGAGCTTCCAGAACTTCACACGCGCCCCGTGATGGCCCACCAGCGTAGCCGCCACACCATCAGCACGGCCTCACGGACGATGTGGCCGCTCATCTTGCTCTCACCCTCTGTTCGGTCGGCGAAGACGATCGGGATCTCGACCGGCTTGAAGCCCTTCCGGGTGGCCCGGAACGACATCTCGATCTGGAACGCGTAGCCGTTGGAGCGCACGTCATCGAGGTTGATGGCGGCAAGCACGCGGCGGTGGAAGCACTTGAACCCTCCGGTGGCGTCCCAGAGCTGCAGGCCGGTCACCCAGCGCGCGTAGATGTTCGCGCCGTAGCTCAGCATGAGGCGGCTGATCGGCCAGTTCACCACCGTGACTTTGCCGTTCAGGTACCGGCTGCCGAGCACACAATCAGCCCCTTCGGAGGCCTTCAGGAACTCCGGGAGGTGGCTCGGGTCGTGGCTGAAGTCCGCGTCCATCTCGAAGATCAGCTCGTAGTCGCGGGCCAGCGCCCACTTGAACCCATCGCGGTAGGCGGTGCCGAGTCCGAGCTTCCCTGCCCGCCGCAACAAATGGATGCGGGGGTTGTTGGCGGCCATCGCGGCGATGATGTCACCGGTGCCGTCGGGCGAGTTGTCGTCGACGAACAGCATCTCGATTCGGGGGTCCTGGGCAAGGACCCGTTCGGCGAGGATGCTGACGTTGAGCTTCTCGTTGTACGTGGGGGTGATGACGAGGGCCTTCTCAGACATCGACGCGACGCCTCCCAATGGCGGCACCGAGCGCGGTGAGCAGCAATGCGGCCGCGATGGCCACGTAGGTCACGGTACGCCCAGTGTGAACCGGCTTGGAGTCGAACGTGAGCTCCACCTGCCGAGCGCCGGCCGGCAGCGCGACCCCGATCAAGGCGAGGTTGGTGCGCTCGGCCTTGGCCGGCTGGCCGTCGACGGTGGCGGTCCAGCCGGGATAGAAGACCTCACTGACCACCAGCGCCGAGCCGGCCGGCGCCGGTTCGCTGAGGGTGATGCTGGCCTTCCCCGGCTTGTACTCGGTCACGGTAGTGGTTATGGCGAGCGGTGCCGGGATGGCCGTCAGCTGTACCGCAGGAGTCGTGGACGCGGTGTCGACCACGGCGACGCTGCGGTATGGGAAGTTCGGGGCCTTGAGGGCCTCGGCGAGCTGTGAATCGGGATACTTCGCAATGACCGGGGTGACCCACGCATACGGATGTTCGGACTGGATCTCGTACAACGACACCGTCGTTCCTGCCGCGTTGCGGGTCGGGCCGGCTACGCGCTTGAACTTTGCGTCCGGGATCGAGTCGAGATTCGTATAGATGTACTTCACGTTCGCGAGGCCCCAGACGGATGGATTGAGCATCTGATTGGGGCTGCCCGCGAGTGCCTGCCAGTGGCGCACCTCGTTGCCATGGTATCCGCCGAACAGGCGGATGCCATGGGACATCATGGCGTCGCCGGTCAGGAACGGATCGTGATATGCGGCACCCTCGGCGAACGGCGCGGCGATCACGCGGAACGGCTGCGTGTCCTTCTTCATGTAGTCGATCGCCGCATCACTGGCGTAGATCTCGCTCGCGCGGCCGGAGAACTTGAAGTAGTTGCGCTCGATGCTCCACGCATCGGCCACAGTCACCGCACACAGCGCGATGCCGGCGATGTGCGCGGGTAGTCTTCCTGCCAGCACGGCGAGCCCGACACCGGCCGCCGCCGCCACGAACAGGAACGAACGTAGGGCACCAAGGGTGACCACGCTCGCGTCGGCCCGAATGAACTCGGCCGTGTCGTCGAACTTCGCGAGACCTTCTGCCATCTGCTGGAAGAAGCCGACGCCGGCGAGCACGACCACCAATGCGCCGAACGCCATGCCGCCGTACAACACGCGGCGATCCACCTTTCCCGCGAGAATCCGCTCCGCGCCGAACGCCGCGAGCACCGCGGTGGAGAACATGGTGATGAACATGATCGTGCTGGGCGCGCGGAAGTACTTCGTGCCCGGCACGATCGCAGAGATGAGCTGATAGAACGGCGTGTTCCCGCCGAGCGCCCACAGGAGCGACACCACGAAGGTGCCGGCGAAGAACCACACCAAGCGTCGCCGATCGGCCATGGCGCGTGCACCCAGTCCAACGATGGCGAGCAAGAGCACGCCGGCTCCAACGTACTCGGAGTGGAAGTGGATGCGATTGCGGCCCCAGTACCGGTCGAGAATGCCACTGAACTGCGGGAGATACGTATTGATGAGCTCTTCGATGGGCATCGAATAGCTCACGGCGTGATCGTATCCCTTGCCGCCGACGCGCGGCGACCAGTCGACGTACTCGCGCACGGGCAGATACTGTACGGCGCCGATCATGAAGCCGAGGATCACCGCGCCGAGTGCAAGGCCGAGTCGCTGCATCGCGACGCCGCGCGGGAGCTTCGTCTCCCCTTCCCCCCCGAACGCGAGCAACAGCGCCCAGGCGCCACTGGCGAGCAGCAGGTACTGGAGCAACTGCGGGTGCGGCGAGAGCAGCCCGAGCCCGACGACAAGTGCGAGCACACCCCAGGCCCACCGTTTGCCATCACGGACACCCCACGTGATGACATGCAGTGTGACCGGGAGCAGCGCAGAGACGAACAGCTTGCCGTCGTGTCCGGGCGAGACGAGCCCAGCAATGGGGCCACTCATCATGTAGGCGAGGCCACCCAGCAGCGCCGCGTAGAAGCTCACGCCGAGCGCCCGCAGGAACGAATACGTCGCCACACCGGCCAGCATGAGGTGGAGGACCAGCCCCCACGTCATCGCGATGTCCGTGGGAAGCACCATGCGGAGCAGGAACGTCGGATAGAAGATGTCACCGTGCATCGCGGCGACGTACGGCATGCCGCCAAAGAGATACGGGTTCCACTGCGGGATCCCGTCACCCGCGCGGAGCGACTGCGCGGCGAAATCACGGAACGCGAACCCGGCGATGTACTGATCGCTTACCGGCGACACCAGAAAACTACCCGACAACGCCGGATAGGCCAAGGTGAGCGCCGCGAGGACACACACAAGCGTCGCCCACAACAGGGCGAAGCGCGGAGCCGGCGGCGCAGAAGTCGTGGCGGTCATTCGGAGGCGGACGAAGGAAGAGGACGCAACGGATTGTTCGGCCAGAGCAGCAACACACTGCCCGGCACGATCTCAAGGACGGTCAGCCACAGTCGCGACGCGATCACCAGCCAGAGGGCTTCCGTGCCGGTCATGGCTCCGGCACCCAGCAGCAGCGCCTGCATCGATAACTCTCGTACCCCGATCCCCCCCGGAGCGAACAGGGAGATGAAGCCTAGCTGGTACGAAAGAGTGAAAACTGCGATGGAGGAGGCCGCATCTCCAGTCTGGCGCCCGAGGAGGGCGGCGCTCAGGAGGTGGAACGCGAGCCCGAACAGGGTCCACGCCACCGCCGAGCCGCCGGCGGCGAGCCAGATGGCGCTCGGCGGCAACCGCGGGGCGACCATCTGTCGGCCGGTGAGAGAGGCGACGATCCGTACCCCCACCGGCAGGAGCCAAGGACTGGCCACGACCCCCGCCCCGAGCAACGCCAGAGCCACCTTGAACCACGGTCCAGCCGGGAGATACGCGTCCATCAACTCGGCCCCGGTTGCGGCGACCACGGCGAATCCCACGAGCAGGTGCACCAGCGACACCACCAGCGCCGAGCCCACCGCCGCGACCGGCGCAACGCCGGCGTGTTGCGCGAGCACGCCCATCGCGCCGATCTGCCAGACCTTACCCGGCACATAGCGTCCGAGGTTCGAGACGAACCAGATGTACGCCGCATGGCCGACACCGATTCGTACGCACCAGGCCCGCACCGTCGCCCGCCACGTGGCGATGAGTACGGCGTAGCTCACGAACACCAGCCCCGAGGCCAGTGCGACGCCGCTCCAAGCGATGCGCGTCGAGGCGCTGACCGCGCGCAGCTCAGCCCACTGCGATGAGAGCGCATAGGCTGCTCCCGCAAGCACGATCACCACGAACGCGGATTGTACGACACGCCACGTGCGGCGCTCAGCGGCCATCGCGTGCGACCTCGCGGTACAGCCCCGAGTACACCGCGGCGACCGCGCTGGGTGAGAAGCGGTCGAGCATACGCGATCGTGCGGCCGCGCCCACTCCATCGATGCGAGTCGGCGCGTCGAGCACGGCCCGCATGGCGTCGGCGAGTGCACGGGTATCGCCCGGCGGCACGAGCGTGCCGCCCCACGTCGCATCGACCACGTCGGGGAGACCACCGGAGCGGTACCCGATCACGGGGGTGCGGCAGAGCTGCGCCTCGACGGCCACCAGCCCCAGTCCTTCGTTCCGGGACGGCATCACCACCGCCTGCGCCGTGCGGTAGAGCCCCGGGAGATCGCTGCGCTGCACTTGTCCCAGCCAGCGCACGCGCGCCCCAATGCCGAGGAGTTCAGCCCGTTCACGCAGCGCCGAGGCGTCATCCCCCTGGCCCACCACGTCGAGCGTGGCCGGCTCCGGAACCCATGCCATCGCCTCGAGGAGGTCGCTGAGACCCTTCTGCGCGTTGAGTCGGCCGACGAACAGGAAGCGGCCGGGAGTCCGTGCGGTCGGCACGTCGCGGAACAGCGCGACGTCGGCCGGCATCGGAGCCACCACGATCTCGGTTCCCGGCGCCATCGCCCGCGCCTCACCGGCGAGCCAGGACGACACGGCGGTCACCGACGCAGAACGTTTCATCACCGCGCGGAACAGTGGATGCACCATCGACACCTTTCGCGCGAGGCGGATGTCCGACCCGTGCATCGTCGTCACCAGCGGCAGGTTCCCTGCACCGCCACGGGCGAGCAATCCGCCCGGGAACCACCAATGCGCATGGACCACGTCGGGATCGATGCGTTCGATCTCGTTGTGCAGTGCGAGACTGCCGGCGGCGAGCATGCCGGCCAATGCGCCCTTCCCGCGCAGCGACCCCAGCACCTGCTCGGCCATCGTCCCCGTGTAGGCGAGTGTCTCCATGCCGCGCAGCGCGTACCGGAAGCGACGCACCGGCACACAGTCGACGACATCGTCCTGTGCGAGCCCTTCGGCCGACGGCGCGAGCACGCGCACGTCCTGGTCCGCCGCGCGCAGCGCCACGGCCAGGCGATGCAGGAACGACCCTGCTCCGTCGGCAGAATGCCGAGGGTAGTTGTGCGTGACGAAGAGGACCCGCACCGCGCTCAGTCCTCGCGACGGCGCGTGGTCACCTCATCGAGGAGACGACGGAGCTCTTTCTGCTCGGCACGCGTCACGGCGATCTGCTCGCCGAGCAGTCCCGTCGCGAAGAAGATCGAACCCAGCAACAGGCAGGTCTGAATGAGCGTCCACGCCCAGCGCTGCCCGGTGCCTTGCGTGACAAGGAGCGCCAGCGCGATGATCCCGGCGAGCACGCCCAGTGCGAACAGACCCGCGCCGAGCATGCCGAACGCCAGCAACGGCTTCTGCCCGAAGCGCAGCTCGAACCACACCGCGAGCATGTCGAGCACGCCCACCGGGATGCGTCCCCAGCCGAACTTCGACTTGCCGGCGTGCCGCGGATACAGCGGCACCGGGATCTCGCTGACCGTGTACCCGCGCGCATGTGCGAGCACGATCATGTAGCGATGCCAGTCCGGACGTGCGGGCTGCTCGTCCATGATCACGCGACGATACGCTTTCACGTTGTTCAGGTCCCGCACCGGGCTGTCGAACAACGAACGCGAGAGCCCGTTGTAGATGCGCGACACGAACGCCTTCTCGTAGTGTCCCTGCTTGAAGCCCGTCACCATGTCGGAGCGGTCCTCGAGGATGGGCTCCACCAAGCGCGGGATGTCCTCCGGCTTGAACTGCAGGTCGGCCGGATAGAACACGAGGATGTCGCCCGTCGCCGCGAGATAGCCCGAGCGCAGTGCGTCAGCGATGCCGCGCTGCGCGCGGTGCCGCACGGTGCGCAGCCAGGAGTATCGCGCGGCGAGATCGGCGAGCACCGTGGGTGTGTCGTCTCGCGAACCGTCGTCGATGACCACGACCTCGTAGCCCACCGGCTGCGTCGCGATCATCGCGTCACACAGCTCGAGGAACAGCGGGAGATTCTCCGCTTCGTCCTTGGCCGGCACGAGCACGGAGACACGCACGGTCTCCGTGCTGAGGTCGAGCGGACGACGAGCGCTGGTCACGGGCGTGCTCATGGTCAGAGCCGCTTGCGCATGCGCGCCGGAAGCACCCCGAGCTGATCGCGATACTTGGCGACCGTGCGCCGCGCGATCTGCACACCATCGCGTTCGAGCAGCTCCACCAGCGCCTGGTCCGTGAGCGGGTTCTTCGGATCCTCGTCAGCGACGAGCTTCTCGATGGTGGCGCGGATGCCGCGCACCGAGACGTCTTCGCCGTCGGAGCTCTTGAGCGCGCTGGAGAAGAAGAACTTGAGCGGCAGCACCCCACGCGGCGTCTGCGCGAACTTCTCATTGGTCACGCGCGACACGGTGCTCTCGTGCATGCCGATGGCCTCGGCGACTTCGCGCAGCGTGAGCGGACGCAGCGACTGGACGCCCTTCTCGAAGAACTCGCGCTGCCGGTCCACGATGAAGTGCATCACCTTGAGCATCGTCTGCCGACGCTGCTCGATGGCCTGGATGAGCCACTGCGCCGCGCTCAGGCGGCTGGTGATGAACTCCTTGCTCTCGCCGTCGAACTTCTTCTTGTCGCGGGCGATCTCCTGGTACGCGCGGCTCAGCTTGAGGCGCGGCAGGTTCGCATCGTTGATGAACACGAGGTACTCGCCCTCGACCTTCTCGACGATGAGATCGGGCACCACATAGTTGTCGCTGCCCTCGCTGTACGCACGCCCCGGCTTGGGGTTCAGCTTCGCGATTTCGTCCGCCGCACGCTGCACTTCCCCTGGCGCGATGCCGAGTTTCTTGCCGATCTCCACCCAACGGTGCGAGATCAGTTCCTGGAAGTGTTCGCGCACCAAGATGGCCGAGAGCGTGCCTTCGAGGCCGGAGTCCTTGAGTTGCAGCAGCAGGCACTCGTGCAAGGTGCGCGCCCCGATGCCCGGCGGGTCGAGCGCTTGGATCACCCGCAGCATGCGCTCGGCTTCGGGCATGGTGAAGTGCGGTGCTTCGCGTTCGTCTTCGGCGGCCTCGGCCGCCTTGTCGATCATCTCGTTGATGCCGGTGAGGATCTCCTCGAGTGACGCGGAGAGCCATCCGTCCTCGTTCATGTTGCCGATGAACTCGTCGGCGAGGAGTTCGTCGCGTTCGGAGAGGTCGAGCAGGCGCACTTGGTCGCGGAGATGGTCGTCGAGTCCGCGCGTGGCGACCGTGGTCGGCTCGTAGTGTTCGCGATCGTCGCGCTCCTCGCGCATGCCACCGACCTCGAACCCGTTGAGGAGGATCTCCTCCCACTGTGATTCGTCATCGGTGTCGGAGCGCTCGGGTGTCTGCTCCGCCTCTGCCTCCGCCTGTTCGTCCGCTTCGGCGGCGGTCTCCTCGCCCGGCTCGGTCTCCTCTTCTTCCTCCTCGACCAACTCGAGGAAGGGATTCACCAGCAGCTCCTGCTTGAGGTGCTGCTGCAGGTCGAGCAGGGGCATGTAGAGCATGTCCATCGCCTGGTACAGGCGTGGATTGACCTTGAGCTCCTGGCCGAGCCGCGCGGACTGGTGGAGGCCTGCCTTCACGGCGACTCCGGATGTTCGGCGAGGAATCGCTCGCGCAGGCGCCCCGTGAGCGTCGGGCCGAAGTACACCTTGCTCACCGTATCATCGAAGATCAGGTCGCGCACCGGGCCGGACACCTTCACCGCCCCGTCGAACATGATGTACGCACGGTCCACGATGTCGAGTGTCTGCTCGACGTTGTGGTCCGAGATGAGCACGCCGATGCCGCGATCCTTGAGCGAGGCGACGATGCCCTGGATGTCGTGCACGGCGATCGGATCGACGCCGGCGAACGGTTCGTCGAGCATCATGAACTTGGGGCGCGTCACGAGGGCACGCGTGATCTCCAGTCGTCGACGTTCACCGCCCGAGAGTGCGTAGGCCTTGCTGCGCCGCAGGTGCTTGATGCTGAGCTCGTCGAGCAGGGCCTCGAGGCGTTTCTCGCGTTCGTTGCGGTCGATCGGCAACGTCTCGAGGATCGCCATGATGTTCTCTTCCACCGACAGCTTGCGGAAGATCGACGGCTCCTGCGAGAGGTAGCCGATCCCTTTGCGGGCGCGCTGGTACATCGGCATGCGCGTGATGTCGTCGCCGTCGAGCTTGATCTGCCCCGCGTTCGGAGGGATCAAGCCGGCGATCATGTAGAACGTCGTCGTCTTGCCCGCGCCGTTCGGGCCGAGCAGGCCGACGATCTCGCCCTGCCGGAGCTCGAGCGCGACGTTGTTGACGACGTTGCGCTTGCGATACGTCTTCACGAGTCCGTGCGCGGAGAGCACGCTGCTCCCGCCGACCGACGGCTGAGAATACGACGGTGTGCGCCGCGCGACCGCCTGATGTTCACCGGTGGGACGCAGCCCGCTCTGGAGCGCGAGCGGGTCCGCCGCGTGGAGGGTCCGCAGGGCATCGTTCAGTCGCAGCGAAAGGTCACCGTCGGGACGTCGCTCCGGTTCTCCGATGGCGCCGGACGCCACCAAGCGCGGCAGCACCGTCCGGCTCAGGTGCTCGCGCACTTCATCCAACGACAGACGCCCCGCCTCGGCCTCGACGTCGCGCCCATCGGCGCGCATGGCCTGCAGGTGGTCGTCGCGGTACGCGATGGTGACGTCGTGGAAGCTGGCCGCCCCGTGCTCATCGGCACGCTGGCAGATGGCGAGCAGGCAGAGTGCCGTCGACCGATCGCCGCCGGTGAACCGTTGCAGCAGCTCGCGGGGCGCGCTCATGGGCGACGCACCGCGGCCGCGGTGGTATCGCCCGGCACCTTCGGCTTCTCGGTCGACTTCGGTTTCGCCACGACCGGCGGCTCGAGGTAGATACCCGAGGCCCGATCCTTGACCTTCACGAGTTCGACTTCGCCCTCGGTGAAACTCACCACGATCTCTCGTCCGCGATTGTAGTTGATGTTCGGCACCCCCCGCTCGCCCGAGGACGGGGCCAGCTGATAGAAGGACCGCGCATCCCCCGTCGCCGTCACTTGTTTCATACGGGCATTTGACGACGTGTCCCCGGCGGGGACCGAGTCGAAGAGTGCCAGGAGGGTGTCCCCGGCGATCCAGTCGCGTTCGTCGGTCAGGATCTTGAGGGTATCGACCGTCGACCAGGCGATGGCTTTGCCGATCGCGTGCACCTCGCGGATCCGCTGGTCCGGGAGGAGGATGTCGAGTGAATCCGCCTCCATCTGCTGCGCTGCGCCGTCCGCGTAGGCACGGGTGCCCCAGGCGAATGCGCGCTGGATGCGCTGGTCCCGCATGCGCATGTCGAGGGTGTCGCCTCGCATCTGTAACGAATCGCTGCTCACCGACGCCGCGCCGGACGAGAGCACGCGCTCGAGTTTCTGGTCCTTCGACCACAGGTCGACGATCTCGCCCGAGAGCTTGAACGGGCGCTCGCCGCGCCCGGCGATGCGGGGGGTGCGCATGAGCCGCGCGTGTTCGGTGATGCGGTTCATCGTGGCGGAGTCTGCGGTCGCCCGCAGGTCGGGGCGCTCAATGACGACCTGCCCGACCGCCCACATGAGTGAGTCGTTCTCGGAGACGACGAGGTCGGCCGTGAGATCGGTGGAGTCGCTCTGGGTCTTGGCGGTCGAGTCGGGGGCCATACGAACGAACGGCCGCCCTGGGGCGCGCCAGCGCGCCTGTTCCCGCAGGCCGGGCTTCGCGCGCCAGTAGAACATCTCCGGGCCCGTGAAGCGCGTGCCGTTGGTCATCTTGCCGCGGACGTCGCCGGTGGCGTGGATGCGCTCGTCCGTCGTGTAGTAGACCATGCGCTGCGACTGCATCGAGACGCGTGGGTCGGTGTAGCGGACGCGGTCAATCAGGATGAGCTCACCGCGGTCCGCATAGTGCTCAGCGCTGTCCGAGAGCAGGCGATTGCCTTGGCCTTCGCACCGAGCGTCGACGCCGCCCCCGATGTACGTGATCGTCGCGCCGGTTGCCAGCGTGTAGCGCTGAACGCGCGTGGAATCGACGCCTCCGAGCGGCGTGCCGGTCCACACGAGCACACACGGCTTGGCATCCTGCGCGTGTGCCGGCGTGGCGAACAGCGCGCCGAAGACCGCACCGAAGACCGCACCGAGTAGCGCGAGCGCGACGAACCGCATCATTCGTTGGGCAACCGGACGACGCCACCGCGCCCTTCCTGCACCCGCAGCACCTGCACCGCCGAGAGATTCGGATCCGCCCGGAACCCCACCCCGCGCATCTCCTTCTCCCCCGGCTCCGTCAGCACGAACGACGAGTCCGACATGATCTGGTTCTGGCTCTGCAGGAACTTGATCATCGGCGTCTTGAGCACCCGCCCGTCCACCGACGTGATGATCACGTTGCCCCAGGCTTCGAACGTGCCGTTGCGTTGCGTGAGGTTGCCCACCTTCGCTGTGAGCGTGGCCTCCTTCGCCCCGGTCGCCCCGAAGAAGTCGGCGTGCACCACGCGCAACGACGCCCGCGTGTTGTTCTCCATGAACAACGCGGTATCCGCGAACACCTCGGCGCGCAGCAGTCCGTTGTCCGTGAGCAGCGTGCGTGACCCGAACGCGACCTGATCGGCCGAGTCCACGATCGCGGCGACGTTGGCACCGGCACCCGGCGTGCCCGGGTCACTGCCGCACGCCGCCACCACGACCGCTCCAGCGAACGCGAGTACCAGCACGACGACGCGCATCAGACCGCCCCCGCGCGCATCAGATCATGCAGGTGCACCACACCGACGATCGTCTGCGACGCATCGAGCACCGGTAACGCCACGATGCCGTGCGTCTCCATGAGATGCACGGCGGCACTGCCGAGGTCGTCGACCTGCACGGTCTTGGGCGAACGGGTCATCACGCGAGCGACCGGAATGGGGAAGATGTCCTGCTCTTTCTCCATCAGGCGGGAGAGATCGCCGGTGGTGACGACACCCTGCAGCTGACGCGCATCATCGGCGACCATGCAGATGCCGCGACGCTCTGCCAGCAGCACGATGGCCTCGCGCATCGTCGCCGACGCGCCGAGGATAGGCAGCGCCTCGCTGACCATGACATCGCGCACGCGCAGCAACAGCTTGCGGCCCAACGAACCGCCGGGGTGGAACTTCGCGAAGTCCTCGCGACGGAACCCCTTCTCCTCGAGCAGCGCCACCGCCAGCGCGTCGCCCAATGCCAGCGCGAGCGTAGTGCTCGTGGTGGGGGCCAGATCGTGCGGACACGCTTCTTCACGCACCCAGCCGTCCAGCGAGACGGACGAGTGCTTCGCGAGGGTGGACTGCTGATCCCCCGTGATGGCGATGCACGGTACCCCCAGTCGTGTGAGCTGTTCCAAGAGCGGCAACAACTCAACGGTCTCGCCGCTCTTGCTCAGCAGGATCGCCACGTCCTGCTCGCCGACGATGCCCAGATCGCCATGCACGCTCTCCGTGGGATGCAGGAAGGTGGCAGGCGTAC
>JADYYN010000256.1 GCA_020853635.1 Gemmatimonadaceae bacterium
TACAGCCCTTCGGTGTTCTCGCGCACGATCACCACGTCGACGTTGTCGAAGCGCAGGCCCGGCAGCACGGTCTTGGCGGGGCGCAGGTTCGCGTAGAGATCGAATTCTTTTCGCAGCGCCACGTTGATGGAGCGGAAGCCCTTGCCCACCGGCGTCTCGAGCGGGCCCTTGAGCGCGAGCTTGGTGCGGCGGATGGAATCGAGCACCGCCTCGGGCAGCGGATCGCCGAGTTCCTTCACGGCGGTCATGCCGGCGATCTGCCGGTCCCAGACGATGGGCGCGCCGGCGGCTTCGAGCAGACGGACCGTGGCGTCGGTGATCGACGGGCCGATGCCGTCGCCGGGGATGAGGGTGACTTCGCGGGGGGAGGTCATCAGTCGGTTCTCAGTGGTCCAGTGGTGCGGGGGGCACCGGTCAGGGGTCGATCACGAGGTCGGCGAATTGCATCGCAAGACTCTCGACCAGCTTGTCACCGCCAAGGGCCGGGAGCTCGGCGACCCAGATGATCGCCCTGCTCCGAGTGTCGGCCACGACGATGCGGAGCATCACCCGGTCGCCCTCGGCGCGGAGCTCCACGGGGATGAGGGCGTAGCGGGTGTCGCCGAGCGCGGTGAGGGGACGGAGGTTGTCGGCGACGACGGGGGGCAGCGGGTCGGTGGGCTTGGGCAGCACACCGCGCAGCCGTCCGACACCGAGCGCGTACGGGTCGGACGCGTAGGTGGGATTGCGCTTGGCACTGCGCACCACGTCGGCGGCGTACGACCACTTCTTGCCGAGTCCGCGGTCGAGCAGCGTGGCCTGGAAGGCGGAGTCGATCGCGAGCCGCGTGACGGCCCAGTTCACGCTCTTGCTCCAGGCGGTGGTGTCGGCGCGCCAGCTCTGCACGGGCACGAGTGCCACGCGCTGCTCGGCGAACGGCGACAACGGACGCGCCGCGGCTACCGGAGCGGCGGGCTGCTGCGCGGCGACGACGTGAGGCAGACAGAGCGCGATGGCCAACAGGGCGTGTCGCACGCGGGTCCTGAGCGGGGGAGAATCGGCGGGGACGACGCCGGAAGATAATCGGATGACATGCATGTCTGTAGAACGATTGTGAGATGGTGGATGGCACGGGATGGCGGAGGGTGGTGCACGGCGATGTGTGATGCGGCGCTGGTGCGGGGTGCGGCGACCGGGCAGTTTCCGTGCGATGGAAATCCTCTCGCCGACTCCTGACGTGCTCGACCGTGCTGCAACCGCCCTCCGGAGCGGCGGCGTGGTGGTGATACCCACCGAGACGGTCTATGGCCTCGCCTGCAACGCGCTCGACGCCGACGCGGTGCGGCGGGTGTTCGCGATCAAGGGGCGGCCTGCCAACAATCCGCTCATCGTGCACGTGGCCTCCGAGGCGCAGGCGCGGCAGGTGACGAGTGCGTGGCCCGAGTCGGCGACCGTGCTTGCGGCGCGCTTCTGGCCGGGCCCGCTCACCATGGTGCTGCCGCGCGCGGCCGTCGTGCCCGACGTGACGGCAGCTGATCTCGACACCGTGGCGGTGCGCATGCCCGCGCACCCGGTGGCACTCGAACTGATTCGTCGCGCGGGGGTGCCGCTCGCCGCCCCGAGTGCCAATCCGTTCATGCGCCTCTCGCCCACGCGCGCCGAGGATGTGGACCCGTCGATCGTCTCGCAGGTGACGATGGTGCTCGATGGCGGGCCCTGCGATGTGGGGCTCGAGAGCACCGTGGTGGACCTGAGCGGCACCGCGCCGATGGTGCTGCGGCCGGGTGGGATCCCGCGCGCGGCGTTGGAGGCGGCGCTCGTGGGACCGTGGATCACGGAGCGCACCGAGACCGTCACGCGGAGTCCGGGCATGCACCCGAGGCACTACGCACCTCGCGCGACCATCCGTTTGGTCGCGAGTACCCCGCCCGGCGCGGCTGGTCTCGTGTTCAGCGCCCCGGCGAACCCGCAGCAGATCCGCATGCCCAGCGAACCGCAGGCCTACGGCGCGATGCTCTATGCCGCGTTGCGCCGGCTCGACCTGCTCGGTGTGGCCGAGATCTTTGTGGTGACCCCACCCTCGGGCGACGCATGGGAGGCCGTGCACGACCGCCTCCGCCGCGCGTCCACCGCACTCGACGCGCCCTGACTCACGGTGTAGCGCCCCGCGCCTTCAAGTCGCATACTCCCCTCTCGTGATCGCGCGCCGAGGACCGGCGCGTTCCCCCCGCACCAGGATCCACGATGCCCCGTTGGTTCTCGGCCCTCATCTGGGCCGTCATCTCGCTCATCGGCGCCGGCGCGTTCGCGTACCTCGGTCTCACGCGCGGTGAGACCATCAGTGCGGCGTGGCTGCTCACCGCCGCGGTCTGCACGTACGTGATGGGATATCGCTTCTACAGCAAGATCATCGCGGCGAAGATCTTCGCGCTCGATGCCACGCGCGCCACACCCGCCGAGCGCATGGCCGATGGGCGCGACTTCGTGCCCACCAACAAGTGGATCGTGTTCGGGCATCACTTCGCGGCGATCGCGGGCCCGGGTCCGCTGGTCGGCCCCACACTCGCCGCGCAGTTCGGCTACCTGCCCGGCGCGCTGTGGATCATCATCGGTGTGGTGATCGGTGGTGCGGTGCAGGACTGCGTGATCCTCTGCGCCTCGGTGCGCCGCAACGGCAAGTCGCTGGGACAGATGGCCAAGGAGGAGATCGGTCCCGTCGCCGGATTCACCGCACTCGTCGCGGTGATGGGCATCATGATCATCCTCATCTCGGTGCTCGCGCTGGTGGTGGTGAACGCACTCAAGTCGAGCCCATGGGGCACGGTGACCATCGCGCTCACGGTGCCGATCGCGATGCTGATGGGTGTGTATCTCAAGTATCTGCGGCCGGGGCGCGTGCTCGAGGTGAGTGCGATCGGCATCGTGCTGCTCATCCTCTCGCTCTACGCCGGGCGCTGGGCCGCTGAACATCCAGTGCTCGGTCCCATGTTCACGCTCGACGGCGTGACCCTCGCGTTCAGCGTGATGATCTACGGCTTCGCGGCGTCGGTGATGCCGGTGTGGCTGCTCCTCGCGCCGCGTGACTATCTCTCGGCGTTCGTGAAGATCGGTGTGGTGGTCGCGCTCGCGGTGGGCATCATCGTGGTGCTGCCGCCGGTGCAGATGCCGGCGATCACGCAGTTCATCGACGGCACTGGACCGGTGTTCGCGGGCAAGGTGTTCCCGTTCGTGTTCATCACCATCGCCTGCGGCGCGATCAGCGGGTTCCACGCACTCATCTCGTCGGGAACCACGCCCAAGCTGCTCGAGAACGAAGCCGACGCGCGCTTCATCGGCTACGGCGCGATGCTCACGGAGTCGCTGGTCGCCATCATGGCTTTGATTGCCGCGTGCGTGCTCACACCCGGCGTGTACTTCGCGATCAACGCCCCCGCCGGAGTACTCGGCGCCACGGCCGAGAGCGCCGCGCAAGTGATCGCGACCTGGGGCTTCACCCTGTCGCCGAACGAACTCACGCTGCTCGCTGAACAGGTGCAGGAGAGCACACTGCTCTCGCGCACCGGTGGCGCGCCGTCACTCGCGGTGGGCATGGCGAAGATCTTCGCCGACGCGCTCGGCGGGACCCACGCGATGGCGCTGTGGTATCACTTCGCGCGGATGTTCGAAGCGCTGTTCATCCTCACCACCGTCGATGCCGGCACGCGCGTGGGCCGGTTCATGCTGCAGGACCTCGGTAAACACGTGTGGGAGCCGTTCGGGCGCGTGAGTTGGTATCCGGCGGTGGTGCTCGCCAGCGCGATCTTCGTGGGTTGCTGGGGATTCTTCCTGTATCAAGGCGTCACCGATCCGCTCGGCGGTATCAACTCGCTGTGGCCGTTGTTCGGCATCGCCAATCAGCTGCTCGCGACGGTCGCGCTCTGCGTTGGCACCACGGTCATCATCAAGATGGGCAAGGCGCGTTACGCGTGGATGACACTGCTGCCGATGGCTTGGCTGGTGGTTGTCACGATGACCGCGGGCTGGCAGAAGTTGTTCTCGGCGAATCCGAAGATCGGGTTCCTCTCGCACGCACAGTGGGTGAGCGACAAGATCGCCGCGGGTGAACTGCCGGCGGGTGTGCAGGACGCGGCGGGCGCGGCACGACTGATCTTCAACGATCGTCTCGATGCGGCGGTGGCGGCGTTCTTCATGATCTCGGTGATCGTGATCCTGCTCGATTCCATGCGGGAGTGGCGCGCGGTGCTCGGCGGGTCCAAGCCGATGGTGTCGAGCGAACATCCGTACACGGCGCGCGCGGCGGCGTGAGCGTGCGTCGGTTCACTCGGGGGGCATGATGCGGGCGCGGAAGAAGCCCCCCGCGCCGGACACGCGCAATCGGTTGGTGGCGATCAGCATCCTGAACCCGTACCGCGACGATCAAGAAGGCGTATACCCCTTCTCCGTGCCGGCGGTGCGCGCCACGCCGGAGCTGGAGTTCACGGCGCCCGTCACCTTCTTCGTGGGCGAGAACGGCTCGGGCAAGTCGACGCTGCTGGAAGGCATCGCCGCCAAGGTGCATCTGCCGACTGTGGGCTCCAAGGCGATCGAATACGACGAGACGCTGGAGTCGGCGCGAAAGCTCGCGGAGAAGATGAAGGTGGTGTGGAGTCGGCAGGGCCGGGCCAACCGCGGCTTCTTCCTCCGCGCCGAGGACTTCTTCGGCTTCACCAAGGCACTCGCGATCCAGCAGGCGGAGCTGCGGCGCGAGATGGAAGAGGTGGAACGGGACTACGCCGACCGCAGCGGTATGGCGAAGGCGCTGCGACTCGGGCCGATCACGGGATCTCTCAACGACATGCAGCGCCGCTACGGAGCGGACTTCAACGCGCAGTCGCATGGGGAGAGCTTCCTCAGTCTGTTCCGCTCGCGGTTCGTGCCCGATGGTTTGTATCTGTTGGACGAACCTGAAGCCGCGCTGAGCCCCACGTCGCAGATCGCGTTGCTGGCGATGCTCAAGGACATGGTGACGGATGGAGGGCAGTTCATCATCGCGACGCACTCGCCGATCCTGTTGGCGCTGCCGGGGGCGGTGATCTGGTCGTTCGATGAGCGGCCGCCGAGGGCGATCGCGTATGATGAGGCGGAGCATGTGCGGGTGACGCGGGAGTTTCTGGCCGCGCCGGAGAGGTTTCTGCGGCATCTCTAGTTCTCCTGCGAACTGCTTTCACCACAGAGGGCACAGAGGGCACAGAGAACTGCAACGGCACTTACCACAGGGTCACAGGGGGCACAGGGCACTCAGGGGGTCGGGCGCTAGGAGCGGGGTTGGGTTCCGTTGACAGGTTCCCTTTTTTTGGGGGGCTTGTGGGCGAGTACAGCTTGCGGTGCCAGTCCGAGCGACCGACAAGCTCCTCCTGCACGCAGCGCCCCGCAGCCCCAAAAGTCCCTCCCCTGTGGCCCCCTGTGCCCCCTGAGCCCCTGTGGTGAGCATATCGCAGTCCTCTGTGCCCTCTGTGTCCTCTGTGGTATACGCAGTTACCAGCCCCAGCACGATCCAATGAAAGCGCGTAGAATCAGCACACACCCCTGAATCCAAGCCCAATGCGCCGACTCCTCTTCGCCCTCGCCCTCCTCACCAGCACGCGAGCCGCGGCCCAGCAGCCCTTCGACCTCTCCGTCAAGAACATCATGCGCGGGCCGGAGCTCTATGGCCGCGAGCCCGGTCAGGTGCGCTTCACGGCTGACGGGCAGTGGATCTACTTCCGCTGGCTCACGCCGGGTGCGAAGTGGAACGAGGACATGAAGCCCTATCGCGTGGCGGCGCGCGCTGGTGCCACACCGGAGCTCGTGAGCGACGCGCACATGGATTCCGTCGCGCCCATGCTGGCGACGGGGCGCCGGTCCAAGACCGGGGCGATGGAAGTCTTCTCGGCCAGCGGCGACCTCTGGCTGCGCACGCGCAGCAAGGGCACCATCACGCATCGCCGCGTCACGCAGACCAACACCTTCGAGTCCGACCCCAAGTTCGCACTCGACGAGAAGGAGATCTTCTTCGTTCGTGAAGGCAACGTCTACGCGTTCGAAATCGCCAGCGGCCTCACGCGGCAGCTCACCGATATCCGCAGCGGCAATGCCCCGCGCGACGCCGAAGCACCCAAAGGCCAGCGCGGTGCACTCGCCGAGCAGCAGAAGGCGTTGTTCGAAGTGATCCGCGACGAACTCGCACAGGATTCCATCCGCAGCGCACAACGCAAGGAGACCGAAGCACGCCGTCTCCCCATCGTGTACGTGCCCACTGCAGAACGCATCGGCAGCGTTTCCATCTCGCCCGACGGCAAGAGCGTCATGCTCACGACGTTCGCGCAGGCGCAGGGCACCAAGGGTTCCGACGTCCCCGACTTCATCAATGCCGACGGCTACCCACGCATGATCCCCGGCCGCACCAAGGTCGGTGACGCGCAGGGCTCGCAGAAGGCAGGCCATATGGATGTAGCCACCGGCAAGGTCGCGTGGCTCAAGCTGACGCCAGACGACAAGCCGGCCGGAAGCGCGCAGGTCGGTGAATGGAGCGAGGACGGCAGGTACGGGCTCCTGTTCGTCACCTCGGCCGACTTCAAGCACCGCTATCTCTGGTCCGTCGCCTCGGCGGGTGGCGCGACCACGTTGGTGGACGCGCTGCGCGATGAGGCGTGGGTCAACGGTCCCTGCTTCGGCTGCATCGGCTGGACGCCGCAGGGGAAGGCGTGGTTCGTGAGCGAGGAGAGCGGCCACTCTCACCTGTACGCGGCCAACCCGGACGGCAGCGGCAAGGTCGCGCTCACGAGCGGACCGTGGGAGGTGTTGCAGGTCGACCGAGCGCTCGACGGACAGTCGTTCGATCTGGTGACGAGCGAGCCGTCGCCCTTCACTCGACAGGCGTACCGGATGCCGATCACTGGCGGCGCGCGGACGCGCCTCACCACGGGCGACGGCGGTCACACGCCGGTGATCAACCCCGTCAATGCGAACATGATCGCGACCGTGTATTCCACCCCCAACACGCCGCCCGAACTCTTCCTTACGCGTGCGGGCTCAACGGAGATGAACCAAGTCACCACGTCCACCACGGCGGAGTTCCGCTCGTATGCGTGGAAGGTGCCGCCCATCGTGATGATCGACGGCGAGGACGGCACCAAGGTGCCGGCCCGCATCTACGAGCCCAAGGCGTTCGGCAAAGCATCCAACGGCGCGGCGGTGATCTTCGTGCACGGCGCGGGCTACCTGCACAACGTGCACAACTGGTGGTCCACGTACTCGCGCGAGTACATGTTCCATCACCTGCTCGCCGAACGCGGCTACACGGTGATCGACATCGACTATCGCGGCTCGGCGGGCTACGGCCGCGGCTGGCGCACCGCGATCTATCGCTGGATGGGCGGCAAGGACCTCGACGATCACGTGAGCGGGTCCAAGTACCTCACCAAGACCTACGGCATCCAGCCCGAGCGCATCGGCATCTACGGCGGCAGCTACGGCGGCTTCATGACGCTGATGGCGCTGTTCACCAAATCGGAGTACTTCGGCGCCGGTGCGGCGCTACGTTCGGTCACCGACTGGGCGAGCTACAACCACGGCTACACGGGCCGCATCCTCAACCTGCCGCAGGACGACAAGGAATCGTACAAGAAGTCCTCGCCGATCTGGTTCGCCGAAGGCCTCAAGGATCCGCTGCTCATCGCGCACGGCATGGTGGACGTGAACGTGCAGTTCCAGGACGTCGTGCATCTCTCGCAGCGGTTGATCGAGCTGGAGAAGACGGACTGGGAGATGGCGGTGTATCCGGTGGAGGACCACGGCTTCGTGCGGCCGAGCTCTTGGCACGACGAGTACCGCCGCATCCTCGAGCTGTTCGAGCGCACCATCGGCCCGAACGGCAGCAAGGTTCGTCGGTGAGTTCAGGGTTCTGGGCCCGCCTCGCCGCGACGGTGCGCCGGATCATCGGCGCACCGGACTATGCGGCATACGTGGCGCATGTGCGGGCCCATCACCCGGAGCGTGAGCCAATGTGTGAGCGCGACTTCGTCGCGGAACGACTCAACGCGCGCTACGAGAAGCCCGGGTCACGGTGCTGCTAACGGCCAGTCGTAGCGCTCGAGCCACTCAAGTCCTTCGTCGTCGACGCGCACGAGGTACACGCCGAGCCGATCCACGGCGACGAGCCGACGGCCAGGCGGCAGGTCGAGCGTAGCCTTCCGCGCGCCGGACGGCCGCAGGACGTCGATGCGCGTCACCCGCTGACCGAACGCCGCCGAACGCTGCACCCAGAGTTCACCGTTCTGCGCCCGCAGCAATCCGTTCTCGATGAACGGTGGCTTGTGCGACGGGAACACCTCATCTGCGAAGGCCTCCTCGATCCGCTTGCGCATCGCCGGACTCGGCTCGGCCTTGGCGCTCGGTGCGGTGGAACGCATTCCGCTCGCTGGCTGCCGCATGCGCTCGGCGCGGAATGCGTCACGGTCGGCCGCCGTGATCGGGATAGGCACAAAGTTGATCGCCGGTCCTTCTGCGATGACCTTGCCCGCTTGGTACCAGCGCAACCGGTAGTCCCGCGCGGAGAGCACGCCGATCCTGCCGTCCGGCGCGACCACCCACGCATCGCGCTCCGCGTACGGATGGAACGACTTCTCGTGCATCATCTCGGCGTGATCGACGATCGAGGCCACCGTGTCGAGGCGTTCGCTCGGCGGCGGCCAGCGCCGGATGTTCTGTCGTTGGTTGCGCTTGAAGCCACTCGCGTTCGCCCCCACTGCATCTCCCGACCAGTAGTAGCCGCCGCGTGCATCAACGCCCACGGCCGGCGCAATACCGCCGCCACGCAGGATTGAGACCGGAATCGGCAGTGCATCGGCGAACTGCGCGGTCGGCGTCACGCGCAGGTAGCGCTGATTGCCGCCGAAGAGTGCGAGCGTGTCGCCGGGAAGCCGCACGATGCCGAACGCGTTCACATACTCGTTGGGGCCCGAGCCGTTGCGCCCGAGGACTGTCATCTCGCTCCCGCTGCGCTCGACGAGGTAGTAGCTGAGATCACGCCGGTCGGCGACGAGGAACCGTCCGTCGGGGAACTCCGCGACCGCAACGACCTCGGAGAACGGATCCGCCACTGTGAGCGTCGGTGGACCCAGGCGCAGCGATGCGAGCGGTTCTCGCGCGCTCGCAGGCTGTGCAACGGCTGCGCGCGACACCGCGAGGACGGCCAGCAGTGCGCGGATTGATGCTGGGACGATCGGTGGGACGAACCGCATCACACGGTGTGGGCGCATACACCTTCCCGAAGGGGGTTCCGTCGAGGACGCGCGACGGACGCCGCACGCCTCAGAAGTGAAGCGCCATGTGCGACACGCCGTGTGGGACGAGGGTTGCCCGCACGGTTCGTCCCCTGCTAGCGCCGCGCGCCCGTCCAGATCGCGACGATCCCGCAGCTCCCCCTTCCCGCGAGCCGCTGCA
>JADYYN010000257.1 GCA_020853635.1 Gemmatimonadaceae bacterium
CCTCGCTCATCGAGCAGGGCGCGATCGAGACGACCGAAGCCAAGGCGAAGGAGCTCCGGCCCTTCGTTGAGAAGTTGATCACGAAGGCGCGCACGGGCACGTTGCACGCCCGTCGTCTGGCCGGGGTGCACGTGCAGAAGCGTGCCGCCGCCGATAAGCTCTTCCAGGAGATCGGCCCGAAGAACGCCAAGCGGGCCGGCGGCTACACGCGCATCCTCAAGACCGGCCACCGCAAGGGTGACGGGGCTGAGATGGCGCGCATCGAACTCGTGGAGGGTTGATCCGATGGCCATCCAGCGCAATCGCTGCTACGTCTGCGACAAGGGTGTCGCCTTCGGCAACAACCGCTCGCACGCGAACAACTCGACGCGTCGTACCTGGAAGCCGAACCTCCAGGTCGCCCGCATCGTCATCGACGGCAAGATCACGAAGATCAAGGTCTGCACGCGTTGCTTGAACGCGGGCAAGATCCAGCGCGCTCCGCGCGGTGTCGCGGCCGCGGTCTGACGCAATCGTGGTGAAGGAGTGAAAGTCGCGGGGGGAGCGTTCTGCGCTCCCCCCGTTTTCCTCACCGGCAGAAGGGAGAGGTGAGATGGGAGATGTGAGGAGCGGAAAGACGGCGCTCGTCACCGGGATCACCGGGCAGGATGGGTCGTACCTCGCCGAGCTGCTGCTGGCGAAGGGGTACCGGGTCGTCGGTGTGGTGCGGCGTTCGTCCACCACACCGTACGAGCGCATCGCCCATCTCGTCGATCGCATCGAGCTCCTCTCCGCCGACCTGCTCGACCAGACCTCCTTGGTCGATGCGATGGCCGAGGTGCATCCGGACGAGATCTACAACCTCGCCGCGCAGTCGTTTGTCGCCACCTCGTGGACACAGCCGGTGCTGACCGGCGAGTTCACGGGCTTGGGCGTGACGCGGATGCTGGAGGCGATGCGCCGCGTGGTCCCCAAGGCGCGCTTCTATCAGGCCTCCTCGTCCGAGCAGTTCGGTATGGTGCAGGAGACCCCGCAGCGCGAGTCGACGCCGTTCTATCCGCGCTCGCCGTACGGGGTGGCCAAGGTGTATGCGCACTGGATCACCGTGAACTACCGCGAGTCGTTCGGGCTGTACGCGGTGAGCGGCATCCTGTTCAATCACGAGTCCCCGCGCCGAGGCCTCGAGTTCGTGACGCGCAAGGTCACGGACGCCGTCGCGCGCATCAAGCTGGGCCACGCGAAGGAGGTCCGGCTCGGCACCCTCGAGGCGCGCCGCGACTGGGGATACGCCGGGGACTACGTCGATGCGATGTGGCGCATGCTCCAGCGCGAGACGCCGGGGGACTACGTCATCGGGACCGGCGAGACCTGGTCGGTCCGTCAGCTGTGTGAGGAAGCCTTCAGCTACGTGGGACTCGACTACCAGGACCACGTCGTCACCGATGCGAAGTTCGAGCGACCGGCGGAGGTCGAGCTCTTGGTCGCGGATCCATCGAAGGCAAAGCGTGAGCTGGGGTGGACGCCGAACGTCCGCTTCCGCGCTTTGGTGCGCATGATGGTCGACGCCGACCTGGCGCGCCACGCGACCACGCCGCCGACGCCCGCCTGACGGTGCCCCGCGCCTTGGTGACGGGAGCCGGCGGGTTCGTCGGCCAGTGGTTGTGCCGCGCGCTGTTGGCCTCCGGTTGGGACGTCACGGGCACGACCATCGACGGGAGCCCGACCAGCGGGATCCTCACCGACGCGGAGTCGGCCGCGGTGACGTGGCGTGGGATGGATCTGCGACCGGGAATAGATCGACGCACCTTGGGCGGCCTGCTCGAGCGGTCGCGTCCTGACGCCGTCTTCCACCTGGCGGCCGTGGCGTTCGTTCCCGCGGCCGGGGCAGATCCGATGCGCGCGCTCGACACTAATGTCGGTGCTGCGGTTCGGCTGGTGGAGTCCATGCGCCTGCTGCGCGCGGCCGGCACGCTGGATGCGGCCCTCTTGGTAATCGGCAGCGCCGAGCAGTACGGGCGACACGACGAGTCTGCGATGCCGCTTTCAGAGTCCGACGAGCTGCGGCCGCGCACGTTCTACGCGGCGACCAAGTGTGCGCAGGAGGCATTCGCGCTGGCGGCGGCCCGGTCGGACGGTCTTCGGGTGGTCGCGACCCGTTCGTTCAATCACTCGGGAAGCGGCCAGAGCGCCCAATATCTGCTACCCTCGCTCGTTGCACGGGCACTGGACGAGCGGCGGTCCCCGGGCGCTGGTGTTCGGATCGGCAACACGGAGACGATCCGCGATTTCCTGCACGTCGAGGACGTGGTCGCGGCGTATATTTCCCTTGTTGAAAGGGGCCGGTCGGGGGAGACGTACAACGTCTGCTCCGGCGAGGGCGCCAGCGTCGGCCAGATCGCTGGCGAGGTCCTTGCACAGGCTGGGATCGAGGGGCCGTTAGTCTCCGACCCGGCCCTCCGCCGTACCGTCGACGTCCCCGTGCTCGTCGGCGACAACACCAAGCTACGTACTGACACCGGCTGGACCCCCCGCCGGACCCGCGCACACATCATCGACGACCTGCTCAATGCCGCGCCGTAACGACATCCATCGCATCCTGCTCATCGGTTCCGGGCCCATCGTCATCGGTCAGGGCGCTGAGTTCGACTACTCAGGCACCCAGGCCGCCAAGGCCCTCCGCGAGGAGGGTTACGAGGTGATCCTCGTGAACTCCAACCCCGCGACGATCATGACCGATCCGGAACTCGCGGATCGGACATACATCGAGCCGGTGACGCCGGAGTTCGTCGAACTGATCATCCAGCGCGAGAAGCCGGATGCCCTGCTACCCACCATGGGCGGTCAGACCGCGCTCAACGTGGCGATGGCGTTGCACGAGAACGGCGTGCTCGAGAAGTACGGCGTGGAGCTCATCGGCGCGAACGCGCGTGCCATCAAGGTGGCCGAGGACCGCAAACTGTTCGGCGAGGCGATGGAGAAGATCGGCCTCAAGTGCCCGCAAGGAAAGATCGCGACGACGATGGAGGAGGCGCTCGATATCGCCGAGTGGACGGGGTTCCCGGCGATCCTGCGGCCGGCATTCACGCTGGGTGGTTCGGGCGGTGGCATCGCGTACAACCGCGAGGAGTACGAGGCGATCGTGCGGCGCGGGCTCGATGAGTCCCCGATCTCGCAGATCCTCATCGAGCGCTCACTCATCGGCTGGAAGGAGTACGAGCTCGAGGTGATGCGCGACACGGCTGACAACGTCGTGATCATCTGCTCCATCGAGAACATCGATCCGATGGGCGTGCACACGGGGGACTCGGTGACGGTCGCGCCGGCAATGACGCTCTCCGATCGCGAGTACCAGGAGATGCGCGACGCCGCGCTCAAGGTCATCCGCGAGATCGGCGTGGAAGCCGGCGGTTGCAACATCCAGTTCGCGGTGAATCCGGCGAACGGCGAAATGGTCGTGATCGAGATGAACCCGCGTGTGTCGCGCTCGTCCGCGTTGGCGTCGAAGGCCACGGGCTTCGCGATCGCACGGATCGGCACCAAGCTGGCCGTGGGCTATCGTTTGGACGAGATCCCGAACGACATCACGAAGACCACGCCGGCGAGCTTCGAGCCCGTGCTCGACTACGTGGTGGTGAAGGTGCCGCGGTTCGCGTTCGAGAAGTTCCCGGGGGCGAATCCGTATCTCACGACGCAGATGAAGTCGGTGGGCGAATCGATGGCGATCGGCCGCACGTTCAAGGAAGCGTTCCAGAAGGGCCTGCGCGCGCTGGAGACCGGGCGCGCCGGATGGGATGTGTCCGTGCGTCCGGCCGACGACCGGGTGGCGGATGACTCGCGAGGCGCGGTGGAGAGTGCGCTGGCGATGCCGGTGCCCGAGCGTGTGTTCCAGATCAAGCGGGCGCTGCAACTCGGAATGTCGGTCGCCGAGCTTCACGACCGCACCAAGGTCGATCCGTGGTTCCTGCAGCAGTTCCAGGAGTTGGTCGAAGCCGAGCGAGCGTACGCGGCACTGGAGACAGTCGATGCGGCTGCGACGCGTCGCATGAAGCGCATGGGTTTCGCGGACGTTCAGCTCGCGCGTTTGCGCGGGGAGACCGAGCAGGCGGTGCGCGAGCGTCGCTGGGCGATGGGGATCCGGCCGTCGTTCAAGATGGTGGACACCTGCGCCGGCGAGTTCCCGTCGAACACGCCGTACCTCTATTCCTCGTACGACGAGGAGTCGGAGGCCCCGCGGAGCGGACGCAAGTCGGTGGTCGTCCTCGGCAGCGGACCCAACCGCATCGGGCAGGGCGTGGAGTTCGACTACTGCTGCGTGCGGGCGGCGATGGCGCTGCGCGAGGCCGGCTACGAGACGATCATGGTGAACTCCAACCCCGAGACCGTCTCGACCGACTACGACACTTCGGACAAGCTCTACTTCGAACCGCTGACGTTCGAACACGTGCTCGAGATCGTGGAGCGCGAGCAGCCCGTTGGTGTGATCGTCCAGTTGGGTGGCCAGACGCCGCTCAAGCTCGTGAAGCCGCTCGAGGCGGCCGGCGTGAAGATCCTCGGCACGTCGCCGGAGGCGATCGACATCGCCGAGGACCGCAAGCGGTTCGAGAAGCTGGCGCGTGAACTCGGGGTGGAGCAGCCACCCAACGGGACGGCGACGAGCGTTGACGAGGCGGTGGCGATCGCGAACCGCATCGGGTACCCGGTGCTCGTGCGCCCGAGCTACGTGCTCGGCGGCCGCGCGATGGAGATCGTGTACGACGAGCCGAGCCTCCGCGAGTACTTCGTGCGCGCGGTGCGCGTGTCCGAGGAGCGCCCCGTGCTGGTGGACGCCTTCCTCGAAGATGCGTTCGAAGCCGACGTCGATGCGATCTCCGACGGCACCACGGTCGTGATCGGCGGTGTGATGCAGCACATCGAGGACGCCGGCATCCACTCCGGGGACTCGGCCTGTGTGCTGCCGCCGTACCGGATCACGCCGGAGCATCAGGACATCATGCGGGCGCACACGATCGCGTTCGCGAAGGCGCTCGGCGTCGTCGGGTTGATCAATGTGCAGTACGCGGTGAAGGACGGCGTGGTGTACGTGATCGAGGTGAATCCGCGTGCGTCGCGCACGGTGCCGTTCGTGTCGAAGACCATCGGCAAGCCGCTGGCGTCGCTGGCTGCGCGGGTGATGCTGGGCGAGACGCTCAAGGACCTCGGGTACACCCAGGAGATCATCGCGCCGTACATCGCCGTGAAGGAGGCCGTGTTCCCGTTCACCAAGTTCCGCGAGTTCGACCCGATCCTCGGCCCTGAGATGCGCTCGACCGGCGAGGTGATGGGCATCGCGGATTCGTTCGGCGTGGCCTTCGGGAAATCGCAGTTGGCGGCGGGGAACGGGTTGCCGGCGACGGGCAACATCGTGATCACGGTGAACCATCCGGACCGGGCGAACGCGACGCCGATCGCGCGCCGGTTCCATGAGATGGGCTTCGGGTTGTACGCGACGCAGGGAACGCAGCGGTATCTCGCGGAGCGCGGCGTGCCGTCGCAGCGGATCCTCAAGGTGAGTGAGGGCCGTCCGCACGCGATCGACCTGATGGTGAACGGGGAGATCCAGCTCTTGATCAACACGCCGCTCGGCAAGACGTCGCAGCGGGACGATTACACCATGCGGCAGGCGGCGATCGCGAACCGGGTGCCGTACACGACCACGCTGTCGGGCGCCAGTGCGGCGTGTGATGCGATCCTCTCGTTCCGCGAGCAGCCGATGACGGTGCGGTCGTTGCAGGAGTGGCAGGAGCAGCTCGGATGACGACCGCCTTCGTGCATGAGTCGGCCTACGTCGACGACGGGGCGATTCTCGGTGAGCGCACCAAAGTCTGGCACTTCTGCCACGTGATGACGGGTGCGGTCATCGGCGCCGACTGCTCGCTGGGGCAGAACGTGGTCGTGATGCCCGGGACGCGCATCGGCAACAACGTGAAGATCCAGAACAATGTCTCGATCTACGAGGGCGTTGAACTCGAGGACGACGTGTTCTGCGGACCGTCGATGGTGTTCACGAATGTGGTGAATCCCCGGAGCCACGTGAGCCGCAAGCACGAGTACAAGCGGACTCTGGTGCGCCGCGGCGCGAGCATCGGCGCCAATGCGACGGTGGTGTGCGGCTCGACGCTTGGGGAGTACGCCTTCGTCGGGGCGGGCGCTGTCGTGACGAAGGACGTTCCCGCATATGCCTTGATGACCGGAGTGCCCGCCCGCCGGACGGGGTGGATGTGTGCGTGCGGCGTGAAGCTTCCGGCGGGGGGCGGCGTGCTCACCTGCCGCGACTGTGGAAGCCGCTACACGGAAACCGACGGTGCGCTCGCACCGCTCAGCGAGGGTATCGCACGATGACCGAACGGGAGTTCAAGGTCGCCTTGGTCGGTTGCGGGCGCATCAGCACGAACCACTTCGAGGCGTTGTCGCGGATCGACGGGCTCCGGCTCTCGGCCGTGTGCGATGTCGTCGAAGAACGCGCGAAGGCGGCCGGTGAGAAGTGGGGCGTGCCGTGGTTCACCTCGTACGAGCAGTTGCTCGAGCGCGGAGAGTGCGATGTCGTGACGTTGGCGACGCCGTCGGGCATGCACCCGAACCACGGCATCATGGCCGCGCGCGCCGGCAAGCATGTCGTCTCGGAGAAGCCGATGGCCATTTCGCTGTCGGCGGCCGACGACCTTGTGAACGCCTGCGACGAAGCGGGCGTGCAATTGTTCGTCGTCAAGCAGAACCGGCTGAACGCGACGATCCAGTTGCTCAAGCGTGCGCTGGACAAGGGGCGGTTCGGACGGCTGTTCATGGCGAACGCCACGGTCCGCTGGGCGCGTCCGCAGGAGTACTACGATCAGGCCAAGTGGCGCGGGACATGGGAGTTCGACGGCGGCGCGTTCATGAACCAGGCCTCGCACTACGTCGACCTGATCCAGTGGCTGGTCGGGCCGGTGGAGAGCGTGATGGCGAAGACGGCCACGATGGCCCGTCGTATCGAAGCCGAGGACAGCGGGGCGGCGGTGCTGAAGTTCCGGAACGGTGCCATCGGCGTATTGGAAGTCACGATGCTGACCTTCCCGCGCAATCTCGAGGGTTCGATCACCCTTCTCGGCGAAAAGGGCTCGGTGAAGATCGCGGGGACCGCGGTCAACAAGATCGAGACGTGGCAGTTCGCGGAGTACGATGACGACGATCGGTTGGTGGAGGCGGCGAATACCAGCCCGCCGTCGGTCTACGGATTCGGGCACGAGCCCTACTACCGGAACGTCCTCAAGGTGCTGCGCGGGGAGGCGGCTCCGGACACCGATGGGCGTGGCGGGCGGAAGTCGCTCGAGTTGATCCTCGGGATCTACGAGTCCGCGAAGACCGGGCGCGAGGTTCCGCTCCCCCTCCGGCCGCGGATGTAGGGGCGGGGCGATTCGTTGACTCTCCGGCCTCTCCCAGCGAACTTTAACTGCTTGCGGTAGCGTCACTTCCGACACCAGTCCATCCGAGAGGCCAGACGGCTCATGGCGGTTCCCCTTCTAGATCTTAAGGCGCAGCACGCGACCATCCGCGACGGCGTCGTGCAGGCCATGCTCAAGGTGGTCGATGACCAGGCGTTCATCCTCGGCGCTCCGGTCGGGGCGTTGGAGTGCGAAGTCGCAGGCCTGTCGAATACGAAGTATGCGATCGGCTGCGCGAACGGCACGGACGCCATCCTGCTCGCGATGCGTGCGCTCGATATCGGGCGCGGCGACGAGGTGGTGACCTCACCGTTCACCTTCTTCGCGACCGCCGGGACGATCCACAACGTCGGCGCAACGCCGGTGTTCGTGGACATCGATCCGAAGACGTACAACATCCGGCCTGATCTGGCCGCTGCGGCCGTGACGTCGAAGACCAAGGCGGTCATCCCGGTCGACCTCTTCGGGCAGATGGCGCCGATCGAGCAGGTCCGCAAGGTCCTGCCGGACGGGATGCCGATCATCGAAGACGCCGCGCAGTCCATCGGTGCGCGCCGCAAGATCGATGGCGCCTGGCGCATGGCCGGCGAGGTCGCCACCATCGGTACCTTCTCGTTCTTCCCGTCGAAGAACCTCGGCGGCTACGGCGACGGTGGCATGATCGTCACGCAGGACGAGACGATCGCCAAGCGCCTGATGCGCCTGCGCGTGCACGGCGGCATGACGACGTACTTCCACGAAGAGGTCGGCTACAACTCCCGCCTCGACGCGCTGCAGGCCGTGGTGCTCTCGGCCAAGCTGCCGCATCTGGCGGCGTGGAGCGCCAAGCGCCGCGAGAACGCTGCGTATTACGACGCCGCCTTCGCGGACATCGGCGACATCACCACGCCGTACATCGACCCGGCGAACGAGTCGATCTTCAATCAGTACACCATTCGTGTGAGCAAGCGCGACGCGCTCAAGGACCACCTGAAGGCGAAGGGCATCGGGCACTCCGTCTACTATCCGCTGCCGCTGCACCTGCAGCCGTGTTTCGCGTATCTCGGTTACAAGAAGGGCGCGTGCCCCGAGGCGGAGAAAGCCTCGGACGAGGTCGTGTCGCTCCCGGTCTTCCCGGAGCTGACGCGTGCGCAGCTCGATGAGGTCATCGTCGCGGTTCGTTCGTTCTTCGGCAAGTAACTCCATCCTCGTCGCTCACCAGGAACCGATGCATCAGCAACTGCTCGCCAAGATCAAGGACCGTTCGGCCGTCTCGTCCGTCATCGGCCTCGGCTATGTCGGTCTCCCGCTCGCGATGGAGCTCTGCGAAGCCGGCTTCCGCGTCGTCGGCTACGATGTGAGCGAGCGCGTCGTCGCGCTGCTCATGCGAGGCGAGTCCCATATCCAGGACGTGCCGGCGACGCAGGTCGCCACGCACGTGAAGAGCGGCAAGTTCGTCGCCACCACCGACGCCAGCGTGCTCAAGTCGGTGGACACGGTCTCCATCGCGGTGCCGACGCCGTTGGCGAAGACCCGTGATCCCGACATGTCGTACGTGCTGTCGGCCGCAGAGACCGTCGCCGCGTATGCGCATCCGGGCATGCTCGTTGTGCTCGAGAGCACCACGTATCCGGGCACGACGCGCGAACTGCTGCAGCCGCGGCTGGAAGAGAAGGGGCTGGTGATCGGCGAGACGGCGTTCCTCGCGTTCAGCCCCGAGCGCGTGGACCCGGGCAATCCGACCTACCACACGAAGAACACGCCCAAGGTCGTCGGCGGCATCACACCGGCGTGCAACGCGGTGGCGATCGCGTTCTATCAGAGCACCATCGACACGGTCGTACCGGTCTCCTCGCCGGAAGCGGCCGAGCTCGTGAAGTTGCTCGAGAACACCTTCCGTTCGGTGAACATCGGCCTGGTGAACGAGATGGCGCTGGTCTGCGACCGGCTCGGGGTGGACGTCTGGGAAGTGATCGACGCCGCCGCGACCAAGCCGTTCGGTTTCATGAAGTTCACGCCGGGCCCCGGCATCGGCGGTCACTGCATCCCGCTCGACCCGCACTATCTCGCGTGGAAGATGCGCTCGCTGAACTACAAGACGCGCTTCATCGACCTCGCCAGCGAAGTGAACTCGGCGATGCCCGACTTCGTGGTGGAGAAGACGGCGTGGGCGTTGAACGACGACCGCAAGTCGGTGAAGGGCAGTAAGGTGCTGGTGCTCGGCGTCGCGTACAAGCGCGACATCGATGACATGCGCGAGAGCCCGGCGCTCGACGTGATGCGCCTGCTCGAGGAGCGTGGGGCGCATGTCGTCTACCACGATCCGCACGTGCCGTCGTTCCGTGAGGACGGGCACGAGATGCACGGCGTGCCGATGACCGATGAGTTGCTGGCCTCGGTGGACGCCGTCGTCGTGATCACCGACCACAAGTCGGTCGACTATCAGCGGGTGGTGGACAAGACCGCGCTGGTCGTGGACACCCGCAATGTGACCGCCAAGCTCAAGCCCTCGAAGGCACGGTTGGTGACGCTCACCTCGTCGCGGGTCATCGGCGGAGCGCACTGATGCGGATCACGGTGATCGGGTCCGGATACGTCGGCCTCGTCGTCGGCGCCTGTCTCGCGGAGACGGGCAACGAGGTCGTGTGTGCGGACGTGGATGCCGGGAAGATCGCCGGGCTGCAGAAGAACGTGTTGCCGATCTACGAGCCGGGGCTTGAGGAGTACGTCGCGCGCAATCAGGGCGCCGGACGCCTGCAGTTCACTACGGATGTCCCGGCGTCGATCGCGCGGGCGGAAGTCATCTTCATTGCGGTCGGTACGCCGCCCGATGAAGACGGGTCGGCGGACCTCAAGTACGTGCTCGCGGTGGCGGAGCAGATCGGCCGCCATGCAACCCAGGAGCTCGTGGTGGTGACCAAATCCACGGTGCCGGTCGGCACCGCCGAGAAGGTCGCCGAGGCGATCCGCCCCCACGCGAAGGTCCCGTTCCACATGTGTTCCAACCCCGAGTTCCTCAAAGAGGGCGCCGCCCTCGACGACTTCATGAAGCCGGACCGCGTCGTCGTCGGCGTGGCGTCGGACTTCGCGCGGCGTCGGATGGAGGATCTCTACGCGCCGTTCGTGCGTACGGGGAAGCCGATCATCTTCATGGATATACCGTCGGCGGAGATGACCAAGTACGCGGCGAACGCGATGTTGGCGACGCGCATCTCGTTCATGAACGAGGTCGCGAATCTCTGCGAGCAGGTCGGTGCGAACGTCGATCTCGTGCGCAAAGGCATCGGCAGTGACAGCCGGATCGGTCCGGCCTTCCTGTTCCCGGGCCCGGGATACGGAGGCTCCTGCTTCCCGAAGGATGTGAAGGCGCTGCTCAAGACCTCGCAGGAGCGGGGCGCGCCCATGCAGGTGCTGCGGGCGGTCGAAGACGCCAACGAGCGACAGAAGACGCGGCTGTTCGAGAAGGTCCACGCGCTGCTCGGCGCCGAGCTCAAGGGCGCGACGATCGCGCTGTGGGGGCTCGCGTTCAAGGCGAACACGGACGACATGCGCGAGTCGCCTGCGCTGCCGTTGATCGATGCGCTGCTTGCCGCCGGGGCTCACGTGGTCGCGCATGACCCCGCTGCGATGCATGAAGCGGAGCGGCGCATCGGCGCGCGGATCGCGTACGCGAAGTCGAGCTACGAGGCCGCCACCGGCGCCGACGTGCTGGTGATCGTGACCGATTGGAACGAGTACCGCTTTCCGGATTTCGCGCGGCTCAAGGCCGTGCTCAAGCAGCCGCGCATCGTCGATGGCCGGAACCTCTACGATCCGGCCAAGGTGACCGCGCTCGGATTCACCTATCGGTCGATCGGGCGAGGCAACGCGTGAGGGTACTCATCACGGGGGCGGCCGGGTTCCTCGGCTCGCACCTCGCCGATCGGTTCCTCAGCGAGGGCCATTCGGTGGTGGGGCTCGACAACTTCCTCACCGGACATCCCGACAACATCGCGCACTTGATGGGCACGAGCGGTTCAGCTTCATCCGGCACAACATCTCCGAGTACACGTACGTCGCGGGGCCGCTCGACGGCGTGCTGCACTTCGCCTCGCCG
Source organism: Gemmatimonadaceae bacterium (assembly GCA_020853635.1). GTDB lineage: Bacteria > Gemmatimonadota > Gemmatimonadetes > Gemmatimonadales > Gemmatimonadaceae > Pseudogemmatithrix. The sequence goes on from JADYYN010000257.1 coordinate 11,512, forward strand.
GCGAGCCCGGTGGACTACCTCGAGATGCCGATCCAGACGCTGAAGGTCGGATCGTTGGGAACGCACAACGCCTTGGGAATCGCGCTCGCGAAGCAGGCGCGGTTCCTGCTTGCCTCGACGTCCGAAGTCTACGGCGACCCGCTCGTGCACCCGCAGCCCGAGACGTACTGGGGCAACGTGAATCCGGTGGGACCGCGCGGTTGCTACGATGAAGCGAAGCGCTTCGCCGAAGCGATCACGATGGCGTATCATCGCGCGCAGGGCGTGGACACACGGATCGTGCGGATCTTCAACACCTACGGCCCACGCATGCGTCCCGGCGATGGTCGAGTGGTCTCGAACTTCATCGTGCAGGCCCTTCACGGGCTGCCGCTGAGTCTCTACGGCGACGGATCGCAGACGCGCTCGTTCTGCTACGTCGACGACGAGGTCGACGGGATCTATCGGCTGTTCCTCAGCGACGTGCACGATCCGCTGAATGTGGGGAACCCGGTGGAGTTCACGGTGCGTGAGCTGGCGACACTCGTACTGGAACTCACCGGCTCGATGTCCACTATCACGAATCACCCACTGCCGACGGACGATCCGAAGGTCCGTCAACCCGACATCACCCGGGCGCGTACGTTGCTGGCGTGGGAACCCCGTGTCCCCCTCCGTGAGGGGCTGGCACGGACCATCGAATATTTCCGCGGGCTCTCGGGCTCCGCTCGGATGCAACCACCGACTTGATGCGACGCCCACTCCTGCTGCTGCCCCTCCTCGCGCTCGTGGCCACCGGCTGTCTCCGGTCGTTCAACCCGCGCGCGTACTCCACCTCGGCGGCGCTCTATCAGGCCGGGCTCGAGAAGTTCAACAAGAAGAAGTGGGGTGACGCGGCCACGGCGTTCGAGCGCCTCACGCTCGATCTCCCCACGCGCGACACGCTGTTGCCGCGGGCCCACTGGTACCTCGGTCTCGCGCGGCTGAAGCGCAGAGAACGGCTCCTGGCGGCGCAGTCGTTCATCCGATTGGCCGAAACGCTCCCCGATGATTCACTCGCGGATGACGCGCTCTTCATGTCGGGCAAGGCCTACGAACAGCTCTGGGAGAAGCCGACGCTCGATCCGCAGTACGGCGTGCTCGCGCAGACGCAGTTCCGCCTTCTGCAGGGCGTGTATCCCGACTCGCCGATGGCGGACAGTGCCCGCAAGGAGTTGCAGCATCTCGACGAGATGTTCGCCAAGAAGGACCTCGAGACGGCGCGGCACTACATCCGTCGCAAGGCGTACGACTCGGCGATCATCTTCCTGAAGGACGTCGTGAAGAACTGGCCGGAGACGAATCAGGCGCGGTTGGCGATGATCACGTTGGTCGAGGTATACCGTGTGCCCGCGCTGAACTATCAGTCCGACGCGAAGGAAGTCTGCGACGCGCTGCGGGCGAGCTATCCGACGGACCCTGGTGTGCTCCGTACCTGCAAGGTCGCCGCCGACAGCACCGCGACCGCGACGCCCAAGCCCTGATCCCTTGGTGACGGAGCGACTCGGGCTCCTGGGCGGGACCTTCGACCCGCCCCACGTCGGCCACCTCTTCCTCGCGTACACGGCGCTCGAGGAACTGGGGCTCGACCACGTGGTATTCGTTCCGGCGCGACAACAGCCCCTCAAGGCCGGGCGCGATGCGGCCTCGGCGGCCGACCGGCTCGAGATGACCCGGCTGCTCGTGGCGGATGACCCGCGGATGTCGGTCGACCCCATCGAGCTGGACCGCGACGGGTTATCTTACAGCATCGACACGGTCCGGGCGTTCCGGGCCGCGCGGCCAGGGGCCGAGTTGGTGTTCCTCATGGGTGAGGACACGGCGGCCACCTTGCCGAAGTGGCGCGAACCGGAGGCGCTCGCCTCCCTCGCGCGGCTGGTCGTGCTCACGCGCGGGAGAGCGGGGTCGGCGGAGACGTCGGCGCCCGCGCTCCCGTTCCCTGTGGAGCGGATCGCGACTCGACGGATCGATGTCTCGGCGACGGAAGTGCGCTCGCGTGTGCGAGCCGGACTCCCCCTCCGCGGATTCGTTCCCGACGCCGTGGCCCGCTACATCGCGGAGCATGACTTGTATCGCACCACCACCGAGTGATGAACGGATGCTGAAGAAGCTGATCGGAGCGGTGTTCGGCACGCGCCACGAGCGTGAGCAGCGCCGCGTGCAGCCCATCCTGGACGAAGTGAACGCCGAGGGGCAGCGACTCAAGTCGCTGTCCGACGCGGAGCTGCAGGCGCAGACCGCCAAGTTCCGCGCGCGGATCGCGGAGGCGACCCAGGAGCTCAAGTCGCAGATCGACGCACTCAAGGCGAAGAAGCACGACGCCGCCGAGGCGTCGGAGCGCGAAGCGATCGACCATGAACTCACCGGCCTCGACGGACAGGGCGGACTCGAGAAGCAGTACCGCGAGCAGCTCGCCGAGGTGCTCGACGAGATCCTGCCGGAGTCCTTCGCGACTGTGCGGGAAGCCGCGCGTCGGTTGGTCGGCACCAAGACGATGGTCACCGGCCACGAGATGGGCTGGGACAGGGTGCACTACGACGTGCAGATCATCGGCGGCATCCAGCTCCATCTTGGTCGCATCGCGGAGATGGCGACCGGTGAAGGCAAGACGTTGGTCGCTACGCTGCCGCTGTATCTCAATGCGCTCCCGGGTCGCGGCGCGCACCTCGTGACGGTGAACTCGTACCTCGCCCGACGCGACTCGCAGTGGATGGGGCACCTGTTCGGCTGGTTGGGGCTCACGGTCGGCTGTCTCGATGACACCGAGCCGGGCACCCCACAGCGCCGCGCGGCCTACGCCTGCGACATCACGTACGGCACCAACAACGAGTTCGGGTTCGACTACCTCCGCGACAACATGGTGGTCTCGCTCGAACAGCGCGTGCAGCGTCCGCACGTCTACGCGATCGTCGACGAAGTGGACTCGGTCCTCATCGACGAAGCGCGCACGCCGCTCATCATCTCCGGGCCGGTGGGCAACGACGGGGACCTCGCATACGCGCAGCACAACGCGGCGGTCTCGCGCCTGGTGCGGCATCAGACGGAGTTGGCGAACGATCTCGTCGCCCGCGGCGAGAAGGCGCTGGCCGAGGGCAAGACCGACGAGGCCGGGCTCGCGTTGTACAAGGCCCGCATGGGCAACCCGAAGAACAAGCGCCTGCTCAAGGCGATGCAGGAGACCGGCGTCAAGCAGCTGATCCAGCAGAAGGAGCTCGCGCACATCTCGGACCGCAAGCTCAAGGGCTCCCAGCAGGAGTTCGCGGACGTCGAGGAGGATCTGCTCTTCGTGCTCGACGAGAAGGGGAACTCCGTGCATCTCACGGATCGCGGCGTCGACTTCCTCTCGCCGAACAGCCCCGAGGAGTTCGTGCTCCCCGACATCTCCACCGAGGTCGGGCGGATCGAGCGCGATCCCACGCTCGATGCGGCGGCGAAGATCGAAGGGCGTCGGAAGATCGAGACGGAATACGCGACCAAGGCCGAACAGCTGAACATCGTGCATCAGCTCCTGCGCGCGCACGCGCTGTTCGAAAAGGACGTGAACTACGTCGTGCAGGAAGGCCAGGTCCTCATCGTCGATGAGTTCACCGGCCGCACCATGCCCGGCCGTCGCTGGAGCGAGGGCCTGCACCAGGCCGTCGAGGCGAAGGAAGGTGTGCAGGTGAAGGGCGAGACACAGACGCTCGCCACCATCACTATCCAGAACTACTTCCGACTCTACGAGAAGCTGGCCGGCATGACCGGCACCGCCGAGACCGAGGAGACGGAGTTCTTCCAGATCTACGGGCTCGAGGTCGCGGTCATCCCGACCAACAAGCCGATCATTCGCGACGACCGGCAGGACCTCGTCTACAAGACGCGTCGCGAGAAGTACAACGGCATCGTCGAAGAGACGCGTCGTCTCCATCAGCTCGGCTACCCGGTGCTCGTCGGCACGACGAGCGTCGAAGCGTCGGAGACGCTCGCGCGGCTCTTCCAACGCGCCGGGCTGCCGCACAACGTGCTCAACGCGAAGTACCACCAGCGCGAGGCCGAGATCGTCGCGCTCGCGGGTCAGAAGGGCGCGATCACCATCGCGACCAACATGGCCGGTCGCGGCACCGACATCAAACTCGGCGAAGGCGTGCGCACGTCGCAGCCGTCGGTGGTGAAGGATGCGGACAACAAGGACGTGAACGTCACCGAGCCCGGTGGTTTGCACATCATCGGCTCTGAGCGCCACGAGTCGCGTCGTATCGACCGGCAGCTGCGCGGTCGCGCCGGTCGTCAGGGCGATCCGGGCAGCTCGCAGTTCTTCCTGTCGCTCGAAGACGACCTCATGCGGCTCTTCGGGTCGGACCGCATCGCCCGGCTCATGGACTCGCTCGGCGCGCAGGAGGGCGAGGTGCTCACGCACTCGCTCATCACGCGCTCCATCGAACAGGCCCAGAAGCGTGTCGAGCTCCAGAACTTCCAGGCGCGCAAGCGCCTGCTGGACTACGACGATGTGATGAACCAGCAGCGCGAGGTGGTCTACAGCTTGCGCGCGTTCGCACTCGAAGGCGGCGAGGAGCTGAAGGGCGAGTCGGAGAAGATGATCATCGCGGCGATCGAACGCCGAGTGGAGACCGCGCTCGCCGAGGCGGAGCGGCCGGAGGAATGGCCGCTCGAGCTGCTGCGTCAGGATCTGCTGCAGCACTACCTCGTGTCGGTGCCGAGCTTCGAACCGGAGGCGCTGCGCCCGCCGAACATCGGCGAGGCCAAGGCCGACGCGGTGAAGGCCGCGATGGAGGCGTTCCATCGCAAGTTCGAGACGCTGGGTGACTTCTCGCACCGGCTGCTGTCGCTGGTGATGCTCAACGTGCTGGACGAGAAGTGGAAGGACCACCTGTACGACCTCGACCAGCTCCGCAACGCCATCCACTATCGCTCGTGGGGGCAGAAGGACCCGCTCATCGAATACAAGCAGGCGGCCTTTACGATGTTCGAGGACCGCATGCGTGATGTGCAGCACACGTTGACCGAGCGGTTCCTGAAGGTGCAGCTGGTGTTCGATGAACCGCCGCCGGCCAACACGCCCCCGCCGACGAATGTGCTCCCGCCGATGAACAAGCGCTTCAACGCGCTGGGCATCGCCGAAGAAGTCGCGCCGGAGGAGGACGCCCCGCCGGCGCCTGCACCGACCTCGGAGC
>JADYYN010000258.1 GCA_020853635.1 Gemmatimonadaceae bacterium
CTGCGCGAGGCAGAGCAGCGCCGTGAGCCCGTACGGGGTCGCGAACCGGCAGTGGCGGGCGTCCACCAGGATCTTCGCGTCGGCCTCGAGGGGGGCGAGCTGCTCGACGACGGACTCGAAGTTCGATTCGTCGAGGGACGCGGGGATGGTGATGACGGCAGTCACAGCGGGTGCAGTTCTCCGCGGAGGTGGTGCGCGAGGCCGGTGGCCCCACGATGCTCGACATTGCGCGCCGCTGCCGTCAACGCACGGTCCAGCGCCACGGACATAATATCACCGGCGAGCAACCGCGAGAAATAGGTTGCGCCCCAAACGTCCCCGCAGCCGGTCGGATCGCCCGGACCATCCACCCGCGCCTGTGCCGCTGGAACCAGCGCCGTGCGCAGTGGCCCGGCCCCAGGCCGCGGCGGCTGGGCGAGGTCGGACAGTCGCTCGAACCCCGGCTCTGCGAAATAGACGACTCCACGCTTCCCCAAGGTCACAACGAGATTCCGCACGCCGGCGCCCATCGCGGTGGCCGCCAGCGCCAGCCCGTCCGGCGCCATCATCGCCAGCTCGTCCTCGTTCACCTGGATGATGTCGGCGCAGGCACACCACGCCGCTGCCTCGGGGAAGGGCCGCAGACTCCGGAGCCCGTTGGGCTCCAGCGCCAGCACCACCGAGTGCAGGTCACAATAGATCGGCCCCTTGAAGTGCTGGCGGATCAACTGTGCCGTCTCCAAGTCGAGCTCGAACCCGCTGATCAGGTTGATGTACAGCGCGTCGAGGTTGTGCAGCAGCGGCTTGAGGCCGGCCCAGGTCCAGCCGGACACACCGCCGCTCAACACCTCGCTGCGGCGTTCATCGCTCGTATAGAACAACTCCACCCGATTGTTGCGCTGCGGCACCGCGATGGGCTCGGCGTCGGGCGCGATGTGGCGCAGCGACTTGAGGAAGCGCCGCGCCTCAGGCGTCAGATCGCTGCCCACCCGCGAGAGCGGCACCAGCGACCACTCGTCACTCAGCGCCGCGTCGGCCGCCGAGAGCGCATACGTGATCCCGCCCCACTCCTGGACCGGCAGTGCGCGGACATCGCGCCCATGGATGATGTCCCACACGAAACTGCCGATGACACCGAGCCGCTTCACGCGATCCCGTGATGCTGGGCGAAGGTCGCGATCGCGCCCACCACGCCGGCGTTGCCGTGCAGGGCGCCCGGCACGATGCGGCAGATATCCACCGCCGGCTTGAACGCCCGACGCCGCACCTCGGCGCGCAGCGGCTCGAACAACTGATCGCCCGCCTGCGTCACGCCGCCGGCGAGCACCACGACCTCGGGATTGAAGATGTTGAGCAGGTTGGCGATGCCCGTGCCGAGGAATCGCGCCGTCTCGCGCACAACATGATTGGCGAGTTCGTCGTCTTCCTTGGCTGCGGCATACACGGTGGCCGCCGTGATGCGCGAGAGATCGCCACCGACCATCTGCGGCATCTTGGACGGCTCACCGCCGGCCAGCGCCTCGCGCGCGCGTTCGGCGATCGCGGGGCCAGAGGCGTAGGCCTCGAGACATCCATAGTTGCCGCAGCCGCAGCGGCGACCGGTGGAGTCGATGGTCGCATGCCCCACCTCACCGGCCACATCGTTGGCGCCGTGGTAGAGCCGTCCGTTGAGGATCAGTCCGCCGCCGATGCCCGTGCCGATGGTGATGCCCACCACGTGCTGCGCGCCCTTGGCGGCGCCGATCCACCACTCGCCGAGTGTCGCGCAGTTGGCGTCGTTGTCGAGTGTGGCCGGCAGCTTCACGCCGTTGCCCACGCGGTCGCGTAGCGGGAAGTCCCTCCATCCGAGATTGGGCGTGACGATCACCAGCCCCTTCTCGCGGTCGAGCGGTCCCGGCGAGCCGATACCCACACCGAGGAAGTCGCTACGCGTGGCACCGGTCTTGGCCTGTGTCTCGGCGATGGACTTCTCGAGCATGTCGACGATGCGCGCGACCACGCCATCCGCGCCGAGCTCGGCGCGGGTGGGGGTGCTGTGCATCGCGTACTGCTCGGCGCCGTCGGCGGACATCGCACCGACGACGATGTTGGTGCCGCCCAGGTCGACGCCGAGGATGTACTTGCGCGCGCCATCCGTGGCGCCACGACCTGCTCCGCCCGCTGCACTCCCTGTGCTCACGCCCTGCCTCCGTTCGGCTGTCGCCGCTTCGCAGCGACGGCTATCTTGCGCTCATCGGCCACCGTTTCGGCCCCATCAAAGGTAACAGCCCTGTAATGCGCCTGTCCGTCGTCGCGACCACGTATAACCAGCCGGAGTGGCTTGAGAAGGTGCTCTGGGGGTTCGAGGCGCAGACGTACCGCGATTTCGAGTTCCTGCTGGCCGACGACGGCTCCGACGACCGCACCCGCGAGGTCGTCGCGCGGGTCACGCCCCAGGTGCGGTATCCCATCCGGCACCTCTGGCACGAACATATCGGGTTCCGCAAGTGCACCATCCTCAACGAGGCCATCGCGCGCTCGGAGGGGGAGTACCTGTTCTTCACCGACGGCGACTGCATCCCGCGACCGGACCTGCTGGCCGTGCACGTGGCGCAGGCCGAACGCGGGCGTTTCCTCTCGGGCGGGTACCTCAAGCTGCCGATGGAGACGTCGCAGAAGATCAGCAAGGACGACATCCTGGCTGGACGCGCCACGGACTACGCGTGGCTGCGCGCCAACGGCACACCGGGCTCGATGCAGGCGTCGCGGCTGCGCTGGGGGCCACTGATGTCGCGACTGCTCGATGCCGTGACCACCACCGGCCCGACGTTCAACGGGCACAACAGCTCGGTGTGGCGCGACGATCTGTTCAAGGTGAACGGGTTCGACGAGCGACTCGAGTGGGGCGGGCTCGATCGCGAGTTGGGCGAGCGTTTGGAGAATGCGGGTGTGCGCGGAAAACAGATTCGGCATCGTGCGCTGGTGGTGCATCTCGATCACGGGCGCGGGTACAAGCGGCCGGAGGCGATGGCGAAGAACCGCGCCATTCGCGATGAAGTGGCGGCGAAGAAGCTGACGCGGACGGAGTTCGGGATCGACGGGCATCTCGTCCCCAGCGGGACCGCCTCCTGAGGATCCTCATCGTCAACTCGGTCGCGCTGAACGTCGGCGACGCGGCGATCCTTCAGGGCGAGATCCGCGCACTCCGCGAGGTGTTCGGTGAGGGAGTGCGGATCGATGTGAGCGAGCAGACGCCTACGGTGGCGGCGCGATTGTACCCGGAGATCGCGTTCCATGCGGGGCTACATGTGCAGCACGCGCACTGGCCGCGATGGCGCTCGCATGGCGGAATGGCATCGGTCCGCAAACGGCGCACGCGCCTCGCGGTGCGGCTGCTCGCCACGGCGCCCGCGGCCGCCCGGGCGCTGCTCTCCGCCGAGCAGCGCGCGCACCTCGATCTCATGGCCGCGGCGGATATCGTCGTTGCAACGGGCGGTACGTATTTCGTGGAGCACTACGACTTCACCGCCAAAGCTGACGAACTGCTCGCGGCGCAGGCACTCGGCAAGCCGACGTTCCTGTTCACGCAGTCGATGGGGCCGTTCACGAAGGCCAAGAGTCAGCTGACGATGCAACGCATCGTGGCGGGGAGCCGGGGTGTCTTCGTGCGTGATGAGAAGTCCAAGCGGCATCTCGCCGAAGCCCATGCGGCGATGGCGCACGTGAACGTGCACGCCGATGCCGCCTTCGCCCTCGCCACACCCGACGTTCCGCGCACTCAGCGGAGCGGTCGCCCGCGCGTGGCGATCTCCGTGCGGCGCTGGTCCCACTTCCGCGCCGGCAGTGGTGAGGACGTCGGAGAGCGGTACCGCCGTGCGGTGGCCGATGCGGCGCGTGCGCTGGTCCGTGACGGCGCCGAGGTGACGTTCCTCTCGACGTGTCAGGGTGTACCGGAGTACTGGACCGACGACTCAAAGTTCGCCACGCAGCTTGTGGCGGATCTGCTGCCCGGCGAACCACACATCCATGTGGATACCGCGTTCCGTTCGCCCACGGCACTCGCCGAGGCGTTGCGCGGGTTCGACGTCGCGATCGCGACGCGGATGCACTTCGCCATCCTCGCGCTCTGCGTCGCGACGCCGGTGGTGGCGATCGCGTACGAGTTCAAGTCGCGCGAACTGCTCACCGCGATGGGCCATGCGGCGTGGGCGTTCGACATCGAGGATGTGAGCGCCGATGGTCTCGTGCGCGCGACCCGCGAAGCGCTCGGCGGTGGGAACCCGTTGCGGGCGTCGATCGCGGAGCAGGTGCGCGTGTATCGAACCGACGCGGTCGGACCGGCGAAGCGGATCCAGGCGGCGCTGCGATGAAGCCGTCCGCGATCGTCTTCCGCAAGCGCATCCTCCCGTGGAGCGAGACGTTCATCGCGGCGCAGTCGGGGGCGATGACGCGCTACACGCCGGTACTCGTGGGCTATTCACGCGACCCGAGCGGCGCGGCGTACCTCGTGGGACGCCCACAGCTGCTGCTCGATGAACACAGCTGGTTCCCGGCGCTCGAGAAGTTCCTTCTCAAGTCGGCGGGCCGTGCGCCGAGCCGTTGGCTGCGTGCGATCGCCGAGACCAAGCCGGCGGTGCTGCATGCGCACTTCGGCTCGAGTGCGTTGCCGGCGAGTCGGATCGCCAAGGCGCTTGGGATCCCGCTGGTGGTGACGTATCACGGCATGGACATCACGGTGCGCGCGAAGACCGAGGCCGAGGCGGAGCGGCGGCGTCGCGCGTTCGCGGCGGCTGACCGGGTGATCGCGGTGTCGCAGTTCATCGCCGATGCGCTGCGCGCGGCCGGCTGCCCCGACGAGAAGATCACGCTGCACTACATCGGCGTGGACACACAGAAGTTCACACCGGCCACAACGCCGCGCTCAGCGGCTGACGTGCTGTTCGTCGGCCGGCTGGTGGAGAAGAAAGGTGTGATCCATCTGGTGCGGGCGATGGCGGCGGTGCGGAAGGTGGTGCCGGACGCGACGCTCACGATTGCGGGCGACGGACCACTCCGCGAAGGGCTCGCGCGCGAAGCCGAGGCGCTCAAGGTCCCTGCGACGTTCCTCGGAGTCCAGACGCCGGAGCAGGTGCAGCAGTTGATGCGCCGCGCGGCGGTGCTCGCCGGCCCTAGCGTCGCGGACAACCGCGGCAACGCGGAGGGGCTGCCGATCACGTTCCTCGAGGCGCAGGCGAGCGGGCTGCCGCTGGTGGTGTCGACGAGCGGTGGCACGGGCGAGGGCGTCGTGCACGGGACGACGGGGTTCTTGTTCGCGCCGGGGGATGAGGAGGCGCTGGCTCAGCATCTCACCGCGCTGCTCGGGGACTCGGCGCTACGGGCGCGGATGAGTGAGGCGGCGCGGGGGCATATGGTGGAGCACTTCGATCTGCGGTCGCAGACAGCGAAGTTGGAGGCGGTTTATGCAGGGCTAACGGCTAACGACTCACGGCGTGGTGAGCTATGAGTTGTGAGCTATAAGTAACCACGATGCGGGGACCCAAAAACACAACGGCGATGCGGGGCAGAGACCCCGCATCGCCGTTACTTATAGCTCAAGACTCACCACTCACCACGCCGTCATCAGTCCACCTGAAGTACGGCCAGGAAAGCCTCCTGCGGAATCTCAACCGATCCCACCTGCTTCATCCGCTTCTTGCCTTCCTTCTGCTTCTCCAAGAGCTTGCGCTTGCGGCTGATGTCGCCGCCGTAGCACTTGGCGAGCACGTCCTTTCGCAGCGCCTTCACCGTGGTGCGTGCGATGACCTTCTGGCCGATCGCGGCCTGGATGGCCACTTCGAACAGCTGCCGCGGGATGAGGTCCTTGAGCTTGTCGGCGACCTTGCGGCCCCACTCGTAGGCCTTGTCGGTGTGCACGATCACGCTGAACGCGTCGATCGGGTCGCCGTTGATCAGCATGTCGAGGCGCACGAGGTCCGAGCGGCGGTAGCCGAGGATCTCGTAGTCGAGGCTCGCGTAGCCACGCGAGATCGACTTCAGCTTGTCGAAGAAGTCGAGGATGATCTCGCCGAGCGGGAACTCCCAGTCGATCTCCACGCGCGACGTGTCGATGTAGCTCATGCCCTTGTACTCGCCGCGCCGCTCGGTGCCCAGTGTCATGATGGGCCCGATGTACTCGCTCGGCACCATGATGCGGGCCTTCACGTACGGCTCTTCCACCCAGTCGATCACCGTGCTGGGCGGCATGAGCGCGGGATTTTCGACCAACACTTCGGTGTTGTCGGTCTTGAACACGTGGTATTCCACGCTCGGGACCGTCGTGACCAAGTCGAGGTCGAACTCGCGCTCGAGGCGTTCCTTCACGATCTCCATGTGCAGGAGACCGAGGAAGCCGCAGCGGAAGCCGAAGCCGAGTGCGGTGGAGCTTTCGGGCTGGTAGTTCAGTGAGGCGTCGTTGAGCTGCAGCTTCTCGAGCGCGTCGCGCAGGTCTTCGTACTGCTGCGTGTCGGTGGGGAACACGCCGGCGAAGACGAACGAACGCACGGCCTGGTAGCCGGGCAGCGACTCGGTGGCCTTGTTGTCGGCGTCGAAGATGGTGTCGCCGGCGCGGGTCTCGCGCACCGATTTCACGCTGGCCACCACGTAGCCGACTTCGCCGGCGGTGAGCTGCGGGGCGGGGACCTGACGCAGCTGGTTGTAGCCCACGTCGAGCACCTCGTACACCGACTCCGAGGCACCGAAGGTGATCTTCATGCCCTTCTTGAGTGTGCCATCGACGACGCGCACGCTGGGGATCGCGCCGCGGTACTTGTC
>JADYYN010000259.1 GCA_020853635.1 Gemmatimonadaceae bacterium
CGACTCCGAGTGCTTCGCCTCGCCGCGTCGTTCGCGCACCGCCGCGAAGCGTTCCATCTCGGCGAGCACGACCTTGACCGACTCGGCGAACGCCGCGCGCACGCGCTCGTCGCCGCCGACCATCGCGAGCACGCTGACGTCCTTCGGCGCGGACAACTGCACGTCGATGAACGCGACCGATTTTTTCGCGCCGAGCGCGGTGAGTTCTTCGCCCGTGGCCGGATGACGGTTGCAGCGCAGCGCCTCGAACGGCGCGTCGGTCACGGAACCCTCGAGACCAAACGCCCGCGCGCCGTCGCCGATCCACTCGCCGAGGACGGCCTGCTCGCCTTCGGCCCAGTAGTCGTTTCGGCGCAGGTGGTGTTGGAGGTAGTTCGATCCGTTGCGAATGATGCCGGCAGTGATCATGCCTACCATCACGGCCGCCCGCAGTCAGTGACTCAACGGACGGCGTCCCCCGAGATCGGCCTATCCGCGCTACCGGTTTCGCGGTAGCGTGTTTTCGGTGCACTCGTCCGGTCCCGTGTCAGTGGCAGCGACGAGCCGGAGTGGTCCGCGGAAGTCCTCCGTGCTTTTGGGTTACAGACGCAATACCCTCCCGCGTTCGGGAGCGCCGTTCGATCCAACCGGCGCGCCGAAAACGGCCCGCGAAAAGCGCCTCCGCGCACCACTTCCGCGCATCGAAAACCGTGCTGAATTCGTTCTCGTTTCGCACAAAATCCCGCTCCTAGTCGCGTCGATTCACGCGCGCAGGGCGGGACAGCGAGCGCACCTTTTGAGGGGGTGGCTCGTCCGTCTCACGTCCCGTGAGGCGGTCCCGTCGGCAGCCCAATGGTACGAGATCAGTCCACCCGGAATCACCTACGTTCCGGGTGGTATCGTCGACGCGCCCAGGGGAGGGCGGGCCGCCGTATCGCGCCAATCGCTTGGATGCGACTTTGCGACCATGGATCGGAAGGCGCGCTCTCATGAGAGCGCATTATACGGGTCCGCGATTGGAATGCCGGAGATGCAGGAGGTCGTGAACAATGAAGTACTCATGCTCGGCTTTTGTTCGTTCCAATAGGTCTTGGGCGAAGCAAATGCGACCGCTTGCCGAGCATGATGCCCATTTGCGCCGCATATGAACAACGCGTACCTCCCACGGTTGTGACCGAAGTCTCGACGCCAAATATGCAATGCGCGTCTGAAAAGATTCCATCGATCTGGACTGCACTCGCGTTGAAATCATGGAGCTGCGCACCCACGACGGGCGGCCTCGACCTTCGTCGGATGCGCCGCCGCCGCGCCCGCAGGCGGGAACGAACTGACGAAATGCGGACTTAGAGACCTATCCCGAGTTCCGCCTGCTCTTCCCGAAACGCGCGAACAGAGCCGGCAGCAGGAAAAGATTCAGCAGGGTCGACGTCACCAGTCCGCCCAGAATGACGAGTGCCATCGGCCGCTCGATCTCGTTGCCGGGCACATTGCCCTTCAACACGAGGGGCAGCAAGGCGAAGGCGGCCGTCGCGGCCGTCATCAGGATCGGGACGAGCCGCTCCTCGGAACCGCGCAGGATCAGCGCCGGGCCGAACGGCTGGCCCTCCTCGCTCTCGAGATGCCGGTAGTGGCTGACGAGCAAGATGCCGTTGCGCGCGGCGATCCCGAGGACGGTCACGAAGCCCACGAGCGAACCGAGCGACAACACGCCGCCGCCGAGCCAGGCGGCGAGGACACCTCCGATGAGCGCGAACGGCAGAGTGAGCGCGATCAGCAGCACCAGGCGCAGCGACTGGAAGTCCGCCAGCAGCAGGACAAGAATTCCCGCCAGCGAAGCCAGCCCGAGCCACAGCAGCCGGGATTGCGCCGCCTGGCGCTCCGCCCACTCGCCGAGCACTTCGGGGTGGTAGCCACGGGTGAAGTTCACCTGGCCCACTCGCGCCTCGACTTCCCGCGCGACCGCGCCCAGAGCCCGGCCCGACACGTTGCAGGTGACATCGATGCGGCGAGACGCGCCTTCGCGCTTGATGGCGTTCGGAGTGGGCACGATAGCGAGGGCGGCCACGTCGGCCAGCCGGACATGGCCGCCGGTGGGCGTTTCGATGAGGAGCTCGCGCAGGGTCGTGTAGTCGGCGCGCACGCTGGGCACGCTCCACACGGTGACCTCATGAACTTTCTGTTCCTGGTAAACTTCACCCACCTTGCGGCCGCTCACGAGCGTCGTCACCGCGCGGCGCACCTGCCCAGCCGTCAGCCCATGCAGCGCAGCCGCGTCGGGCCGCAACTTGATCGTGATCTGCGGCACGAGCGTCTGCGGCTCGACTTTGAGGGCGCTGACGCCGGGAACATCCTTGAGCGCGGCACCGACCTCCGCGGCGTGCCGGCGCAACGTATCGAGGTCGGGACCGTAGATGCGGACGACGATGCTCGCACTCGCCCCGGTCAGCACTTCCTTGATCCGTTCGCGCAGGAACGTGAGCAGGTCGCGCACGAGGCCCGGGTAGCTGTCGACGACGGCCTGCACCTTCGCGATGGTCGAGTCGTAGTCGACCTCAGGCGCGAGGCTGATCCACAACTCCGTGAAGTCGGATCCGACGACTTCGTCCGCGACCTCGGCCCGCCCAATGTGGGCGCCCTGGTTGCGCACGCCGGGGATGGCGCGCAGGTCCTTGCTGGCCGCGATGGTGATGCGCGTACTGGCTTCGACGGATGTATTCGGCTTCTCCAGCCAATGCATGAGGAAGTCACGTTCCTTGAAGTTGGGCAGGAACTCCTCACCGAGCCGCGTCTGCCACACCCAACCGGTGAACGCGAAAGCGAGCACGAGCACGCCGAGCGCGAGTCCCGGTCGATGGGCGAGTCGCGGCAGGATGCCGCGATAGGCCGCCTTCATTTTCCGGGCGAGCCACGCATCGCGGTGCGGGTCGGCATGCGTGCGCAGCAGGAGCAGGCTCAACGCGGGTGTAACGGTGAGCGCGACGGCGAGCGACGCGGCAATCGCGAGAATATACGACAGCGCCAGCGGCCGGAAGAATGTGCCGGCCAGTCCGGGCAGGAAGAACACCGGCACGAACACGAGCACGATGATCACGCTCGCGTATACGACCGCACTACGCACCTCGAGCGAAGCGCTGAGCACCACCTTGAACGCGGACAGCGGCGCGGCGAGCAGCTGGTTCTGGCGCAACCGGCGCAGGATGTTCTCCACATCGATGATCGCGTCGTCCACGACTTCGCCCAGAGCGATGATGAGCCCGGCGAGAATCATCGTGTTGATCGTCTCGCCCCGCCAGCGCAGCAACAGCAGCGCGATCGCGAGCGAGAGCGGAATCGCCGTCAGGCTGATGACCGTCGTGCGCCAATCACCGAGAAAGAACCAGAGCACGACCACGACGAGCAGACAACCGAGCCAGAGCGCCTCGGTCAGGTGGTCGATGGAAAGCTGGATGAAGGTCGCGGGACGAAAGATCGTCGAATCCATGTCCACGCCCGGCAGCCCCGGCTTCAGTTCAGCGAGGACCTTTTCGACCCCCGCCGTGACGTCGAGCGTGTTGCCCCACGGCTGCTTTTCGACGATCAGGAGAATTCCCGGCCCGTCGTTGATCACGGCATCTCCGATTGGCGCCGGATGGCCGATGCGCACCTCCGCCACATCGCCGAGCCGAATCGGCGTGCCGCCCCTAAACTCGACGACGGTGCGCGCAAGGTCCTCGGGCGTGGTGATGAGTCCGAGTTGCGCCACGCTGAAGCGCAGGTTCGGCGTATCCACGAAACCTCCCGCACTGATGACCGCGGCGTCGCCGGCGGCCCGGGTCACGGCATCGAGGGGCACGCCGGCGGCGCGGAGCCGCTGCGGATCGCCCAGCACCTGACACTGCGTGTCGCGCTGCCCCCAGATGGCGACGTTGGCGACGCCTTTGACCGACATCAGGCGCGGCCGGATCGTCCAGAGGGAAAGCTCGCTCAGCTCCATCTGCGATAGTGTCGCTGACGTGAGCCCGACCTTGAGCACGCGGCTGAGCGACGAGTAGGGCGCCATGAGCACGGGCGGCTTCACGACGGCGGGGAGGCGGTTCTGGGCCAGGTTGAGGCGTTCCTGCACGAGCTGGCGCGCCCGCAGGATGTCGGTGCCGGTGTCGAAGATCATCACGACCGACGAGAGTCCGAGC
>JADYYN010000260.1 GCA_020853635.1 Gemmatimonadaceae bacterium
GCCGCTTCGGCCATGCGATCGAGCCGGTGGTGCGCCCGCTCGGCTACGACTGGAAGATCGGCGTGAGCATCGTCGCGAGCTTCGCGGCGCGCGAGGTGTTCGTCTCGACCATGGGCACCATCTACGGCGTGGGCGCCGAGGACGAGTCGGCGCTGCAGGACCGGCTGCGCAGCGAGACGAACGCGAGCGGCGGCCCGGCGTACACGCCGCTCATCGCCGTGGGGCTGATGGTCTTCTACGTCTACGCGCTGATGTGCATGAGCACGATCGCGGTGACGGTGCGTGAGGCAGGTGGGGGCCGCATCGGGTGGAACTGGGCCGCGGTGCAGTTCGGCTACATGCTGCTGCTCGCGTACGGGGCGGCCTGGCTCGTGGTGGTCATCGGGCGCGCGATGGGGTATGCCGGATGATGCCTGCCGACACGCTGATCGCCCTCGCGATCGTCGCGGCCGCTGTGGGATTCCTCGTGCGGCGCGCGTGGCGCTCTTCGCGCGCGAGGAAGGCGGGCGGCCCGGGCTGCGACAACTGCCCGCACTGAGCGCGGTCGCCAGCCCAGGACCGGAGTACCGTCTGAACGCCGCGCCACGCTTCTCACACCTTCGACCACGCCGCCAGCGCCTCTCGCACCACCGTCGGTGATGCGGGCTCATGGTCGGGGCAATCAAGCCGCACGTCGGTCTCGGCCAATGGCTCATCCAGGAACCGGCAGTGATGCGGGGCGACGCCCCGCCGCCGGTGCGCATGCGGTGCGAAGAAGACGCAGGATCCGCAGGTGCGTGCCGACGGGATCTCCCCGCGGTCGGCGAGGGTGAGGAGCACCTTCGCCAGCGCGCGCACCAACGCGCCACGCTCGCTGGTCGTGAGGGCGCGCACGGCCTCGAGCACGAAAGCAGGTCCCCGGTCCCAAGCGGCGACCGCTGCCGCGCCAGCGTCCGTCAAGTGCACCGCCGTCGCGCGGCCGTCGTCCGCGTCGCTCGCGCGACGCACGAGTCCCTTCTCCTCAAGGGAGCGGATCGCGTCGCTCGCCGTCGGCGCCGACACCGCGAGCGAAGCTGCGAGCGCGCCCGGCCGCATCGGTCCGGCGCGAGACGCGAGGATGGCGAGGATGCGCCCCTGCGTCGGTGTGAGACTTCTCGCGCTGCCGGTGCGCCAGGCGTCGGCGCGCAGGGCGAGCCCGACGGTCGACAGACCGAAGGCGACCTGGCGCGCGAGTGGGTCGGGGGCGGTGCGTCGAGATGCCATTGACGAGAACCTAAGGACTCCTTAGCATATTGCCAAGTACGTAGGAGTCCTAACCATCAGACCGGAGTCGAGAATGTCCCGTCGTTCACCGCGCCTCATCGCGCTCGTCGCCCTCGTGTCACTCGCTGGCGCCGGCGGCACCTTGCACACCCTTCGCACCCAGGATGGCATCAGCTCAGCCGCCAAGGATGCACGTAGCGCCACCGGGGTGGCGAAGCTCGAGGCCTTCGATCTCGTCTGGACCAACGTCGAACGCAAAGGCACACACCTCGTCTTCACCGAGCGCGTGTCCGCGTCGGCAGGGACGGTTCGGCCCGCGCGCACGGGAGCGCTTGCCGGAAGCTCGGTGTTCAGCTACGTGTGGCCAGTGAGTCTTGATCCCGCCACCGCAGGCTTTGAAGGGAAGTCGGGCACGCTCGCCCTGGCGGCCACCGCGCATCCCGACTTCGACGACACGCCGAAGTACGACGAGAACGGCGATGGAGACGCGGCGAATGACGGGGATCTGTGGCACTCGCACTGGGTGGTGCTGGTCCCTGATGATGCCTGTGGAACCGGGGCGTTGAAGGTCCGCGACATCCCGCCCGGCACGACGCCGCGCTTGCCGGCGACGTGGCCTGGCCTCCCGCTCTTCATCGACAGTCCCGGTTACGACCCCGAGATCACCAGCGACTTCGTGCGCGTACGGGTGCCGCTCAAGGAACTCGGCTTTCCGGAGGCGTTCCGATTCGATGGTGTCACCGCCGCACTCAAGGTGAACGCGAGCGTGCACGATCCCTTGCTCTGTGTCGCGGACGTGTTCGATGTGGCGTCGGGCAACCTCTCGCTACCGGGAACCGTGCGCTGATCAACGAGGGCGGTGGGCGTGGTCACACGACCTCGCCCACCGCGATGTCGCGCCCGCCCTTCCGCACGAAGATCCAGCGCCCGCGCACGGCCTCGGAGACCGGGAGCTTCTGCGCGTCCGCCGCGAGCTTCCCGCCGTTCACCGAGACGGCGCCCTGCTGGATGAGCTTGCGCGCCGCGGTCTTCGAGAGCGAGAAGGCGTGCTCGAGCACCGCGACGACGTCCACCTGACCATCCTCCGCGTGCACGCTCACCGACGGCATCTCCGCCGCGAGGGTCGTGAACACCGCGTCGTCGAGCGCGTGCGGATCCGCCTTCTTGTCGAACACCGTGTCGGAGACGCGGCGTGCGATCGTCGCCGCCTCCTCGCCGTGGATCATCGTCGTGACCTCCCACGCGAGCCGCTTCTGCCCCTCGCGCAGGTGCGGCGCGGCCGCATGCGCCGCCTCGATCCCCTCGATCGTCGCACGGTCGAGCAGCGTGAAGGTGCGCAGCAACCGCCCCACGTCACCGTCCTCGGCGTTGATCCAGAACTGGTAGAAGCGGTACGGGCTCGTGCGCGTGGCATCGAGCCACACCGCGCCCGATTCCGTCTTGCCGAACTTCTTCCCGCTGGCATCGGTGAGCAGCGGGAAGGTGAGTCCGTGCGCTTCGCCGCGCGCCGCGCGCCGGACGAGTTCGGTCCCCGCGGTGATGTTCCCGAACTGGTCGCTCCCGCCGATCTGCAGCGTGACCGTGTCGTCCTGGTACAGCCGCAGGAAGTCGTACGCCTGCAGCAGCATGTAGCTGAACTCGGTGAACGAGATCCCGCCCTCGAGGCGGGACTTCACGGAGTCCTTCTGCATCATCCAGTTCACGGTGAAGTGCTTTCCCGTGTCACGCAGGAACTCGATGAGCGGCAGCGGCCCGAGCCACGCGTCGTTGTTGCGGAAGATCACGCGCGCGCCGGCCTCCGAGTCGCCGAGGGCGTTGGTCATCACCCGACGGATCTGCGCCTCGATCAGGGCGGCGTTGGCGCGGATCTCCTCCGGCTCGCGGATGGGCCGCTCCTCGCTCTTGCCGCTCGGATCCCCGATCATCGCCGTGCCGCCACCCACGAGCGCGACGGCGGTGTGCCCGGCGCGCGCGAGGCGCACAAGGCCCATGATCGAGACGAGGTTCCCGACGTGCAGCGACTCGGCCGTGGGGTCGAAGCCGCAATAGCCCTTCACCGGCCCCTTGGCGAGCGCGGCCGCGCACCC
>JADYYN010000261.1 GCA_020853635.1 Gemmatimonadaceae bacterium
ATCGGGTTCGACGCCATCTCCACGGCGGCCGAGGAAGTGAAGGATCCGCAGCGCACCATGCCGCGCGGCCTGCTGTGGGGGCTCGGCATCTGCACGCTCATCTACGTGATCGTCGGTGCCGTGGCGACGGGCCTGGTGCCGTATCAGCAGTTGGCCTCGTCCGATCCGCTGGCGCATGCCTTTGAGATCGCGGGCCTGCAGCGCTTCTCGTGGATCATCGCCGGTGGTGCGGTCGTCTCTATGGCGGCCGTGCTGCTCGTGTTCCAGTACGGTCAGCCGCGCATCTTCTACTCGATGGCGCGCGACGGCCTGCTCCCCAAGGGTGCGGCCAAACTGCATCCCAAATACCGCACGCCGCACGTGACCACCATCATCACGGGCGTGTGCGTGGGTCTCGCCGCACTGGTCGCGGATGACGTGGCGACCTACGATCTCACCAACATCGGCACGTTGTTCGCGTTCGTGCTGGTGTGCCTTGGGGTGCTGGTGCTGCGCGTGATCGAGCCCGACCGCCCGCGTCCGTTCAAGGTGCCGGGCGTGTGGTTCGTCGGGCTTGGCGGTGCGTCGGCGTGTTTCTTCGTGATGTGGGGCCTGCCGGCGCGCGCGTGGTACGGCTTCGGCATCTGGCTGGCGATCGGACTCGTGCTTTACGCGCTCTACGGCTATCGCAACTCGCGGCTACGTCGCGGATTGCCGCCGCACTCCTTCGAGTCGGTCGACTAGACCCCGGCCAACACCCGGCGCGCGAGCTTCACCGCACCGCGCGCCGGCAGCACCTCGTCGCCGTGCAGATGCGCGCCCGGCACCGCCGACTTGAGGCGGTGCTCCACGAGGCGACGCAGGAACGAGCCACGCTTCATCATGCCACCGGCCAGTGCCACCGGCACGGCCGCGCGTTCATCGACGAACAACTGGCGCGCCAGCGTCCGCACATGCACCACCAGTTCCTCGGCGGCGATGGTGCAGATGGAGTTGGCGCGTAGATCCCGCTCGGCCGCCAACGTGAGCACGGGCACCGCGAGTTCGGCGAGCTGCTTGGGCGTGGCGGCCGCGGCCCAGGCGATGAGGTCGTCCACCTCGTCGAGCTCGAGGGCGGTGAGCACCGCGCCCACGAGGCGCGTCTCGGGCTCACGTCCGTCGTGCGAGGCCGTCACCACACTCAACGCGCGACGCCCGATCCAGGCACCGCTGCCCTCGTCGCCGCAGGTGGGGCCCCAGCCGCCACAGCGCAACATCGTGCCCGTGGGCCCGCGTCCGAACGCCACCGAGCCCGTCCCCGAGACGAGCAGGATGCCCGCGCCTTCGCCGAACGCGTCTTCCATCGCGACTTCTGCGTCCGTCACCACCTGCACGTCGTCGGCGAGGTTCTCGCCCTCGAGTGCGCGGAGCAGCTGCTTGCGCTCCTTCTCGCGTCCGGCACCGGCGACGCCCACGACGAGCGTGCGCGGACGGTCCTCGCTCTCGGTCATCGCGAGTGCATCGCGCACCAGCGCGCCGATCACCTCGGCCGAGTGCAGCGCTTCGCCGGGGCGGATCGCGCTGCCGGTGCCGGTGAGCGTCGCGAGTTCCTTCCCGCGACCATCGGCCACGATCACCTGTGTCTTGCTGCCACCGCCATCGACTCCGACGACCAGATGCGACATTGCGGACTCTTCTCTGTCTGTTGAGGTGCTCCGCAGCGGAGCGCCCGGGTGGAGATTGGCTGCGCGACGGACCGCGCGGCCGGACGAAGGATCAGACGCGCCGCGCCGTGGTGGGCATGGCGTGTGTGAGTGAGGACAAGATACCCGTTCCGAACGTGATCGTGGTACCGATCAGCACGAACCAGGGCCACGCGATCCCGATCACCGGCGCGAGCGGGCCGGCTAGCGCCGGGATCGCAGCCGCGATGCGACCCGCGAACACGATGATGGACATGGTGCCGATCCCCACCGCCATGCCGGTGATCGCGTCGCGCTGAATGGCGCGCGGCCACAACATCGCGAGGAAGAACGCGCCGAGCAGACCGCCGTACGTGAACGACGCGATCGACAGCGCGATCACCACGACCGGTGTGCCCTCGGCCTTGTAGAGCAGGGCACCACCGATGAGGATGGCGGCCCACACCAGCGTGAACACCTTGGAAGCCCTGAAGGTCTCTTCGGGGGTCGCCGGCTTGCCGCGCAATGGTGCCCAGAGGTCGTATGTGGTGGCGGCGGAGAGCGAATTGAGCGCGCCCGAGATCGTGCTCATGGCCGCAGCGAGGATGGCCGCGATGACGAGGCCGGTCATGCCCGGCGGCATCTCCTCGATGATGAACGTGGGGAAGATGCGGTCGGGCGCGCTGAACGTGCGGGCATCGTAGAACGCCCAGAGGCCCATGCCGATCACGAGGAACAGCGCGAACTGCGTGAGCACGGCGAATCCGCTGCCGATCAGTGCGCGACGGGCATCGCGGAGCGAACCCGAGGTGAGCAAACGCTGCACGATGATCTGGTCCGCGCCATGTGAGGCCATGGAGAGGAACGTGCCGCCGAGGATGCCCGCGAAGATCGTGTGCGGGCGGTCCATGCCCGTGTACGTGTCGATGAACTTGAGTTTGCCCGCTTCACCGGCGCGTGTGAGGATGGCACTCCAGCCACCGTCCACCGCATTGCCGATCAGGAACAACGCACCGATGCCGCCGCCGATGTACACGAAGGTCTGGATGACGTCGGTCCACACCACGGCCTTCATGCCGCCGTGGTACGTGTAGAGCAGGGTGGTCGCGCCGAGCGCGAGGATGGCGATGGGCGTCACGTTCATGCCCGGCAGCACGGGTCCGAGAATGAGCGCGATGGGGATCGCGGTCGCGAAGACGCGGACCGAGTCGCCGAACGCGCGAGTGACCATGAAGGTCACCGACGCGAAGCGCCGGGTTGACGTGCCGAAGCGCTGCTCGAGCAGTGCGTACGCCGTGACCAGCTCGCCCTCGACGTACTTGGGCAGCAGGGTGAACGCGATGATGATGCGCCCGATCACGTAGCCGAGCGCCACCTGCAGGAACGTGAAGTCGCCGAGGTAGGCGAGTCCCGGGATGGAGATGAACGTGAGCGCGCTCGTCTCCGTCGCGACGATGGAGAACAGCACGGCCCACCACGGGATGGTGCCGCCGGCGACGAAGTAGTCCTTGGCATCCTTCTGGTCGCGACCGAGCCACACACCGAGCGCGGTGGTGCCGACCAGATACAGGATGAGGATCGCCCAGTCGAGGGCGGTGAATGCGCCAGCGCTCATGGCAGGTGGAGTCGGGGGGAAACGAGGACGGGCGCCCTTGTGGGACGCCCGTCGACCATCAGCCTGCGGTCACCTTACGCGGAGAAGCTGCTGCCGCATCCGCATCCGCCGGAGGCGTTCGGATTCTTGAAGGTGAAGCCTGAGCCCTGCATGGACGTCACGTAGTCGATCACGACGCCGTTGAGGTACTGCATCGAAAACGGATCGACGAAGACGTTGAAGGCGCCCTGCGAGAGGATCGTGTCGTCCTCGGCGGCCTTGTCTTCAATGAGGAGGCTGTACTTGAAGCCCGAGCATCCGCCGGGCTGCACGCTGACGCGGAGCCCGCCGACTTCGGGGGTCACGTTCTCAGCGACCATGAACTTCTGCACTTCGACTGCGGCGGCCGAGGTGATCGTGACCGCGACTTCCGGGGCGTTCATCGTGCTCATCGCGTCCCTCCAGAGGGATGTGGCGCCGCGGGATGGCGGCTCGCCGAACTAAGCTGAATATAGAGTCGGAAGTTCCGGCGGCCAAGTCAAGCGCGAGCCGTGGCTGGGTCGTTCGGACGGGTGATCCCGAACCGAGCCCTGAGACGCGCCCGAGCCGGCCGCTCCACCCAATGGTACACCGCGACCGACAGTCCGAGCGCCAACGGCACGTAGAGCGAGAACACCGCCCAACTCGTGTCGAACCCTCGTCCCACCACACGATTGGTCAGCGCCAGAACATACGAGTGCAGCGGGGCATGGAGCAGGTAGAGCGCGTACGACGCTTCGCCGAGTAACACCAGCCCCGGGGACTCGAGGACCCCGGCGCGGACGCCGCGCAGTCCCCACGCACCGAGGATCACCAGTGCGAACCCTGGCAAGGCGAGCGGCAGCAGATGACCTCCTGCGGCGACGATGGCGGACCGGTTCACGATCGTCGAGGCGATCCAGACCAGGCCCAAGGACAGCGCGATCCAACCGCCGCGTGCGTCAGCCGGGCGCCAGCGCGCCGCGAGGGCCGCGAGTCCGATGCCGGCCGTGAACTCCGGCCAGCGGCTGAGCGGCGACAGAGAGAACAGCGGCAGTGGCCAGGCGCCGCTGAGCGACTCGAGCGTCGGGAAGATCACGATTGACGCGACCATGCTGCCGCCGAGCAGCAGCGCGCCGCGGCTCGGGGCACGCATCAGCCAGCGTCCGAGGACGACGAAGAGCAACGGAAAGACCAGGTAGAACCACGTCTCCACCGAGAGCGACCAGGCCGGACAGTTCCACGCACACGCCGTCTCCGGGCGCCAGGCCTGCTGCAGCGTCAGCGCGCTCACGGCAATCCACGCGGTGAGCGAGGCGCTGAGGTCCTGCACCCGCGCATCGCGGACGAGCAGCGGCAGTGCGAATGTCAGCGCGAGGAGATACGTCGGCGCGAGCCGGGCGACACGTTCGAGCCAGAAGTCCCTCTTGCTGCCGCGCAGCGCGCCGTCAGGCGCGTACCGCAGCATGAGCAGGAAACCGGACAACACGAAGAACAGCGACACGCCGAGCCATCCCGTCTCGGCGAACGCCGCGCCTGCCGCCCCCGCGCGCTCCCGAGGAAGCGCGTGATGGCACAGCACCCAGAAGGCCGCGACGAACCGCAGCGACGTGAGCGGCCGGACGTGCCCGGCTGGCGCCGTGGTCACCGGTTACGGCGTGCCGCGCAGCGCGCTCTTCGCGTTGAGTGCCTGCGACTGCGTCACGGCGAGGTCGGCGATGGTGGTGCGCACCGGCCCGATCCGCGAGTTCTCGCGCGACGGGTTCACGCGGTTCGTCAGCAGCACGATGAACAGGTCGGTGGACGGGTCGATCCAGATGCTCGTCCCCGTGAAGCCGGTGTGGCCGAACGCCGGACGACGGAGTTTGCGACCGGCCGAGTTACTGCCGTTGGGCGTCTCCCAGCCGAGCGCGCGGTGCGAGAGCACGATGTTCTGCGCGCGGGTGAAGTCGCGGATCGTCTGCGCCTGCACGATGCGCGCGCCGTCGAGTGTGCCGCCGTTGAGCATGGCGCGTGCGAAGCGGGCCAGGTCATGTGCACTGCTGAACAGTCCCGCGTGCGCCGAGACCCCGCCGAGCAGGAAGGCATTCTCGTCGTGCACCTCGCCGCGCAGATGCCGTCCGCGCCACGGATCCTTCTCCGTGGGCGCGACGCGTGCGAGCACGTCCGCCGTCGGGCGATAGCGCGTGTCGGTCATCTTGAGCGGTGTGAAGACGTGCGTGGCGAGATAGCCGTCGAGCGTCTCACCGCTCACGCGCTCGACGATCATGCCGAGGAGGATGGCGCCGAGATCGGAGTAGACCATGCGCGCGCCAGGCAGCGTGTCGAGCGGCGCGTTGAGCACGAGTTGCCGTGCGGAGTCGGCGGTGCTCGTGAACTTCCACATCTGGATGAACGCCGGCAGGCCCGAGGAATGGGTGAGCAGGTGCCGCACCGTCACGCGATCCTTGTTGCGCCCGGTCCACTCGGGCAGATAGCGCTGTGCGGGCGCATCGAGGATCACCTTCTCGGTCTCCACGAGCTGCATCATCGCGGTGGTCATGCCCACGACCTTCGTGAGCGACGCGATGTCCCACATCGTGTTGAGGTCTGGCGCCGGCGCGTCGGCGGCCCAGTCGATGCGACCGGAGGTCACCTGCGTCACGATCCCCGCGCGGTTGCCGATGACGGCGATCGCACCGGGGAACACCGAGTCACGCACCGCGCGATCGAGGAGTGACTGCACGGTGTCGGCGAGCGAACGCGGGGCCTGCGCGGAGTCGGTCACCATCCCGTCGCCGACCGCGAAGAAGCCGGGCAGCGCGATCGGTGCCCGCCCGCGGAACGGCACGCGCCCCACGAGTGCCCGCGCGGCCGCGCGTTCCATCGCGTCGCCACGACCGAACGTCGCGACATACGAGCCGACCCAGCCGAACTCGCGGATCACGTACGGATTGGAGAACGCGACCACGGTGGTGCGATGCACCATCGCCACCGAGTCGATCCACTTGGCGATGTGTTCGCCCACCGAGAAGCGGCCTTCACCCTCGATGGTGCGGACGAAGGTGGCGAGGACCACGCGTTCGCCCGGGCGCAGCAGCGAGTCGAGCCGCGCGCGCGGAGTGGTCGGTGCGATGCGCAGCACACGACTCTGCGGCAGTGCGCTGCGCAGCTCGGCGCTGAACGTGCGGCCGGCCTGCACGTCGAGCTCGCCCGAGAACGTGATGATCGCCGTGCGCGGCGCGTTGGCCCCGGTCACGAGGGGGAGCTGGCGGTCGTCGTCGCGCAGCAACGTGATCGCGTGCTCGGCGATGAGGTCGGCGGTGCGGCGATGCGCCGTGGAGCCGACGACCTCGCGAAGGGAGTCGAGCGAGACGATCGGTCGTTGCACGGCGCCGGTGCGCACCTTGAGTTCGAGCAGACGGCGCACCGAGGTGTTGATGCGCTCCTCGCTGATCTCGCCGCGCTCCACCGCGGCGGTGACGGCGGCGATCGACGCCGGGATGTCGGCCGGCATGAGCAGCACATCGACGCCGGCCTTCACCGCGGCGATCGAACTCACCTCGGTGGTGTAACCCGCTCCGATGCCACGCATGTCCATCGCGTCGGTGAACGTCACGCCGGTGAAGTGCAGCGAGTCGCGCAGGAGTCCCGAGAGCACGGAGGCGACAAGTGTCGCCGGCGTCGAATCGCCGACCACGGCCGGGAGCGCGACATGCGCGCTCATCACGGCCGCGACGCCCGCGGCGATCGCCGCACGGAACGGCTTGAGTTCGAGCGAGTCGAGACGTTCGCGGGAGGCGGTCACGATGGGCATGGCCAGGTGGGAGTCGGTGTCGGTGTCGCCGTGGCCGGGGAAGTGCTTCATCGTCGCCGCCACGCCAGCGCCCTGCATGCCCTCGATGAACGCGGCGCCGAGCCGCGAGACCGCGTTGGGCTCCCCGCCGAACGACCGCACGTTGATCACCGGGTTGGCCGGATTGTTGTTCACGTCCACCGACGGTGCGAAGCCCACGTGGATGCCGATCGCGCGGGACTCTACACCGGTGATGCGGCCCGCCTCCCGTGCGAACGCCTCGCTGCCGGTCGCGCCGATCGCCATGTTGCTGGGCAGCACGGTCGCGTCGCCGCCGCGGAGCAGGCTGGGGCTGAACGTCCCGCCTTCGAGCCGGCCGAGCCCGGGCTCGACGTCCGAGCCGACGAGCAGCGGTACCGCGGCACGCGCCTGAAGGGCGTTGACCTTCGCCGCCACTTCGATCGGCGAGCCGAGGGACATGATGACGCCGCCGACCTTGTCGAGCTCGACCCGTTCCACAGCCATCGCGAACGTGGAGTCGCCGGTGCTGGTATAGTCCCCGAGGAGCCAGAACATGTGCATCTGGGCGACGCGCTCGCGGAGGGTCAGGCGGCGCAGCGTCTGGTCCACCCAGGCCGTAGCGCTGGCTGGGAGCGGACCGCTGAGCGCGGGCGGCACGTCGCGCAGGTGACCCGGGCCCGGCTGGGGCGTCGGGGCAGGACTGACGGACGTCGCGCAACCGAAGGCGACGATCACGCCGGCAAGGCCGGCCAAACGGAGGACGTTCGAGTGCGACATCAGGGCGAGCGGGCTGTGGGACGGAAAGGCGTGTGGTCGGCCAAGACGCCGACTCGGCGATCGGTGCTGCAGCGTGCGGTCGGCTCACTACCGCCGATCTATCTCCTGCTGGTCCTGACGAGCGCCGCCTGCGCGAGGGCACCCGAGGCACAGAGTGCGCCGGCTGCCTCGAATACGCGCTCGGCCCAGTCGACGTTCCGCGTCGGCATGACCGTGCTGCTTCAGGACTCCCTCCAAGTTATCGCCGGGCGGCGGCTTGGCATCATCACGAACCACACCGGGGTCGACGCCGAGGGTGTGTCGATCGTGGACCGGTTGACACAGGATCCTCGCGCCAAGCGGGCGAATGTACAGGTGGTGCGCCTGTTCTCCCCGGAGCACGGGATCCGCGGCACCGAGGACACCGAGAATCTGCCCGACATGGTGGATCCGAAGACCGGGCTCATGGTGCACTCGCTGTATCGCAACGGCACCGTGCCCCCGCCGGACTCGCTGCTCAAGGATCTCGACGGCCTGGTGTTCGACCTCTCGGACATCGGCACGCGCACCTGGACCTACGTGGGTGTGATGGTCTACGGCATGCGTGCTGCCGCGCGGAACAACATCCCCTTCATCGTCCTCGACCGACCGAACCCGCTCGGCGGGCGCATGGAAGGGGCACTGCTCGACTCGACGCTCGCGAACCCGGACGACCCGACGCCGGCCAAGCGCGGCAAGGCGTACGCGCTCTATCCCGCACCGTTGCGGCACGGCCTGACGAACGGCGAACTCGCCCGCTGGTTCGCCGACGAGCTGAAGATCCCGGTGCAGCTCTCGGTGGTGAAGATGGGTGGGTATCGGCGCAGCATGTGGTGGGACGAGACGGGTCTGGCTTGGGTGGTGCCGTCGCCCTCGATGACCTCGCTCACGAGCGCGCTCACGTATCCGACGCTGGTGCCGTTCGAGGGATCGAACTTGTCCGTTGGACGCGGGACGCCGCAGCCGTTCCAGCAGTTCGGGGCGTCGTGGATGGACGCCCCGCGCGTGGCCAAGCGCCTCGAGGAGTACGGTCTGGGCGGCGTGAAGTTCGAGGCCGTGCGCGTGACACCGGAGAAGCCAGGAGACGCGAAGTTCGCCGGGAAGAATATCCCGATGGTGCGGATCGTCGTGGTCGATCGCGATCGGATGCAGGTCGCGCGCGTGGGGGCGGCGATCCTCTGGGCGCTGGGACGCGAGCACGCGGACTCAATGAAGCTCAACGCGCGCACCTTCGACGATCGGTTCGGCATGCCGGCGGCGCGCGAGGCGCTGCTCCGCGGGGACGACCCCGACGAGATCATCGACCGCCTGCAGCCGTCGATCGTGGCGTATCAGCGCCGGGTCAAACCGTATCTCTTGTATTGAGCGGCTGTCACAAGAACTGACACCAGCCCGTTGCCCGGCCGATACACGCCCGATAGCTTGCATCGCATCGGGCGCGAGGGCGTCCGCGTGGTGCTAACGTCATCCCCCGCAACCGGTAAGCGGGCGTCGCGCGTAGCCGGTCCTTCGGTATGGTGAAGCTCTGGGGTTGGATCAAGGTCGGGTACCTCGCCCTGATCGAACCCATCGTGGAATGGTCGGTGCGGCACCGCATCTCTCCGAACGTCATCACGACGGCGGGGACGCTCTGCACGTGCGCCGCCGGGCTGATCTTCGCCCGCGGGTATATCTCCCTCGCCGGCTGGACGCTCGGCCTCACGGCGTTCTTCGACGTCGTCGACGGCACGGTGGCGCGCCGCACCGGGAAGTCCACGGTGTTCGGCGCCTTCTACGATTCCACGCTCGATCGTGTCGCCGACGGGGCACTCTTCGGGGGCCTCACGTACTTCTATGCGACCGATGCCCGCTTCCGTTCGGCGCCGCTCGTCGTCGTCTGCATCGTGGCCTTGCTAGCGACGATGTTGACCTCGTACACGCGGGCGCGCGCCGAGGGGCTCGGGGTGGAGATGAAGGGTGTCGGGATGATGGAGCGTCCCGAGCGCATCGCTCTGCTGGCGGCGCCGCAGGCCTTCTTCGGGCTCGCGCTCGATGGCTGGATCCTGGCGTCCGTCATCACCGTATTGGCAACGACGGCCTGCATCACCTTCGTTCAACGTATTCGCCATGTCGCCCGCGTCACTGCCGACGCCGGCTCCGTGGCCTGACTGGAGACTCCTCTCGAATGACCCGTTCCACTGTGCGTCCCGCCACCGGCAAACTCGGTATCCTCACCCCCGGCCTCGGCGCCGTGGCCACGACGTTCATGGCTGGTGTGGAGGGGGTGCGCCGCGGCACCTCGAGTCCCATCGGTTCGCTCACGCAGATGGCGACCATCCGACTGGGCAAGCGCACCGAGAAGCGGGCGCCGCTGATCAAGGACTTCGTGCCGCTGGCGGCGCTCAAGGACATCGTGTTCGGCGCCTGGGACCCCATTCCCGATGACGCCTACACCGCCGCCAAGAAGGCCGGTGTGCTCACCCCGCAGGACCTCGAACCGCTCAAGGACTTCCTCTCCGGCATCAAGCCGATGAAGGCGGTGTTCGACCAGCGCTACGTCACGCGCTTGCACGGCACCAACGTGAAGACGGGCAAGAACAAGCGCGACCTGGCCGAGCAGCTGCGGCAGGACATCCGCGACTTCAAGCAGGCCAACGGACTCGATCGTGTGGTGGCGGTGTGGTGCGGTTCCACCGAGATCTTCATCAAGCCGAGCGCGGTGCATGCGTCCATCGCGGCCTTCGAAGCAGCGATGGAGCAGGACCACGCCGACATCGCGCCGTCGATGCTCTACGCCTGGGCCTGCATCATGGAGGGCGTCGCCTACTGCAACGGTGCCCCGAACCTTGCGGTGGATTGCGCGGCGCTGATCCAGCTCGCTGAGCAGAAGGGCGTGCCGATCTCGGGCAAGGACTTCAAGACCGGCCAGACGTGGATGAAGACCGTGATCGCGCCGGGCATCAAGGCGCGCATGCTCGGCCTCGCGGGCTGGTACTCCACCAACATCCTCGGCAATCGCGACGGCGAAGTGCTGGACGACCCGGCCTCGTTCAAGACGAAGGAGGAGTCCAAGCTCTCCGTGCTGCACACCATCCTGCAGCCGGAGACGTATCCCGAGCTGTATGACGGCTTCAGCCACGTGGTGCGGATCAACTATTACCCGCCGCGCGGCGACAATAAGGAAGGCTGGGACAACATCGACATCGTCGGGTGGATGGGGTACCCGATGCAGATCAAGGTGAACTTCCTCTGCCGCGACTCCATC
>JADYYN010000262.1 GCA_020853635.1 Gemmatimonadaceae bacterium
GAGCGCGGGCGGACGCGTCCGATCGAACGACTGCTGTGCCGTGAGCGGTAGCGCGGCACCGGCGAGCAGAAGCAGGGTATACGCGGCGGGACGGGAGGCGCGCGGCGCCGCGAGAGGGAGGTGGAGCACTGGACGATCCTCCGTGTGGCGGCGAGTTCCTACTTGCCCTGCGGAACGACGCTCAGCGTGACGCGGCCGGCGAGCAGGTACCGCCGCACGACGCGCTGCACGTCGGCGGCGGTGACACGCCGGTAGCGCTCGAGATCCTGCTGGAACCAGTCGGGGGTGCCCTTGGCGTAGAAGTACGCGTTGAGCTGGTCGGCCTTGGCGCTCGAGAACTCGAGACGGTTGAGGAACTGGGCCTCGATGGCGTTCTTCGCCTGCTCGAGCTCGCGTGCGGTGGGTCCGCCGGAGGCGAGACGCCCGAGCTCCGCGTCGATGACCGACTTGAGCGTATCGAGCGCGAATCCGGGGCGCGCGGTGGCAACGACCATGAAGTCCCCGTCGAGCCGCTTGGACGAGTTGAAGGCGCTCGCCGATGTCGCGATCTCGCGGTCGTAGACGAGCGCCTGCGTGAGCCGCGAGTTGCGCGCGCCGCTGAGCACATACGAGGCGATGTCGAGCGCCGCGTCATCGGCCGAGAACTCGGCGACGGTGTGCCAGGCCAGATAGACGCGCGGGAGCTGCACGCGGTCCTCGAGCGTGATCACCGTGTCGCGCAAGGTGAAGGGCGCAGGCGTGGGGCGCGTGATCGCCGGTCCCCGCGGGATCTCGGCGAACATGGTGCGCACGGCCTGCCGCACCGAGTCGGGGTCCACGGCGCCAGCGACGACGATGGTCGCGTTATTGGGCGCGTAGTAGGTGCGGAAGAACTCCTTCACGTCCTCGAGCGACGCGGCGGAGAGATCATCCATGGAACCGATGGTGCTCCACGAATACGGATGCCCCGGCGGATAGATCGCCGCCGCGAGGTTCTCGAACGCGAGGCCATAGGGCTGGTTCTCGTAGCTCTGGCGACGCTCGTTCTTCACGACATCGCGCTGGAGGTCCACCTTGGGCACGTCCATCGTCTCCAGCATCCAGCCGAGGCGGTCGGCCTCGAGCCAGAGCATGAGCGGCAGTGCGCTCGCCGGGCCCGACTCGTAGTAGTTCGTGCGGTCGGGATTGGTGGAGCCGTTGTTGTTGGCCCCGGCCGCCTCGAGCAGACGATCGAACTGCGGGTAGGGCGCATGCTTCGACCCCATGAACATCAGGTGCTCGAAGAGGTGGGCGAAGCCGGTGCGGCCGACCTTCTCGTCGCCCGAGCCGACATGGTACCAGACGTTGGTCGTCACGACGGGGACGGTGCGGTCCTCGTGCACGATCAGCGTGAGGCCGTTGGGGAGTGTGTCCACGGTGACGGGGACACGGAGCGCGGGACCCTGTGCGCCGCCGGCGGATGGTGCGGCGAGAGCGAGGGCGAAGAGGAGGCGCCGAAGCATGGGTGTGGGCGTGGCTGAGGTCGCAAGGAGGTGCGGGAACCCCGGTTCGACAGTCCGGCGCCGCAAGGCGTTGCCGCTCGGTCCCGGCGTCGGGCCGCATCGGTCGGCGGCGACCACCGAAGGGTCGTTCCCTCGGTGACGCAGGGCAAGTAGTGGCTTGCCAAGGGGTTGGCGAAGCGATGTGGACTCCTTAGGTTTCGAGTCCTTGGCCAGGTAGCTCAGATGGTAGAGCAGCGGACTGAAAATCCGCGTGTCGGCGGTTCGATTCCGCCCCTGGCCACTCGTGCGCCTCCTCCGCGCGCCCGGCCCCCGGACCGGGCGCTTCGTCGTCCCCAAGTGAATCCCCGGGCGAATCCCCGGGCGAATCCCCGGAAGCGATGCAGCGCCGCACGGCCAACCTTGTGTCGCCGACCCACGTAGAACCCTCGATGAGAACCCGTCGCGCCCCGGTCGTCCGTGCCCTGCTGTGCGGGCCGATTCTCTCGGCTGCTCTCGCGGCTGGTCCCGCCTCTCCTCTCGGGATTCCCCTCGCGGCCCAGGAGTCGGGGGCCCCCGCGGCCGGGAGCATGGCGACCAACGGCTACGTGAACCCGGAGCTGGCGCCGCGCCCGGCCATGCGGCCGACACGCGCGGACCGCGCCCCCGTGATCGACGGCCGGCTCGACGAGGCCGCCTGGGCGACGGCCGAACGCATCACCGATTTCCGCCAGCAGCTCCCGAACACCGGCATGCCAGCGACCTTCCCGACGGTCGTGCGCGTGCTCTACGACGCGGAGCACCTCTACATCGGCGCCGAGAACATGGATCCGGAGCCGCAGCGCGCGATCACCGCCGGTCTGGAGCGCGATTTCAGCTCCGGTGACAGCGACATCTTCGGCGTCGCGTTCGACACCTTCCTCGACCGCCGCAACTCGTTCCTCTTCGCGGTCAACCCGCATGGGGCGGTGCGCGACGAGCAGGTGTTCAACGACTCGCGCACCGTGGTGGATGCGTGGGAAGGGATCATCCAGGTGCGCACGCGGATGACGGACAGCTCGTGGATCGCCGAGATCGCGATCCCGCTGCGTACGTTGCGGTTCGACGGGTCGAAGCCGGTGCAGGACTGGGGCGCGAACTTCATCCGCCGCGTGCGGCGCGTGAACGAGACGTCGTA
>JADYYN010000263.1 GCA_020853635.1 Gemmatimonadaceae bacterium
GTGCGGAGCACGTCACGGCCGCTTCGGGCAGCGCTGCACCTAGAAGATCGAGAGGTTGATATACTTCCGCGGATTCTTCTGGAAGTCGAGCGTCAACGAATCCAGCCGCTGCAACAACGACCGCACATCGCGATACATCCCGTCGTCATTGAGCAGCATGCCCGCGCTGCCCTGCTTGCTGTCGAGCTTCGCGAGGATCCCGCTCAACTGCTGCGTCGTCCCGCGCAGATCGTTCGTGAGCTCCGACACGTTCTTCGTGAGATCGCCCACCGAGCGGAACGTCGAGTCCACCCGCGCGGAGTCGATCGCATTGGCCACGCGCCGCATCGACTCCTGCGTCTTCGTGAGTTCGCGCGACTGGGTCTCGGCGATCTGCTGCAACGTCGAGATCAGCTCGTTCGCGGCCGAGACCGTCTTCCGGATGTCGGTGAGCCCGCCGCGGTCCACGAGTTCGCCGCGCAACGCCGACGTCAGGGCACGCACGTCGCCGGAGATCGAATCGACCTTGGCCAGCACTTCACCGATACCGATCGACGGTGAACCGGCGGGGATCGTGTCGCCCACCACATACATGTCGTCGGTCGCCTCCGTCGGGGTCATCGCGACCATCATGTCGCCGAACACGCCGTTGGGCGCGACCTTGGAGCTCGTGCCCTTCGGCACCTGATACTGCTTGTAGATGCGCATCGTGACGAGCAGCTTGCCGTCGCGGCGGATGTCCACGGCGTCGACGTAGCCCACGGTGACGCCCGAGAGCATGACCGGCTGGCCCTGACGCAGCCCGGCGCCCCACGGGAAGACCGCGTGCAGCTTGTAGCCCGGCAGCAGCCCGCCGCGTGCCAGGAACAGGGAACCCACGATGGCCAATGCGAGTGCCGCAGTGGCCACGATGCCCACGAGAACTTCGTCGCGTCGCTTCATGCCTGGAGGTATGGTGCGAGGAGGACTGCAGTGGCGGCGTCGAGCACGAGGATCGCGATGGACGAGATCACGACGGCCTTCGCCGTGCTCTTGCCCACACCCTCGGCGCCGCCGAACGTCATGTAGCCTTCGAACGTGCACAGGAACGCGATCGCCGCGCCGAACAACGTCGCCTTGATCAAGCTGTAGGTCACCTGGAACTGGTCGTAGCCCAGGCGCACCCCTTCCATGAACTGCGCGTACTGCACATCGGCTACGGTCACCGACGCCATCATGCCGGAGAACACACCGATCACGTCGGCGAACACCGTGAGGATCGGCAGCATCACGATCGCCGCGATCAGCCGCGGCACCACGAGATAGGCCACCGGGTCGAACGAGAGCGTCTCAAGCGCGTCGATCTGCTCCGTCACCCGCATCGTCGCGATCTCGGCCGTCATCTTCGCCCCGACGCGGCCAGCGAGCACGAGACCGGTGAGCAGCGGACCCGTTTCGAGGATCACGATCTGGCGCGTGGAGAGCCCGACGATGGAGAGCTGGATGCCGGGGAACAACTGGTAGCGGATCTGGATCGCGATGACGCCGCCGATGAAGGCGGCCACCATCAGCACGAGCGGCAGTGAATCCACACCGATGGCGCGCATCTGGTGGAAGACCTCGGCGCGCCAGGTGGGTACTTCGACCAAGGCACGCCGGATGTCGCGCAGGAAGAGCACGCGCGCCCCGATGCCACCGAGCAGGTCCAGCGTCCGCCGCCCCATGTCGCGGAAGAACCGGATGCTGCCGCGCTGGACGACGGGGAAGGACTCGGTGGGACGGTGCACGCTACGTTCGGACTCGATAGAGAAGGATGCTGCCGATCACCAGGAAGATCGCCCCGGGGATCCAGGCGGCGAGCTCGGGCAGGATGAGCCCCCCGGCCCCGATGGCCTGCGTCAGCTGCAGGAGCATCAGGAATATAACCGTGGTGGCCAAGCTGATCCCGATGCCGTAGGCGGTTCCCCCTCGCTGCGTGCTCGTGGCGAGCGGGGCGCCGATCAGCATGATGATGAAACAGGTGGCGGGGATGGCGAGTTTCAGCATCCGCTCCACCCGGAGCTTATTCACGTCGGTCCCGGAGCGTTCCATGGCGATGATGAACTTGCCCAGGTCGCGGTAGCCCATCTCGGCCGGGGCCTTGGGGTTCGCCATCAGGTTCACCGGCGGCTCTCGCAGCTGTGCGTCGCGCAGGGAATCGAACTGGAACGTGATGTTGGAGAGCGAGTCGGGAAGGACATGCATCACACCGGCGCCCAGCGTCCAACCCGATGCCTTGTCCCACTTGCCGGTCTTGGCCGCGATCACGTACGACGGATAGTCCGGCCCGGTTCCGCGGCGTTCGATCTCGATCAAGTCCACGGTCCCGGTGCGTGCGCTGGCCTGTCCGATCTTGTAGACGCGACCCGTCTCGGACAGATACGCGAAGTTCGCGCGCTGGTCGGTCGCGCGCGCCACCTTCTCTTGGAGGAGCTCCAATCGACGCGCGTTGAGCGGCGGCACCACTTCGGCGAGGGCGAGACCGAACCCCGACGCGACGATGGCCCCGATGGCGATCGGTGCGATGAAGCGATGGAAACTGATGCCCGATGCCTTGGCTGCCGTGATCTCGCTGTGGCGCGTGAATCCGCCCACCGTGAACACCGTCGCGAACAGCACCGCCGCGGGCAGCACGAGGAACATCGTGTCCGGAACCCCATACAGGTACGCCAGCGCGATGTCCGTCATCGGCAGCTTGCGCTGCAGGTAGGTGTCGAGCTTCTCGCTGATGTCGATGATGATCACGAGCGCGGGGAAGCCCAGCGCGGTGGCCGCGAGGACCTTCCAGAACTCACCGAGGACGTAGCGGTCGAGCGGACGGAGGATGGACCTCACGCGACGCCCCGCTTGCGACGGAAGCGCTCGAGGATTCGGTTCCACCACTCCGACGTCTCACTCCCGCGCGCCGTCGATCCCTCACTGCCAAGCCGCGCGGTGAGGATCACGCCCACGATGCCCAGCAGGATGTTGGTGAACCACATCGCCAGCGCCGGGTCGACGAGGTCGCGGTCTGCGAGCGCCTCGCCGCCAAGCAGCCCCACATAATAGATGCCGAACACGCCGAGGCTCACGCCGATGGTGAGCCCCACGCCGCCGCGCGGGAACCGCAGCGCGATGGGAGCGCCGAGCAGTACGAACACGATGCAGGCCGTCGCGATCGCGAACTTCTTCTCGATCTCCACGCGGTGCCGATCGATCGTGCCCTGTGCGATCTGCAACTCCATCGCGAGCCCCTCGATCATCATGGTCTGCACCGTGGGGTCCTGCACGACCTCCGACTCGGCCGCGATGCGTGCGCCGGCGGAGGGCGGGATGACCTGCTTCACTTTGTCGGGCGCTTGGTCGAGCGTTGCGGCGATCGCCTCCTCTGGGGAGAACCAGCCGCCGACCGTGCGCAACGCCGCGCAATAGAACTCGCCGACGCCGAGCGGCGTCCCTGGCGGCTCGGCGGACCTGGCGTTCTCGCGCTTGGCACGCGCCTCCGCGCCGGCGAGTCGCACCCACGCGGTATCGCGCTGGGCGCTCGAGGTGCTCACGCGCTCCTGCAACTCGCAGACACTCATCTCGCGGTCGGAACGGAACGACCGTCGGTCGTCCGCCCGTTCGAGTCGGGCCGCCACGCCGCGCACCTTGAAGATGTCGACGTCGAAGAAGCTGCGTTGCAGTCGCTCGGGCTTCGCCGCCTCCACCGAGGTCATGCCACCGTGGTAGAGCGTGAGGAGCAGGTCCTCTCCAGTGGCCGAGAACGCGAGGTACCCGCTGTCGGCGATGATCGTGCGTCGCTGCGTCGGCTCGCTGAGGTCGAAGATCGTCACGTCCCTCATTTGGTTCGTGCCGGCGGCGATGCGACCGGCACGCAAGAAGAGCTGACGCGGGACGACCTCGTTGATGACCTGCTCGTTGAGCGCGAGCGTGGGCTTCACGCGCGCGATGCTCGACTGCAGGTTGGCGAGCCGGTGGTTGGCGCGCGGCAGGACCTGGTCGTTGAACCAGATCATGAAGAACGTCAGGAACGCGCTCGCGATGATCACCGGGCGCACGAGGCGCTGCATGGAGACACCGCTGGCCTTGAACGCGGTGATCTCGTTCTCCGAGGCCAAGCGGGAGAACGC
This sequence comes from Gemmatimonadaceae bacterium, assembly GCA_020853635.1. GTDB lineage: Bacteria > Gemmatimonadota > Gemmatimonadetes > Gemmatimonadales > Gemmatimonadaceae > Pseudogemmatithrix. The sequence goes on from JADYYN010000263.1 coordinate 4,110, forward strand.
GTGCAACGTGGCGACCAGCACCGCCATCGGCAGGGTCATCGCCAGGGTGAATGGCACCGAGAGCAGCAGGAACTCGGCGATGACGGTCCAGGGGAGTCCCTTGCCCACGAGATCGCCGAACCGTTTGGCGACGAAGTTGAGCAACAACAGCGAGGTCAGCGCCGAGAGGGCGAAGACCAGCGGGCCGAGATGCTCTTTGAGGACGTAGCGAGAGACGATCTTCACGCGGGGGGGTTGGGGCGCGAGGGGCGCGAGGCTCCGTATATTCCACTTGGCGTCCCATGCAGGGCAAGGACCGCCGTACACCCGAGGGGTACACCTGCAGGACGATCCACGCCTCGAGTGCTCACTCTGTACCCCGCGCGCCCGTTCAGGATGCGCGAATCCGCCGGAGTCGTCATGTCAGTCGTGCTCTCCAACACGGTCCGCCGCACCACCGCGCTCCTGCCGCTCGCCCTCTGCGCCGCCTTGGCCTGTGGGGGCGCCGACGCCGCTTCGCGCGGGACTCCGGCCGCCAGTGGCCCTTCAGAGTTCGATGGCGCCGCCGCGATGGCGTGGGTGGTCAAGCAGGTCGAGTTCGGGCCCCGGGTGCCGGGCACCGCGGCGCACAAGGCGGCGGGCGATTGGCTGATGGCGGAGTTCAAGAAGCGCGCCGACACCGTCTACGCCCAAGAGTGGGTCCACACCACCGCGGACGGGAAGAAGCTGCCCATGCGGAACATCGTGGCCCGCTTCCGTCCGGCCGACGCCAAGCGGGTGCTGTACCTCGCGCACTGGGACTCGCGTCCCCTCGCGGACAAGGAGACCGATCCGGCGCTGGCGGCGATGCCGGTCCCCGGGGCCAATGACGGTGGCTCAGGTGTCGCGATCCTGCTCGGGGTGGCCGATGCGCTCAAGAAGCGACCGCCCGCCGTCGGTGTCGATCTCGTGCTCACCGACGGTGAGGACTGGGGGAGCTTCGACACCATGACGGACGTGTTGATCGGTGCGAGCTATTTCGGTGACCACCTGCCGTCCGCTGAGTACACGCCCCTGTTCGGTGTGTTGTGGGACATGGTGGGCGACGCCGATCCGTCATTCGGTCATGAGTCGCACTCCGTGCGGGCGGCCCCCGAGGTGGTGCAGCGCGTGTGGGCGGTGGCGCAACGGCTTGGTCACGGCAGCGTGTTCACCACACGCGACTTGGGGCCTATCACGGACGACCACGTGCCCTTGATCGACCGAGGACTCCGGGTGATCGACGTGATCGATCTGGGGTTCGAGTGGCATCACACCACGCAGGACACGCCGGACAAGGTCTCGCAGAAGACGCTGCAGATCGTGGGTGATGTGGCGATCACGGTGATTCGGGATCTCGCTCCTTGACGGCTTGAATTAACGCCACTAGAGAGCCACGTTCAGTACCCAATAGAGACAGTAGCGCTTATCTCGTTGCACGTCGGGTTGTTCCGATGCGCGCCGCAGTTTTTCGGTGACGCCGCCGGCGAGAGGGGACGCAACTTGGCCCCGTGCCCACTCCCGCGGAACGACAGGCGCTGCTCTTCGTCGCGGCGGTCGCGGCCCTCGGTGTGGGCTTCCGAGGCTTCCGCGCCCTCCGCGCCGACGGTGCGCCTCAGAGTGCGCAGGCCTCGCTCGCTACGCAGCTCCAGCGGGTCGACTCGGCGATCACCAGTGGGGGAGTCGCGCGGGCGCGGCGACCGGCGGCGAGGCCGCCTGATCCTTCTCGCGCAGCCAGCAGCGCACGCCCGAGGCCGAATCAGAACAACAGCGAGGTCGGCGACCAACAGAGACCGCCTGAACCGGTCGACGTTGACCTTGCTGGGCCAGAGGAACTCGACCGGCTACCAGGTATCGGTCCCGCGCTGGCCGCTCGGATAGTCGCCGATCGCGAGGCGAAGGGACCGTTCGGGTCTCTGGAGCAGCTGCAACGCGTAAAGGGAGTCGGCCCCGCGCTCGCCGCCAAGCTGCAACCGCATGTCACGTTTTCCCTTTCGCCTCGTCTTGACCTGACGGAGATGCCCACCGCAGGACGAGGTCGTTCGCCTTGACATCGTCGTATTCTGCCGGGCACCTTCACCACCATTCCGCCCCCGTCGGCCCGCCCGGGCCGAGAGGGGGATCGTCGCGTCCCGACTAGAGCAGCGCATGGCCTCCGCAGCGACCGCTGGCAGCGAACGGATCGGTGATCTCCTCCTTCGGGAGGGGCTCATCTCGCGCGAGCAACTCCAGAAGGCGCTCGACGAACAGCGTCAGAACGGCACGCGCGTCGGCTACAATCTGGTGAAGCTCGGTTTCATCCAGGAGAACGAGCTCACGCGCTGCCTGGCGCGCCAGTTCAAGATGCCGGCGGTCGACCTCTCGAACTTCGAGGTCGACTCCAAGCTGGTGAAGCTGGTGCCGGCGGACCTCGCTACCAAGAATCTCGTCCTCCCGCTCAAGCGCGACGGTCGCACGCTCACCGTCGCGATGGCGGACCCGACGAACCTCGGCGTCATCGAGGACCTGAAGTTCATCACGCGTTATGACATCTTCCCGGTGATCGCGGGCGAGTTCACGCTCCGCAACGTCATCGAGAAGCACTACGAATCGAACGACGTGCAGATGTCCGCCCTCCTCTCGGAGATCGAGGGGATGGAGTCGGAGTCGGACGTCGAGGTCGTTGAAGAGCGCGAAGAGGAGATGTCGGCGACGGCGCTGGCTGCCGCGGTGGACGATGCGCCAGTCGTGAAGCTCATCAACGCCATCCTCACGGATGCAGTGAAGCGCGGCGCCTCGGACATCCACTTCGAGTGCTTCGAACACGACCTCCGCGTGCGCTATCGCATCGACGGCGCGCTCTCCGAAGTGATGAAGCCGCCCAAGAAGATGCAGCCGGCGCTCATCTCGCGATTCAAGATCATGAGCTCGCTCAATATCGCGGAGCGTCGCGTACCGCAGGACGGCCGCATCAAGCTGAAGATGGGCAAGAAGGTGATCGACTACCGTGTGTCGACGTTGCCCACGCTGTTCGGCGAGAAGGTGGTGCTCCGAATCCTCGACAAGGGCAACCTGACGCTCGACCTCGAGAAGTTCGGCATCGAGCCGCGCGCCGAGAAGGAACTCATGGAAGCGGTGTCGAACCCGTACGGCATGGTGCTCGTCACCGGCCCGACGGGTTCGGGCAAGACGACGACGCTGTACAGCTGCATCAGCAAGGTGAACTCGGTCGACACGAACATCATGACGGCCGAGGACCCCGTGGAGTACAACCTCTACGGCGTGAATCAGGTGCTGGAGCGCAACGAGATCGGCATGACGTTCGCGGCGGCGCTGAAGGCGTTCCTGCGTCAGGACCCGAACATCATCATGGTGGGCGAGATCCGTGACCTCGAGACGGGCGGCATCGCCATCAAGGCCGCGCTCACGGGCCACTTGGTGCTCTCCACGCTGCACACGAACTCCGCGGCCGAGACGGTGACGCGTCTCCTCGACATGGGTCTCGAACCGTTCAATGTGAGTTCGGCGCTCAATCTCGTGCTGGCGCAGCGCCTCCTGCGGCGCATCTGCGGCAAGTGCAAGGAGCGGTACGCGCCCACGCCGGAGGAGATGGCGGCGGCGAAGTTCACCGAGACGATGACCTTGGCGGATCTTCGTTACACTGATGACGCGCTGGCCGGCTTGAAGGCGCGTGCGTCCGACGACGTGAAGCCGCACTTGGCGAACGTGACGACCGAGACACGCGTGCTCGACATGCCGTTCTTCAAGGGTCGTGGCTGCGACGCCTGCAACGGCTCGGGCCTCAAGGGCCGTCAGGGCGCGTACGAGGTCATGTTCATGACGCCGTCGCTCCGCAAGCTGATCCTCCAGAACGTCGGCGCCGCCGAGATCAAGGATGCCGCCATCGAAGGTGGCATGCTCACGTTGCGCATGGACGGTCTGATCAAGGTCTGGAAGGGCATCACCACGCTCGAGCAGGTCGTGCGCGAGACGAGCGCCTAGCTCTTCCTTCTCCTTTCCCCCCATCTGCCCGCTTCATGACCGCTCCCGCCGCCTCCCCCGCCGCACCGCAACAGGTCAATCTCCGAGTCCTGCTCGAGGAGATGATCGAACGCGGCGCGTCCGACCTGCACATCACGGCCGGCGAACGGCCGAAGATGCGCATCGACGGCGACATCCAGACCTCGCGTCAGGACATCGTGCTGCAGCCGAAGGACACGCTGCAGCTCGCCTACTCGGTGCTCACCGAGAACCAGAAGAAGCGCTTCGA
>JADYYN010000264.1 GCA_020853635.1 Gemmatimonadaceae bacterium
AGTCCCTTCGGGAGATCGGTCGCGATCCACGTGGCGCCGTCATCCTCGCTTCGCAGCAGACGGTCCGGTGCGCCTCGCCCCACCATGACCAACGCCCACACCGATCGCCCGACCGCAGCCATGGCGTACACTTCCTGTGTGCCGCCCAGTGGAACCGCGGTCCACGACGCGCCTCCGTCCGCACTCCGATAGAGCACCGGTGAACGCTCCAGCGGCCAGCGCGACTGCAGGCCGAGCAGCGTCACCGAGTCCGCGGGGTGCACGAGCGAGATGCCGATTCGCAGCTCGTCGTCTGCAACCGGCCCCGTGCTGCCGCCGAGGACGCGTGTCCAGCCGCTGCCGAACTGCGGCGCGCGGTAGAGACCACCCACAGCGAACCAGAGTTGCCCCTTCGGCCCCACGCTCAACGCGGGCCGCCATCTTCCTTCCGGCAGTGATCCGCTCGCTGCGGACTCAGACGAGGGGCCCGCGCGCCTACGAATCGCAGAGCCCGGTGCGACCGCCGCGCGCCGCGCCGCGTCGCCTGATGAATCGTACGCGGCCGTCCGGACCATCTCGAACCGGCCCGTGGCGCCGCAACAGTACGCGTTCTGAACCCAGGTACCGCGTATGGTGTCGTTTCGAATCCGCCCGGCGAGTGAAAGCCCACCATGACTCATGCGCGGAATGAAGCCGAGGTAGACCGAGTCGGTGTTCGGAATCAGCGCGGACACCTCCCGCAGCAGGTCCGGCCCGCCGCCGAATACTGTCGTACTCACATCTTCCGCGTAGGGACCACCAAAGAACGGGGCGAGATCGACATCGAATCGCCCGGTCACCGGACGGACAATCTCATCGACGATGGGGTCGCCCATGATGGTTTGGAATGCCGTCTCGAGACGCAACGTGCCGACCGTGCGTCGTCCGGCCGGCTTGGGGTGCATCTCCGAGGGCGAGTCCAGATCGAGCCGGATGCGCCAGTCGCCGCGCAGATCGCAACAGGGCGCATCGACTCGGAGCATGCGTACTTCGCGCCGCACGGAAGACTCGGCGACGCCAGAGAGCATGAGCACCGCTTCGCGGTATCCTTCGCGCGTGAGCGCGAGGCTCTCCGGCAGCCGAGCCAGGGTACGGAGGCAGGCCCATCCCTGTGCGTCGGTTGCAACGAACTGCGCGTCGTCCGATAACCAGACATTCGGCAGCGGCTTCCCAGTGAGAGAGTCCCGGACCACCACGCCCACCGCGGCGGCGGAATCGAGCGGCTCACACCGCTGCGCAATCTGCGCCGTGTCGGCAAGTACGCGTCCTGCCGTGCGATACGGCGAGGTCCGCGCCATGGACATCCAAGCGGCTGCAACGGCCACCACGAGCAGAACCAATGAACCTGCGACGCGTGCAGTCATTCGCCTCCTACCCGACTCGATTTTGGGTTGCTCCACCCTAAGGCGCAAAGATGAGCCGGGAGTTGGGTCGGAGTTAACGTTCGATGAAGTTCTTCGCTGATCGAGCCACGGCGCGGCCACACGCGACTTCGAGTCTTCATCGCCGGACCAACGCCCGCACCTCAATGCGCGGATACGGATCCTCACTCACCACCGCCGCGACCCCACCCCCGATCGCCATCATCAACGGCAGCGCCTTCGTCGTCGCCATCACGCGCCCGCTTCGCAGGTCGATCGCATGCGACGTCACCGACACCGTCTCGATCGCTGCGCGTCGCCCCCGCCCCACGCCGCCCGGTAGCCGCTTGATCCGCTTCACCTGCACCAGCGCGACGGTATCCGACATCAAGTGGATGGACTCCGTGAAGTCGCTCCCCCAGAACTCGGACACACTCTTCGCGTTGCCCGAGTACCTCACGCCTTGATAGTCCGGCAGCCTCGCGGACCAGAGAAGTTCTCCCGAGGCCGAGTACGACCGGATGCCCGCGCCGCAGCACTCGGCCAGAACGATTCGACCGTTGCGCTCGTCGCAGCGAACCGAGACGGCCTGGCGATTCGCGCGCGTGCGCACCGCCTCTGACGTATCGCGATTGAACCCCTCGCCGAACGACGCCTGCGCGATCGCGTCTCGGTCCACGATGTGCACCATCTTGTCGTCCTTGTAGCCCCCGACGACGAACCGCGTACCGAGCGTGCACGTCGACCGCGGAAACAGGTCAGCCCCCACGCTGCGCACATAGTGAAGCCCGGACGCATCGGTGCGGAACTCGGCGATCCCGTTGATCTCGTCGACGACGAACAGTGTAGAATCGCCATCGTGCAGCATGGTGTGCGGATACGCGAAATCCGCGGGACCGCGCCCGGCCCGACCGGCGCGCCCGATGAACTTCCCGTTGGATGCGAACATGCGCACGCTGTGGTCACCGGTGTCCAAGACGTAGATCCGTCCGACGCGGTCGAAGGCCACGGCGCGTATGGTGCTGAAGAGGTCAGGGGCGGGTTCGGACTCTTCGCCGAGTTCGAGCTTCACCGCGCCTAAACGCGGGAACTCGAAACGTGACTGCGCAGCCAGCGCCGCCGGTGCCAGAGCAGCGAGTGCGAGCAAACCGCGTGCGATGCTTCCCATGTGGACCACTCTCCAATCCATTGATCGTCGCATTGGCCCGCGCGCCGCATCCTACCCCGCAATACCTCGCTCGCCGCCTTCAGCGCCACACCCTATACTATCTCATGCGCCTCACCATCAACGGCACCCCCCGCGACTACACCGGGGACCCCGCCCAGCCGCTCCTCTGGTACCTCCGCGACGAGCTCGCCCTCACCGGCACCAAGTTCGGATGCGGTATCTCCGCCTGCGGCGCCTGCACCGTGCACATCGACGGCAAGCCCGCGACCTCCTGCGTAGTCCCCATGTCCACGCTCGAGAACAAGGCCATCATCACCATCGAAGGCCTGAGCGACGCCGGCGATCACCCGGTGCAACAAGCGTGGGCCGCCGCCAACGTCCCGCAGTGCGGCTACTGCCAGTCCGGCCAGATCATGGCCGCCGCTGCCCTCCTCAAGGCCAAGCCCAAACCCAACGAAGCCGATATCGATGCCGCCATGTCCGGCGTCATCTGTCGCTGCGGCACCTACTCGCGCATCCGCGAGGCCATCAAGAACGCGGCTGGTATGGGAAGCACCACCACTGCAGGAGCGCGCTGATATGACGCAGCCCACCCTGCCCTGGCTCGATCGCAACAACACACGCAACAGCAAGCGCGCCGAGCTAAACGAAGGACTCGACCGCCGCGACTTCCTCACCCGACTCGCCGCCACCGGCTTCGTCCTCGCCATCTCCGCCTCCGGCATCAGCTGCCTCGGCGACTCGGCGAGCTCCAGCACCAACACCGACGGCAGCTTCGAACCCTCCGTCTTCCTCCGCATCGGCAACGACGGCCTCGTCACCATCATCGTGCACCGCTCCGAGATGGGCCAAGGGGTGCGCACCGGCCTCGCTATGGCGATGGCCGATGAACTCGAAGCCGATTGGTCGATGGTGCGGCTCGAACAAGCGGTGGGTGATTCGAAGTATGGCGATCAGAACACCGATGGCTCCACCAGCGTCCGCAATGGTGGCTGGCTCAAGTTCCGCCAAGCGGGTGCGGCCGCTCGCGCCATGCTCGAACAGGCCGCAGCCGCCGAGTGGGGCGTGCCGCGCAGCGACGTGAAGTCCGCCAACGGACAGGTCACCCACGCCGCCTCCAATCGTACGCTCGGCTACGGCGCACTCGCTGCACGCGCCAGCACACTCGACGTCCCCACCGACGCGCCGCTCAAGACGCCCGACCAGTACCGCTTCATCGGCAAGACCGTCGCGTCGCTCGACCTGAACGCAATGATCACCGGCAAGGCGAAGTACGCGCAGGACATGGCGATGGACGGCATGCGCATCGCCGTCATCCAGCGCCCACCCGTGTACGGCAGCAAGGTCGCCAAGTTCGACGCCAGCGCGGCGATGGCTGTGCCCGGTGTCGTGAAGGTCATCGAAGTCCCCGCCGCAGAAATCCCCGCCGGCTTCAAGCCGCTAGGCGGCGTCGCGGTGTTGGCGACGAGCACTTGGGCCGCGATCGAAGGGCGCAAGAAGTTGTCGATCGAGTGGACCGCGAGCCCCAACGACTCCTACGATTGCGTGGAGTATCGCAAGGAACTCGAGGGCTCCGTGCGCGCCGACGGCAACGTGGTGCGCAACCTCGGCGATGTGTACAAAGCCATCGACGGCGCCGCGAAGAAGGTGAGCGCCGAGTATTACGTGCCGCACCTCGCGCACGCACCCATGGAGCCGCCGGCCGCGCTCGCCAACTACGCTGCGGGCAAATGTGAGGTCTGGGCCTGCACGCAGGACCCGCAGACCGCGCGTTCGGCGGTCGCCAACATCGTCGGCCTCAAGGATGCGAACGTCACGGTGAACGTGACCCTGCTCGGCGGCGCGTTCGGGCGGAAGAGCAAGCCCGATTTCATCGCCGAGGCGGCGTACCTCTCGAAGGAGATGAAGACGCCGGTGAAGGTGGTGTGGACGCGTGAGGATGACATTCAGAACGGCTATCCGCACACGGTGAGCATGCAACGTCTGGAGGCCGGGCTCGACGCCAACGGCAAGATCGTCGGCCTACTGCATCGTGTGGCGTCACCGCCCATCGGCTCGACGTTCTCCGGCACCGACGAGTACCACTCCGAGGGCGAACTCGCGCTCGGCGTGCTCGACTTGCCGTACGCGATCCCCAACGTGCGTGTGGAGGCCTGCAAGGCCCCTGCCCACACGCGCATCGGCTGGTACCGCTCGGTGAGCAACATCCCGCACGCGTACGCGATCGGGTGTTTCATGGACGAACTCGCGCGCGCCGCGGGCCGCGATCCGATCGAGTTCCTCATCGACGCGTTGGGCGGCGACCGCAAGATCGACATGACCGCAACGGGCGCGGTGAAGCCGGTGGACAACTACGGCGCCAAGTGGGAGGACCACCCCAACGACACCGCGCGGCATCGCGGTGTGTTGGAGCGCGTGCGCGACGAGTCCGGCTGGGGCAGTAAACTCCCCGCGGGTGAAGGCCGCGGCGTGGCGGTGCACCGCTCGTTCCTCACGTATGTCGCGGCCGTGGTGCGCGTGAAGGTCGCGCGTGACGGCACGGTGACCGTGCCGCGTGTGGACATCGCGATGGACTGCGGGTTCGCGGTGCACCCGGAGCGTGTGCGCTCGCAGTGCGAGGGCGCGGTGGTGATGGCGCTGTCGAACACGATGGAGAGCGCGCTGACGTATGCGCGGGGGCGTGCGGTACAGTCGAACTATGCGGACTATCGGGTGCTGCGGATGGCGGGCGCGCCGAAGGAGATCCGGGTGCACCTGGTGGAGTCAGGTGGGCCGATGGGTGGTGTTGGGGAGCCGGGAGTGCCGCCGGTGGGGGCGGCGTTTGCGAATGCGGTGGTGGCGGCGACCCATCAGCTTCCCCATCGTACAGAACGTTCCTAGCAAGTTCGTACGAGGGGGGGGGGCCGAGAGGCGAACACGCGCTAGTTCCGACTGCGTCATCTTCTGGGAGGACGTCAGTCATTCCGAGGCAAACTCAGGTATTCGGAGTGCCCCAATTGGCTACTCGCCTTGGCGCTTGAATGCGATGCCCAAGAGGCGCTCGCTTGGGTCGGCATCTGACAATCGCAAGCGCACAAAACTGTCAAACTTAAACTCATCCGTGAACTCCTCGTAGGGCACCATGTCCGAATTGAGCGCGCAAATGTACTGCGCTCCCAACGCAAAGGTGACCTGCTGCGCGCGCTCGAGAGCGCGGGCACGCTGGCGCACATCGACGGAGTCATACAGAAGGGAGTCGTGCACGAGGAATTTGATTCCCGTGCCGAGCCGACACTGGCGCTGAAGCATCGCCAGATCGAAGCAAAACACCTTCATCTTGTCGATTCCTTCGCTACCACTGCGATCAATATCAACGTTGAGCCGGTAGCCCCGCTCATCTATGTCGATCGTCAGTTGCCCCGGAGAACTATAGAGCGACTCAGAGTGCTCACTGAATCGAAGGATCATCTCTGACCAGTCTGCCGTTCGCTCGGCATGTTCCGTTGCCGCTACTCGCGACAGATCGACACGCTGCGCCTTGACCTCGCGTTTGCTCTCAGTCAGACCGCGCACGTCCGCAATGCGCGAAACAATCCGATCCAGTTCACCGCGCAGAAGTACGAACCTCTCCTGCAGCTTGGTCATCTCCTGCAACGCACCGTGTGATTGAAGAACCTGAAGCATCTCAGCTCGCCGTGACGTCGACTGGGCCACGCGCGCCGCGCGCACTGCAATCAATCGCTCAACTCGCGAGACCTCTCCCTCTAGGAATGCACGGCGATTCCGAACGACTGAAGCATGAAACGCGCGCACCTCGTCTAGTGAGCGCACGACGCTCCCGGGCAGTTCCACGCCCGACTCCTCGAAGAGTCGACGTACGTCGCGCTCATCGGACGGCTTTTCATCGGCTAGCGACGCGATGTATCGCGCGAGCAATCGGCGGTCGACCACGTTAGCGTTGAGATCCGAATGAATCTCCGACGTCAGTCGATCAGCATCTGATTGAATCGCATCGTACTGCGGATGCACACGGAAAGTACTCAATGCCCCGGCTGCAACCTCCACCTCACGCTCCAGTCGCACGCGACGCGACTCGAGCTCACCGGCGGTACCGGACTCGCCTCCGATCGCTCCAGTCTTGATCGCTGCCTCGAGCGCCTTTACCCGCGCCTCGCGATCTCTTAGCAGCTGCCAGCTCGAGGCAACCTCCCAGCTCAGGCCGATTAAGTAAGCGCAGTGCACCTGGACGTCCCACTTCTTCTGTTTAGCGAAGTGCTCGAATGGCGTGGCGTACGCGGCAGACCCGAGTCGCAAGAAGTATGAGATCAGGCTACGAAAGGATGGAGCGTACGGACCATTCTGCGACTCCGTGGGCAGACCGAACAAGGCCGACCCGAGCAGTTCTTTCCAGCGCTCGACTTTGAGGAAGCGGCCGCGAACGCCACTTCTTTCCTCCGGCTGTATCGGCCAGCCTGTCGTCGGACCATCTACGACCACCACACCAGCGGTGGCGGTAGCTCGCGTTACGACAACGCGAGTCCCCAAGATCGTCAACTCCAGCGAGAACTCCCAATCCCGCAGTTCGTCGACCGCGAGGTGGCTGTTCTTGCGAAACCCACTCCCTAGACAGAAGTCGATAATCTCGAAAAGCGTCGACTTTCCTACTCCATTTCGCGTGTCGCGATCCGTCGATGTGTCAGTCCGATCCGCAAGAATGACGTTCAGGCCGGGACCGAACTCAACTCGGTGAAAGGTCGGCTTGTTGGCGTCGACAGAGTGAATCACTTCCGCTCCCTTCTAAGCGTATCGCCTGTGAGCTCAATGAGTCCCATCGCGTACAAGAGATCGAGAGCCAGGACGAAACGACCAAAGCTTGTGACGCGAGCACGCGCACGCACTCGGGACCAGAGTCTCGAGACAGTGACGGGCTGCTCGATCTCCCGCAGCAAGAGCGCGCTAACGCCTAGCAGTGATTGATCTTCACCAATGTGCTTCGTTGGAAGAATCACTTCTCAAAGACCTCGCACGCTTCAAACAGATGCACGAGGACAGCGAGTCCCGCTGCCTGTTGCTTGTATGTGCGAAATCCCCTTTGCGCAAATGCGCACATTGCATCGAACAGCTCGCTTCCGCGCAGCCCTTGCAAGCGAGCGCCATAGTACTCACTAAGGAAACCGGCCTTAAGCCGCTCCGGAAAATCGGGATCATCCGCAGCAACTGATTCGATGTAGGCCGCGACTGTGTTGGCCACACTCAGTCCCATGGTAATGATGGCAACAGCGTCACCGCCAATGTCGTTCTTCTGCATCTTCGCTTCTACACCCACTACTGTAAGATCGCGTGTCACGGCCGCTGGCGTCTGCGACTCTGCCCAACGCGTAGCCTCTTCGAGTTCCGGGAATCCTACGTCCGCGAATCCCGCCTCAATCGCCTCGCGAGCCTTCCGTTCATGCTCAGACTTTATCGACTTCAGTCGCTCGATCGGATAAGCGAGCTCTCCTTCTGGAATCGTATCGATCTTTGTATGGCACGAGGGACACAGATAGATCAGGTTGCTCACGTGGTTCCGTTCCTGAATCGACATGCTCTCGACAAACCGGGCGGAGCGCCCTTTGCCCGCCACTCCCCCGTTCTCGCCTGCAATGTGAGCAGCCTCGCCGATACGAATTAGACTACCCGGCGCAGCTTCCTCAGCGAGTTCCCGGCCACATTCGGGCAAAGCGCAGATTCCGCCACTTACGAATGCGAGCGCGATCTTGGTCCGCTCCGTTGGGGGCAACCTCACCTCAGTCAGTTTGTTGAAGTCGCTGCTGCCACCGGCTCAGTAGCACGCACCATACTACCGCCGCGCACCGCCTCTCGTAAGTCGCGGCTCACGCCCGAGGCGGACACCGCGCTGTGTGAAGCGCGGAACAAGATACCAATGCTCTGTTAGCGAAGCCTGCCCACGCGAAGCAACTCTATCGCCGCCTCGACCCTTGCCCCAGAACCCCCCTGGATCTGCTTGCGCCCCGGCCTGTCGAGCGCTTCTGACGTCCGCTCTTCGAACGCCGTCGTGGTCGCCGTGAAAAGCACGTCTCCACCTTCTCCTCCAGCGGATTCACGACGTACGCCTTCCGCCCCGAAGCGACCCTCCAGCTCACCAACGCGAACACCTCGTCGGTCGCGGAGACCGGTCTCAGTAACGTCGTCAACGGCTCCCCACCCAGCGAAGGCTCGTCGTAGATAAACACGCCTAGCTCGCCTCAAGTCGTAGGCACGAGAGTCCGCGCGTTCCGACTAGCTGATATTGTCGCGCATCTCTGCAGGTATGGCAGCTACGAGAAGGGAGAACTCATCACGCGCAATTGGTGAGGAGGTCCGTTCGTGGAAAACATCCATTGCTGATCTTCCAAGCTCCGCAACCACCAACTCTTGGACCGCTAAGTCGGGACTGAGGCTGTATCGCTGGCAGAGCCTTAGCGCTTTGGCAGCAAGACTCCTGCGCGAGACAAGCGAACAGTGCTGAAGGCTCAAAACTCCTGTCTTAATTGTCTGAATGAAGCCGTACTCGTAGAAGGCTCCACTGGACGTAATCACAGCTGTGTCTAAGGAAAGCGAAGCAGATCGCGCAACTGCGCGAAAACGGTTTGAATCGCGAACTAAACCACCCGTGACACCCACAGTCTCAGAGACAGACCACAGGTCCGCATCGAACCTCGCAAGCCTGAGGCGCATTCCCCCCAGTCGGGTAGTGGCGAGCGCACGAACACAGGAGGCTCCCTCTGCCCATTCCTGGAGCAGAGCTTCCAACTCATGCTTACCCGCACTTACCACTATGTCCACATCTCGAGGTGCTGCGGCATCCCGCAGAATCCAGCCGCGTACGGCCCCTCCCACTATGGCCCAGTGTCGGCGTCGGGACCGCACAAAGCGCAGCAAGTCGCCCAGTTCGCTATACTCGCGGAGAGCGTTTGCCAGTCCCTCGACGGCTCGTTCCCTCGCCTCAGCACTCGAGATTGCCGTCATCACAGGGACACACCAGAGAGCTTTTGATACAAGTCCACCGCATAGCGATCGGTCATTCCCGAAACGTAGTCAACCACTCTTCGAATATTGCTGGCCTCCGAGTCCTCAGAGAACGAGCCCTCCCACATCAGAGGCTCGGGAACGGTCGCCCCGAGCTTCGACCCGAGCCGCACCTCGTCATGGAACGCATCAAGAAGGCCTTCGATTGCCTTCTTCCCGCCCGCTTCAACTCGAACGATTGCTGGATCACCGAAAATCTTCGAATCTTCAAGCTTCTTTATCGCCGCGTAGAGTCCTGCTAGGCTCGACTCCTTTATTAGCTCACCTGTCTGTTTGCCGCTGCAGAGAGCGTCGATCCGACTGATGAACTCGTTCTCGCAAGCCTTTGCGAAGGCCGTGGTCGCATGAACCCTAAAGTGCTGGTATGCTCGCAGTTCCTTTTCGCTCTGGGAGCTTCCAGCGCACGCGCTCAGACGTAGGTCCATCTCACGGAGCAGTTCCTTAGACTTAGAGCCACCCTCGTTCTCCAAGACTCCGCGCATCTCTTCGTAGGACACCAACTTCAGCTTGATTGCGTCCTCTATATCAACCAGCCGATTAACAATGTCATCCGCCGCTTCTACCAAGTAGGAGAGCGGATGTCGCTGACCCACCTCCAGTCCGACACTCTCGGCTACGGCTTCGTACGCGGGCCGCTCGGACGACATCACACTCCATTTCCCGCGATTTCGTAGGCTCCCGTCCTCGGGAATATTTGACAGGCTAGGAGTCGAGGGATACTTGAGCGTCGCCGCTAGGCAGGCGGTCGTGAGATTGAGGCCGTAAGGCTTACCGTGATGTTGGAGACGAGTCGCAATCCGAAAACCCTGTGCATTTCCGTCGAAGCAGCGCTGATCGGCTGGCGCCCCGACCTTGTCTGCCCACCTTCTGATTGCCAGCTCCCCTTCATGTCCGAACGGCGGATTGCCAATATCGTGAAGCAAGCACGCGGATGCGACGATTCGACCAAACGACTCAACCGAGTCCTCAACACCAATCTCTCCAGCCAGCTTCTTCGCAACCACGCGCCCCATCCGTTCACCCACCACCGCGACTTCCACGGAATGCGTCAGCCGGCGACGGACGAAGTCGGTTGCAGCCAAGGGACTAACTTGGGTCTTGTCCTGCAAGCGACGAAATGAGGAAGAGAATACGACTCTGTAATAGTCCGACAAAAAATCGTTACCTTCGTCGCCGCTCTCCGCGGGCGCGCCGTCCCTAAGTCGTTTCCTGTTAAGCAGTTGAGCCCAACTAGCCATAAATGTCTCCCGCTGGAGTTCCGCCTACTCCCCACACCGAAGTAATACCGAAATTAGGCTCCGCTACGAGGAACCCGCAAGTCATGTTAATCGACGTACTGGTCAAGCACTTGGTGCTGCCGTTCACTTGGTCAGCCGACGCGGAAGAGTTCAAGCGCCCTCCCATACCCCCGCCGAAGTATCCCTTGCATCGCCTTATACGCCGGCTTCTTCAACTCCGGATCCTCCGCCAACACCCGCTCCGCCACCCCCCGAGCCACCTCCGACAACTCCTCATCCTTGAGCGGATCCGCCACACGAAAAGTGGGCACCCCCGACTGCCGCTCCCCAAACAAATCCCCCATCCCTCGCAACCGAAGGTCTTCTCGGGCGATCTCGAATCCGTCCTCGGTGTCCATAAACACCTGCAACCGCCCCATCGCCTCCTCCCCCACATCCCCCAGCAGCACACAGAACGACTCCAACCCCGCCCCACGCCCCACCCTTCCTCTCATCTGATGCAGCTGCGACAGTCCGAACCGCTCCGGATGCTCGATCAACATCACCGTCGCATTCGGCACATCGATCCCCACCTCGATCACCGTCGTCGCAACCAGCACGTCCAAAGCACCATCACGAAACGCCCGCATCACACTGTCCTTCTCGTCCGCGCCCATCTTCCCGTGCAGCAACGCCACGCGCCGCCCATGCAGCGCGCCCGCCGTGAGTTCCTCGAACGCCGACGTCGCCGCCTTGAGCGCGACCTTCTCCGAGTCCTCCACCAGCGGATACACCACGTAGGCCTGCCGGCCCGCGACGATCTGCCGGTTCACGAACGCGAACACCTTCTCGCGTGCCGATTCCGGCCGGAGCGCCGTCGTCACCGGCTCGCGGCCCGGCGGACGCTCGTCGAGCAACGACACCTCCAGGTCCCCGTACATCGTCAGCGCCAGTGAACGCGGGATCGGCGTCGCAGACATCAGCAGCACATCGGGCTTGAGTGCCGCACCGCGCGCCTCCATCAACACGCGACGCTGATCCACACCGAACCGGTGCTGCTCGTCGATTATCGCGAGGCCCAACTTCGCGAACTTGGTCCCCTCGGCTACCAACGCGTGTGTGCCCACGGCGATCAACGGCTCACCACTCTCCAGGCGCGTCGCCGCCAGCTTACGCTCCTTCGCCGAGCGTGAGCCGGTGATCAGCACCGGCACGATCCCCAGCGGCGCGAGCAGGCGGTCCAAGGTGCGCGCATGCTGCTCGGCCAACAACTCGGTGGGCGCCATGAACGCCACCTGATAGCCGTTCTCCATCGCGAGGAGCGCGGCGAACACGGCCACCACCGTCTTGCCCGCGCCCACATCGCCCTGCAGCAGGCGATGCATCTTATGCGGCGCACACATGTCGGCGACGATCTCGCGCACCGAGCGCACCTGCGCCTTGGTGAGCTGGAACGGCAGCGCCTCGCGGAACTTGCTCGTGAGGTCCTTCTTGTTCACGAACGTGATGCCGTCGCGCGCCTGCTGCGCGATCTGCCGCGCTCGGCGATGCAGGATGTGCACGAACAGCAGTTCCTCGAACGCCAATCGTGCGCGCCCCGCGAGTGCACTCGCCAGACTCGTCGGCCGGTGCACCGCCGCCAGCGCCTCCCGCAGCGACGGCACCTTGGCCTCCTGCAACATCCACGGCGGGAGATACTCCTCCACCTGCGGCAACAGTTGATCGAGATGTGTCTCGATGAGTCCGCGGATCTGCTTGAACGACAGCCCTTCGGTCGCCGGATACACCGCGAGCACGCGACCGCCACTGGTGCCATCGGCATCTTTGCCCAAGTTGACGAACTCGCGCGGCGCGAGCTGACGCCCGTGGAAGAACCGCACGGGGCCGCTCAGCAGCAGCACATCATCCGTGTTGATGGAGCGGTCGAGCCAAGGCTGCCCCGGCCAACCCACTTCGATCAGCCCGCTCGCGTCCTGCACCACGGCCTGGAACACGCGCAGCCCTTTGCGCGTGGGCAGGATGCCCTTGCTGATCACCGTGCCGATCACGGTCGCGTCATCGCCCACCCGCAGTCGCGCGATCTGCTGCACGGTGCTCGCGTCTTCATATCGATGGGGGATATGGAAGAGCAGGTCGCGCGCGGTGAAGATGTTCAGGCGATTCAACAACTCCGCGCGGCGCGGGCCGACCCCCTTGAGGTAGGTGACCGGCGTCTCGAGCGTGAGCCGCCCCGCGGTGGCCGTCACCCCTCCAACAACTCGCGCGCGAACGTCGCCGCGTCGAACGCCACCAGGTCCGCCGCCTGCTCGCCCATGCCGATGAACTTCACCGGCACGTCGATCGCCTCGTGCACCGCGAGCACCACGCCACCGCGCGCGGTGCCATCGAGCTTGGTGACCACCAGCCCCGTCACCGGCACCGCGGCCGAGAAGATCTCCGCCTGCTGCACCGCGTTCTGCCCCACGGTGCCGTCGAGCACCAGTAGCGCCTCGTGCGGCGCGCCGGGGAGTCGCTTCTCCACCACGCGCTGCACCTTCTTGAGTTCGTCCATGAGCGCGCTGCTCGTGTGCAGGCGCCCGGCCGTGTCGATGATGACCACGTCCACGTTGCGCGCCACACCCGCGTCGATCGCCTGCCAGGCCAGCGCACCGGGATCACCACCGGGTGAGCCGCCCACGAACTCCGCACCCGTGCGTTCGGCCCACACACGCAGTTGATCGATCGCCCCCGCACGGAACGTGTCACCCGCGCCAAGCAGCACCGACTTGCCCTCGGCGCGCAGCTTGGAGGCGAGATTGCCGATGAACGTCGTCTTCCCCGCCCCGTTCACGCCGAGCACCATGATCACCGCGGGTTTGCTCGCGGGGAGATGCAGCGTGGGGTCGGACTTGCCGCTGCGCAGCGCCTGTTCGATCCCCGTGCGGAGCGCACCGAGGAACTCGTCCTGCGACTTCACCGTCCCGCGCGTGGCCTGATGCTTCACGGCATCGACGAGCCGCAGCGTGACCGGCACACCGAAGTCCGACTCGAGGAGCATCTGTTCGAGTTGTTCGAGCGAGCCCTGGTCCACCCCACCGCGCGCGATCACCGCGACGTCGGTCAGCGCGATGTCCTTGATGCGCTGCCAGAGCGACTTGCGGGGGGCGTCGTCTTTTTTGCGGAAGAGGAGGGCCATGAGCTTACTGCGCGACGAAAGACGGCTCGTCGGACGCTTCGAAGTACTCGAGGCCGCCGGCTTCGCGGAGGGCTTCGATGCCCTTAATGAACTCGTCGGCAAACGCGATCCTATCGTCCGACAGGGACGTCGGGGTGGGCGCAGCCGATTTCGCAGTTTTCGATTTGGGTTTCCGCTTCGGCATGGTGTCTTGGTTTAGTGTAGAGGCAAGATACCGCCGAGTGACTTCAAGAACCAAACGTATTCCGCTGGCGCGCGTTTACCGCAACCCGATCTTTCTCCGCAGCAACCATTCCGCGCACAGCGCCAGAATCGCAATCGCCGCCAACCACCACGCCCCCAGCGCCCGCGGCGCCTGATCCACCGGCACCCCATCGCCAACGGCCCCTTCCTGCACCGTCGCTCGCCGCGGCACGTACTCACTCCGCCCCGCCCCGCCCGCACTCGCCCGCGCTGCCGCCGAGGCCGCCGCACGCGGATCCGCGCCCACCCAGTCGAAGATGCTGCCCCAGACGGCATTGAACGCATCCGCCGACCGGCCACCGCGGAGCTTCCACCGCCACAACCCCGACGCCGGGATCAACGCCGACCGCCGCGCGCCGTCCTCGAGGAACACCACCCCGCGCTCGTCGAAGCGTCGCGCCCGACGCGCGAGCACCGCAGAGAACCCGCGACCCGTCACGGACGTCACATCCAGCGGCGGCAGCGAGTCCCACGGCACTCCGGCCAGCGTCGCCGCGAGGGGCGAGTCGCCCGTGCCCACCGGGTAGTAGTCGTCCGGCACCGTGGGCGGGACCACCAGCACCAACGCGCGTTTGGTGAGCGTGCGCGGCGCGCCGAAGATCGCCGTGTCACCGTGCAGCACCAGCAGCGGCGCGGCCGCGGCCGCCGCGCGCACGGCCTGCTCGGTCACGGGGCGCAGTGAGCCGTCCACACGCCACTGCCCGGGCGCCACGCGCCAGAAGCCCTGCACCGGCCCGCGCCGCGTGCCGCGCAGCACCGCCAGCGCAAAACGCGCGTCCTGGTCCGGGCTGCTCGATATGAACGTCGCTGCCGCAGCACCCGACACCACCAGTTCCGCGCTCGCCGTATCGTTTTCCTGCACGGCATCGGCGCTGCCGAGTGCGGCCGCGAGCTTCCGCGTCGCATCACTGGCCGGAACGGGCACGGCCACTCGCACCTCGCGCTCCTCGAACGGCTCCAGCGCGCTCACCGGCGTGGTCTCGATCACCCGCGCGTCGAGCGAGAGTGTGAGCGTAGTCGCCGCTGACCCCGCCGCCCCGGCCTTGGCCAACACGCGCACGGTGATGGTATCGCCACCCAGCGCGCCGCCCGGCGCGTCGAGCAGGGCGATCGCCACGTCCGGCCGCGGCGCCGACCCCAACACGCGCACCGCCGAGCCGCGCGGCAGGCGCGCGACCCGCTCGGGGTCGTCGATCGCGCCGTCGGTCACCAGCACCAGCGGCCGACCCACGGCCATCGCCGCGTCGACCAGCGCGCCCACGCGCGAACTGCGGTCGCGTGGTACGGTCGGCAAGGAATCGCTACGCACGGTGTCGCCGAACAGCAGCACGGAGTCGGCCCCCGCCGCGATCACGGAATCGACCACCTCACGCGCCCGCGCCCAGCCCTCGGCGCCGCCGGCCGTCGCCCAGCTCGCCGAGGCGTCCACACCCACCCACGGGCTGAGCGGGCGGCTGGGGCCTAGGGGGGCATTCAATAGAAGGGCCACCACGGCCGTTCCGGCGAGCGCACGGAGCGCGAACACCTGCACCGCACGGCCAGCGGGCCGAAGGCGGTACGTGAGGACCGCGAGGCCGAAGCCTGCGAGGAGGGCGAGGATCCAGGTGAACATTGGCGACCGCGAAGTATACGCGGTCGGGGGCGGTTCGGTTGTCCCGCGAGACGCGCGGGACGAACGGCGCTAGCTGCGGGGCGGCAGCGGCGTTGCCCCGGGGGCGGCTGCCGGCGCGTTCTCCGTCGCCTGCTCAGCGTGCACCACACCCGCCGGCTGATCCAGCGCGAACACGGCCGCAGCACGGATGCGATCGAACAGCGCGAGATCCTTCCCACCAAGTGGCGGCCCCGCACTCGCCTGCAACGCACGGCGCGGATCGCGCTGCACACCGTTCACCAGCACTTCAAAGTGCAGATGCGGCCCGGTGGCCAAGCCCGTCATGCCCACGTAGCCGATGGTCGTGCCGATCTCCACACGCGCACCCGTGCGCGTGCCGGTCGCATACCCGCGCAGGTGGCCGTAACGCGTCACGAAGCCGTTGGGATGCCGCACTTCGACCGTGTTGCCGTAGCCGCCCTTGCGGCCCACGAACGTCACGACGCCATCGCCGATGGTACGCACCGGCGTGCCCGCGTCAGCGGCGTAGTCCATGCCCTGGTGATTGCGGAACGTGCCGAGCACTGGATGCTTGCGGCGACCGAAGTTGCTGGAGATGCGACGGAACGAGAGCGGCGCACGCAGAAAGCTCGCCGCGAGCGACCGGCCCTGCTGGTCGTAGTACTTGCTGCGGCCGTTGTCGACGTCCATGCGGATGGCCTGCACTTCGCTGCCCGCGCGTTGCAGGCCCGCCGCGATCACCGTGCCGATGCGCACTGCGCCGGTCTCCAGCGACTGGCGCTCGAACAACACGCGCACTTCATCGCCCTGCTGCAACTCGCGCGACATGTCCACGCGGTATTCGTAGATGTCGGCGATGTTCCACGCGAGTTCCTGCCGCGCGCGCGCATTGAGCACATCCTTGGCGCCGGCTTCGACGGCTTCGTACAACGAGCTCGTCACCACGCCGCGCACCACCAGCGTGTCGGTCTTCCAAACGAGGCGTTCGTCCACCGAGAGCCAGGACGAATCCTGCTTGAACACCTTCACGATGCGATCGAGTGCGAGATAGAACCGCACTTCGCTCGGCACGTGCGTCGTGGAATCGCCGCTCACTTCCACGCGCAATCCCGCCGGAATGCGACGCGGGTCGAGCGGCGATGCCGCGATCACGTTGGCCGCCTCTTTGGAGTCGAGGCCGCGCTTCAACAATACTTCAGTGAGCGTCTGTCCCGACGCGAGCGTGTCGTTGAGGAACCAGCGCTGCGGCTCGGTGGGCGCTGCGAAGCGGTCGCCCGGACGTCCCGGACGCGGAGCCGGTAAACGAAGTGCGGCGATCGCGAGACCGACGATCACCGCACTGGTGACGAAGCGACCGACGCCCTTCATCAATCCATCTGTCGACGAATGAACGTCGGGATCTCCATGTCGGAGAGATCCTCGAGCGGACGCTGCTGCGGACGCGGACGCGGCACGGCATTGCCCGTGTTCGCCGTCCCGGCCGCCGGCGCACTCGGCGCCTTGGGCACGTTGTTCAGCGACGGCGACTGCGTGCCGATGATCGGACGCTGACGCGCCTGATCGAGATTGATGATCGGCGTGGAACCCGCGCGCTGGATGAGGCCCGACGCCTGCTGCGTCTTGCGATCGAAGCCCGTCGCGATGACGGTCACGCGCACTTCGCCCTGCATCGCCGGCTCGTTCACCGCGCCGAAGATGATCTCGCTCTCCTCGCCCACCGCTTCCTTCACGATCTCGGCGATGGTGTTGATGTCGCCGAGCGTCATCTCGTTGCCGCCGGTGATGTTGATCAACACGCCACGCGCGCCGGCGATGGTGATGTTGTCGAGCAGCGGCGACTCGATGGCCATCTTGGCGGCGTCCACCGCGCGGTTCTCACCGCGACCGATGCCCGTGCCCATGATCGCCGAGCCGCCGTCCTTCATGACCGTGCGCACGTCGGCGAAGTCGACGTTCACGACGCCGGCCTTGGTGATGATCGAGGAGATGCCGCCGGTCGCCTGCAGCAGCACTTCGTCGGCCTTCTTGAGCGCGTCCTGGAACGGGATCCCCTTGCCGACGACGGCGAGGAGGCGCTCGTTGGGGACGACGATCATGGTGTCGACGTGCTTGGCCATCTCGGCGATGCCTTCGTCGGCCTGACGCATGCGCTTGCGGCCTTCGAAGAGGAACGGCTTGGTGACGATGCCCACCGTGAGCGCGCCGGCTTCGCGCGCGAGTTCGCAGACGATGGGCGCTGCACCGGTGCCGGTGCCGCCGCCCATGCCGCAGGTCACGAAGACGAGGTCGGCGCCCTGCACAGTGCGCGAGACCTCATCGCGATTCTCCTCGATGGCCTGGCGCCCGATCTCGGGTCGCGCGCCAGCACCGAGGCCTCGCGTGAGCTTCTTGCCGATCTGGATCTTGACGTCCGACTTGCTGTTGAGCAGCGCCTGCGCGTCGGTATTGACTGAGATGAACTCCACGCCGTCGAGGTGCTCCTCGATCATGCGGTTGACGGCATTGCCGCCACCGCCGCCGACGCCCACGACCTTCATCCGGGCGTTCTGGGAGGCGTTGTCCTCGAATTCGAAGATGCTCATCGGGGTGGTGTGCTTTGGAGGGGTTTCAGGGATGCTTGAGAGAATATAAGCATCACAGTGGTTGGACGATTGAATGCGGGCTGGGAAACGGGTTTGCGGGCGTGGATTCGCTCTTGATTCGAATATTTGTGATGTGGGTTGGAACTACTCTACCACAGAGGGCACAGAGGGCACAGAGGGCACAGAGAACGGCGGGAACGGCGCTACCACAGGGACACAGGGGACACAGGGGGGCTGGTGGCGCTTGGTCGGGGGTCGCTGGTGGGGAGGGACTTTTTCTTGGGAACTGCGCGTGCGGGGCTGGGGTCGGAGCCGGCCTGTCGTTCCCCCAAAACGGACCCGTCCAACCACGCAAAACCGTCCCCCGAGCGCCCCCTGTGCCCCCTGTGTCCCTGTGGTGAAAGCCGTTGCAGGTCTCCG
Source organism: Gemmatimonadaceae bacterium (assembly GCA_020853635.1). Lineage (GTDB taxonomy): Bacteria > Gemmatimonadota > Gemmatimonadetes > Gemmatimonadales > Gemmatimonadaceae > Pseudogemmatithrix. Next base: position 18,844 of record JADYYN010000264.1, read on the forward strand.
CCGTCCTCTGTGCCCTCTGTGCCCTCTGTGTTGAAGGCAGTTCACGAACTCAAGCCCCCCTCCGATACTGGACATATCACCCAAACCCCTCGAGAATGACCTCCGCCGCCCACATCGACAAAGCCATCGGCGCCCACGGCATGTGGAAGTCCCGCCTCAAGATGGCCATCGACACCGGTAAGATCGACGCTCCGCTCCCGACCATCAGCGCCGACAACAAGTGCGCCTTCGGCGAGTGGCTCTACGGCGCCGAGGTGACCCCCGCGCAGAAGGCCTCCCCGCACTACCAGAAGGTGCGCACGCTCCATGCGGCGTTCCACAAGCAGGCCGCGAAGGTCGCCGAGTTCGCGACCAAGGGGCAGAAAGCCGAGGCCCTCAAGTCGATCGGGCTGCAGGGCGACTACGCGAAGGCGTCGGCGGAGCTCACGACGGCGATGAGGGAGTGGAAGGCGGCGCTGTAGGAACGGCCACAGCGTTGTGAGTGGTGAGTGGTGAGTGGTGAGGAACGACGAAGGGGCGACCTCCCTCATCGCCCCCGCAGTTACTTACAGCTTACAGCTTATAGCTCACAGCGCCCTTACCAGAAGTCCTGCAGCCAAGTCTTAAACCGCGCCGCCAAGTTATCCATCGAAGGCCCAGCCGACGGCGCCATCGAGATCCGCTTCCCCTTCCCGGCCGTAGTCCCGATCGCCACCCGGTGCGCCCCGTACTGCACCAGCCCAGTCACGGTCGAAAACCGCGGACTCTGCACCGAATCCGACAACCCGCCCAGGAACTCCCCCGGCACCCCGAGTCGTGCGCCGGTGCCGAAGATCTCGCTCGCCAGGTCTGCCGTCCCCGGCTGCGCCGCGGCGCCACCGGTGACCACCACGCCGGCCGAGAGCTTCTTGATCAGCCCCGCCTGCTCGATGTCGCGGAGGACCATCTCGAAGATCTCCTGCGTGCGCTGATGGATGATGTGCGCCAACAGACTCCGCGGGATCTCGCGCTCACCCTGTGCGCCGGTGCTCGGCAGACGGATCTTCTCGTGATGCGGCACGAGCGGCTCGAAGGCCGCGCCGTACTGCTCCTTGAGCTTCTCGGCGTCGGCCTGCGTGACGCCCAAGCCGTGCACGAGATCGCTCGTCACGTTCAAGCCACCGTAGCCGATGGTGCCCAAGTGGCGGATCTTGCCCTCGTGGAACACGGCGACGTCGGTGGTGCCGGCGCCCATCTCCACGAGTGCGACGCCGAGTTCTTTTTCGTCGTCGGTCAACACACTCAGCGCGCTCGCCAAGGGCTCGAGCACGAGTTCGTTCACCTTGTAGCCCGCGCGCTCCACGGCCTTGCGCAGGTTCATCGCTGGCGATGAGCCGATGGTGACGAGATACATCTCCGTCTCCAGGCGCGTGCCGATCATGCCGATGGGATCGCGGATGCCGATGTTCTTGTCGACCGTGTATTCCTGCGGGATCGCATGGATGAGCTCGCGGTCCTGCGGGATCGCCTGCGCGCGCGCGACGGCGTTGGCGCGCTCCACATCGGCCTTGGTGATCTCGCTGCCGGTCACCGACGCGATGCCCGTGCTGGTCATCGCCTGCACGTGTTCACCGGCGATGCCCGCGTACACGCTCTCCACCTGCGCGCCCGCCATGCGTTCGGCGTCCTGCATCGCCTTGAGGATGGAGCGCTGCGTCTCTTCGATGTCGGCGACGACACCTTTGCGCAGGCCGGTCGTGCGCGCCTGCCCCACGCCAAGGATGTTGACGGTGGGATGCTTCGGCAGATCCCCCACGACCTCTGCGATCACCGCAGTGGTCTTGGCGGATCCGATATCGAGGCCGGCGACGAGACGATCGATGTTCATGGGGACTTCAGTTCTCAGGGAGTCGAGCAACCACCTGGTCGCGGAATCGGAGATCGAGTTCCACCACCGTGAGGGCGCGCCGCGCGAGATCGAGTTCGACGGGGATCACATCGGCGAGCCGTTCCGCGGTGACATCGGCGAGCGCCAGGATGCGATGTTCGGGAAAGACGAGGATGATGTCGCCCCGCGCTCCCCGACGCGCCTCGCTCACGCGGGCGAAGAGTGCCGGAGAATGTGCACGCAGGTCCCCGAGGAGCCGGAGGAGCAGCGTGTCCCGAGCCGCGAGCACCGGCAGGTCGACGTCGACACGCGTCGGATCGACCGGCAGTGACTCCCCGGACGCGTCGGTGACCACGAGTCCCCGCGCGGAGTTCACGAGCGCCACAGGGGGATTCTCAGTCACGCGGACGACCAGGGTGCCTGGGAGCCGCCGTCCGATGCGCACGTCGCGCACCTGAGGATGCTCCTTCACCCGCGCCACGAGGGGCGTCACGTCATCCCAGATGGATGCCGTCGTGTCGACCCTCAACCGCGAAACGATTTCGTCAGGGGCCGCGTAACGGGCGCCCTCGATCACCACACGACGGACGCGGAAGAAATCCATCTCGCGCAGGATCGCGCGACCCCACCACGGCGAGGTGATCAGCGCGAACACCGCGAGAATTTGTCCCACGCGGCGCAGGCGCTTCTTCCAGCGCGGTTCTTCGGCGGGGGGCGCGCCGGAGCCGCGGAGCATGCCGTCGCCTTCACCGCGACGGGCGCCCCGCGCGCCGTTTCCCTCGCCCGTGCCGAGTGCGTTGTCGCCGATGGGGCTCATACTTGTTCTACGCGCCGAGTCGCGCGAGAAGTTCCGGTCCCGTCTTGGTGATGTCGCCGGCACCCACGGTGAACACCACGTCGCCCTCGCGCACCATCCCGGCGAGCGCCTCGGCCGCCTGCGCGCGCGGGCCTTCCCACGCGGGCGCCTTCCCTGCCTTGGCCGCCGCACTCGCGATGAGCGCACTCGTCACGCCCGGCATCGGCTGCTCGCGCGCCGGGTAGATGTCGCAGAGCGCGATCACATCGGCGCGCGTGAGTGCCGCGCCGAACTCGGCGGCGAAGTCCTTGGTGCGCGAGAACAGATGCGGCTGGAACGCGACCACGATGCGCCGCCCCGGATACGCCTCGCGCGCGGCCGCGAGCGTGGCCTCGAGTTCGGTGGGATGATGCGCGTAGTCATCGACCACCTGCACGCCCTTCGCCACACCGATACGCTGAAAGCGCCGCTCCGCGCCCACGAACGACGCGAGCCCCGGCGCCATCTCGCTCACCTTGAGTCCCCACGGGCCGATGCCGCAGGCGAGCGCCGCGAGCGCGTTGCGCACGTTGTGCAGCCCCGGCACGCCGAGCGTGACGTCGCCCATCGGCTTGTTGTCGTAGACCACGCTGAACGTGGTGCGACCGTCGTGATGGCGGATGTCCTTCGCGACCAGTCGCGCATCCGGGCTGGTGATGCCGTAGCGGATGACTTCGGCAGTGACCGGCGACGGCAACTTGTTCGCACCCGGATCATCGGCGCAGAGCACCACGAAGCGCGCGCGTCGCACGTACTCAGAGAACGTGTCGTGGATGTCCTGCAGGTCGCGATAGATGTCGAGGTGATCGGCTTCGACGTTGGTGACCACCGCGACGGTGGGATGCAGCGCGAGGAACGACCGATCGTATTCGTCCGCTTCGACGACGAAGACGTCGTGTTCCCCCTTGGAGAGATTCCCGCCCCACGCCGTCACGCGCGCACCGACCACACCCGTCGGCGCCTTGCCCGCCGCCGCGAGCGCTTCGGTGACCATCACCGTGGTGGTGGACTTGCCGTGTGTACCCGCCACGCCGATGAGCATGCCACCGGCTGTGGCCTCGGCGAGTGCTTCCGCGCGGCGGATCACCTCGATGCCGAGGGCGCGCGCGCGAAGAATCTCCGGGTGGTCCTTCGGGATGGCGCTCGAGACGATCAGCGCGCGATGCCCTTCGACGTGCGAAGGATCGTGTCCCTTCGTGACCGGGATCCCGAGCGCGACCAAGTCCGCTGCGCCATCGGGATTCTGGTCACAGCCCGTCACCTTCGCGCCACGCCGGTGCATGAGCTCCGCGAGCGCGGACATGCCGGCGCCGGCGATGCCCTGAAAATGGATTGGGAGGGGGTTTGTGGCTGACAGTAGTGGCATTGGTGTCAATGAAATCTAGTAACTGCTTTTACCACAGAGGGCGCAGAGGGCACGGAGAACTGCAAAGGCGTTCACCACAGGGGCACAGGGGGCCACAGGGGTTCACAGGGGGAACTGCCCGTGGGGGGCGGGGGTCGCTGGAGCGTACGGATCTTCCTTGGGGGAACTACAACTGCACAAAGATCGCGGTCGACGCACACGCAGTTCACAAAGAAGAAGTCCGTCCCCCAAGCGACCCATGCCTCTGAGAACAGTCCCCCCTGCGTCCCCTGTGTCCCTGTGTTAGCAGTTCGCAGTTCTCCGCAGTGTCCCTCTGTGCCCTCTGTGTCCTCTGTGGTGAAAAGCAGGAGATCCCCGCCTACAACCAAGCCGAGAGAAACGCAGCGATCTGCGCCGCCGCCCCCGGCCGCCCTCTCCGCAATGCCGCCTCACTCATCCCACGCAACCTCCCCGCATCGCCGAGCAACCCCCCGACCACTCGATCCAGCGCCTCCACACTCATCTCCCCCTCCACCAGCACCTTCGCCGCCCCGGCCTTCTCCATCGCCCTCGCATTCGCCGTCTGATGATCCTGCGCCGCCGTCGGCAGCGGGACGATCACCATCGGCACGCCCCACGCACACAACTCGCTCGTGCCCATCATCCCACCTCTCACAAGAGCGAGGTCGGCAGTCGCGTACGCCTCGGCGATGGGACTGATGTACCCGAGCACGCGCACGTCCGGCCGATCGAGATGTTTGTACGCATCGAAGTGCGCCTTGCCCGTCGCCCAGAGCACACACACACCCTTCGGCAGCCCGCGCTCCACCCACGCGGCGACGGCGCGGTTCAGTGCGCGCGCGCCCTGCGATCCACCGAACACCAGCAGTACCGTCGCCGCCGCAGGGAATCCCCAGCGTGCACGCGCTTCAGCGCGCGCCGGTTTGATATCGGGTGGCGGTTCGATGGGGTTGCCGGTGTCGCGGTACACGCAGCCGGTGTGCGGCAGCATCGACTCGGCTTCGGGATAGCCCAAGTACGCTTCGCGCGAGAGCCGCGCGCTCCAGCGCGCCGTGATCCCCGGGATCGCATCACCGATGTGCTGCACCACGGTGATGCCTTTGCGCGAGCCCCAATAACTCGTGAGGCCGGCCGCGTAGCCACCGGTGCCGACGATCAGCTTGGGCTGCAGCTGTCGGCCGAGTGTGTTGAGCTTGTTCCAGCTCGAGAGCGCGCCGCGCACGGTGCGCCAGTTCTTCCACACCTGCGGCCTGTACAATGGATGCAAGTCGAGCAGCAGGTGCGGGAACTCGGTGGTGGGCAGCACGTCGCGTTCGATGCCGCGCTGCGCACCCACGAAGAACGGCTTCACCTCGGGCCGCGCGCGCACCAGCGCACGTGCGATGGCGAGTCCGGGATAGAGATGCCCCCCGGTACCGCCGCCGGCGAAGAGGACGTTCACCGCGACGCGGCGAACGGGTCCGTGGCCGCCGCGCCGATCACCCGTTCCTTCGTGCTCCCGATGTTCACGAGGATGCCCGTCATCGCGAGCGAGAGAACGATGTTCGAACGACCGTACGAGATGAACGGCAGCGTGAGGCCCGTCGTCGGCAACAGACCGATCACCACACCGATGTGCAGGAACGCAGTGATGAGCATCGTCACCGTGAGGCCGATCGCCACCAACTGCTGGAACGGTGTGCTCGCGCGCTTCGCGATGCGGAAGCCCATGTAGCCCCACGCCGTGAACGCGAGGATCAACCCCGCCATGCCCACGAATCCCCACTCCTCACCGATGTTGCTGCCGATGAAGTCGTTGTACGGCAGCGGCAGGAATCCGAACTGCTGACGTCCCTGCCCGAAGCCCACGCCGAACAATCCACCCGAACCCACGGCGATCAACGACTGCTGCAGCTGATGGTTCACACTCGCCGCCGAATCGGCCGCACCCGACGCGAACCCGAGGATACGTCGCAGCACGTACTCACGCTTCACCAACTCATGCCACAGCACCGGCACACTGGCGATGAGCACCACCACGAAGTGTCCGATGCGCGCACCCGCCGAATACAGCATGATCCCCATCACGATCGTGTAGAACAGGGCCACCGACAGGTCCGGCTCGATCGCCACCAGCAGGTTGAGCACGCCGAGGATCACGAGGAACGGCAACATGCCCTTGCTCAGGCGCCGCAGTCCTTCTTCCCCGCCCTTCTTCACGATCAGCATCGCCGTCCACACCACCAGCGCGAGCTTGCCCAACTCCGACGGCTGCAATGACCCGCCGAGCAGGAAGCGCCGCGAACCGTTGATCGGCGGCGCGATGCTCTTGGTGAACGGCAACACGGTGAGCAGCAGCAGCACGATGGTCAGTCCCATCAGCGGCCACGCGAGCTTCTTCCAGCGCTCGGCGTCGAACTTGGCGAGCACCACGAACGCCACGAATCCCGCCGCCACACCCGTGAGCTGTCGCGCGAGGAAATGCCAGCTCGGACGACCCGCCGCCATCGCCACGCCCGCGCTCGCGGAGTACAACGTGGCTACGCCGAACGCGAGCAGTGCGGCGGTGATGATCACCAGGAAGCGCGCTTCGGCGGACATGCTCCAGCGCTCACGCGCGATCGCGCCGCCTTGAGCGCGCGTGGGAGTCTCGCGCGAGAAGAAACCGCGCAGCCCAGAGGGTCGCGTGCGTCCGCCGAGCGGGATCGCAGGGGAACTCATTGTCCGAGCGCGAGGCGACGAAACGTCGCGCCACGCTCCTCATAGTTCTTGAACATGTCGTAGCTTGAGCAGGCGGGAGCAAGAAGCACCACGTCCCCGGGCGCAGCGAGCGCGCGGGCACGCGAGATGACCTGCTCGAATGACGATCCGAGACGCTCCACGGGCACGGCGCCACCGAGGGCGCCCACCAGATCGGCTTCGATCGTCGCCGCCGCCTCACCATAGGCCAGCACCACCTTCGCATGCTGCCGCACCGCGTCGAGCATGGCGGTGTAGGCTTCACCCTTGTGTCGGCCGCCCAGCAACAGCACGGTCGGTCGGGTCATGCCCTCCAGTGCCGTCCGCGCCGCGCCGATGTTCGTCGCCTTGGAGTCGTTCACCCACAACACGCCGTCCACCTCGCCCACCGGCTCCAGCCGATGCGGGATGGCGTGGAAGCTCAGGAGACCGGCCGCGATCTTCGCGCGCCCGGCTGCCGTCTGGCACGTCGGGTCCGCCACCCACACGGCCAACGCCGCACACAGCGCGTTCGCCACGTTGTGGTCACCCAGCAGCGGCAACAAGTGACGCTCCAGCAACGGCGCGCCACCGAGCATGAGCATGGCATGCGAGGCGTCGTACCACGCCTCCGCGTGCGAGTCCTTGAGCGAGAAGCGATGCGGCACACCCGGCAGCGCCTGCGTCCGCCGCATCACCTCGGCGTCGTCGGCGTTGACCACGCGGTGTGACGAGCTGCTCGCGTTGCGGAACAGCAACTGCTTGTCGCCGTAGTACTCGTCGAGCGAGTGGTAGCGGTCCAGGTGATCGGGCGCGAGGTTGGTGAGTACCGCCACCTGCGGCGCCACGCTCGGCGTGTCGTGCAGTTGGAAGCTCGAGAGCTCCACCACCATCCACTCGGGCTTGTCGCCACCCAGCGCGATGGCCGTGAGCGGCGTGCCGATGTTCCCTGCCTCGATGGTCTTGCGACCGAGTGCGCGCAGCAGGTGCGCGATCAGTGCGGTGACCGTGGTCTTGCCGTTGGTTCCGGTGATGCCGATGTACGGCACGTCGGGCATGGCGCGCAGCGCGACTTCGATCTCGCTGACGATCGGCACCCCGGCGGCCTTGGCGGCCGCGAGCGGCGGCGCATCGGGCGGCACACCTGGCGAGGCGACCACCACCCCGGCCCGCGCGATGCGCGCCAAGTCATGCCCGGGCGCGATCTTCGCGTCGCTGCCGTACACCGGCACGCCGGCCGCCTCGAGGAGTTGTACCGCGGCCCGCCCGCTCGCTCCGAGCCCGATGACCGCGACCTCGCCGCCGGCCGCGAGCGCACGGAGCGCGTCGCTCACCGGATCTTCAGCGTGGAGAGCGCCACGAACGCACAGAGGATCCCGATGATCCAGAACCGCACCACCACCTGCGTTTCCGGCCAGCCCTTCATCTCGAAGTGGTGATGGATCGGCGCCCGCAGGAACACGCGGTTGGCCTTCGCGTACTCCACACCGAACTTCCGCTTGCGCCACTTGAATGCGCTGCGCTGAATGATCACCGACAACGTCTCGGCCACGAACACGCCGCCCACGATCAGCACCAGGAACTCACTCTTGAGCAGGATCGCCACCGCACCGAGTGCACCACCCAGTGCCAACGACCCGGTGTCGCCCATGAACACCTGCGCCGGGTGCGCATTGTACCACAGGAACCCGATCGCCGCGCCGAACACCGCCGAGCAGAAGATCGTGAGTTCACCCGAACCGGCGAGATAGAAGATCTGCAGGTACGCCGAGGCGTCCTCGCGGCCCATCGCATACGCGAACACGGCGAGCACCAGCATCGCGATCGCCATCAGACCCGCCGCCAGCCCATCGAGCCCGTCGGTGAGATTCACCGCGTTGCTGGTCGCCGTCATCACGAAGGTGACGAAGAACAGGTACAGGATGGGGAAGGTCGGGATGATAAGCACGTACTTGTAGAACGGCAGCGTCATCGACGCGCCGGGCAGGTCGTTCAGCGGGTACTGCCAGAGGAACAATCCCAGCGCCAGACCGATGGTGATCTGTCCCGCGAGTTTGTAGCGCTCCACGAGCCCGTCGTTCTTCTTTCCCTCGCGCTTCTGTTTGAGCTTGAGGTAATCGTCGAGGAACCCGATCGCACCCATCAGCAGCGTCACGCCGAGCGCGAGCCACACGTACACGTTGTCGAACCGCATCCAGAGCAGCGTGGAGATCAGCACCGCCGCGAGGATGATGATGCCACCCATCGTCGGGGTCTTGCCCTTCCCCGCGTGTGTATCGGGCGTGCCTTCGCGCACCACCTGATGCACCATCATCCGCTGCAACCGACCGAGGATCCACGGTCCCAAGATGAAACTCACCAGCAACGACGTGATGACCGCGCCCGCCGACCGGAACGAGATGTACCGGAAGATGCGGAACGACGGTTCGATGTCGGTGAGCGGGAGCAGGAACTCGTAGAGCATCAGGCGGTGGCCCAGGTGGTGAGATGCGGCACGAGCCGCTCGAGCTTCACGCCGCGCGATGCCTTGAGCAGGATCGCCGCGTCGGGCTTGAGCAGCGGCTCGAGCCGCGGCCAAAGATCGTCCACGTCATCGGCGACCAGCACGCGAGGGTCGTTGGGAGCGAGTGCGCGCAGCGCCGGGCCGAATTCCCCGATGCCACACACCAGATCGTGCCCCGCCGCCAGCGCCGCCTCGGCGACCTCGCGATGGGCCCGTTCCGCGTGCACTCCCAGTTCCCGCATCGTGCCGAGCACCGCTACCCGCTGACGGCCACCGCCCACGTCGCGCAACAGCGCGATCGCCGCGCGTGCCGAGCCGGGGTTCGCGTTGTACGCGTCGTTGATCAACACGGCCTTGCCCAGCGGCGCCACGTTGGAACGCATGGGCGGCATCGGCATCCCGCCGATCCCCGCCGCGGCATCCTCGGCGCTGACACCGAACTCCTTGCTCACGGAGAGGGCGAGCGCGGCGTTGCGCAGGTTGTGCGCCCCGCGCAGCGGCACCTCCACCGTGGCGCCTTCCCACTCGATCCAGCCGCGGCCGTCGGCGTGCAGGCCATGCTTGGTGGGCAAGTGCGCGGCCACCACACGCGTGGCGCGCCGTGTCGCTTCGTCCACCACCGCCTGCTCGCTGCCCGGCACCACCGCCACGTTCACTTCATCACAGAGCGACATCTCCTCGGCCATCACACCTTCGATGGAGCCCAAGCCCTCGAGATGTTCCTCCTGCACCGTTGTCACCACCACAAGATCAGGCGCGATGATGTCGCGCAGCAGCGCGATCTCGCCCGGCTCGTTGGTGCCTGCCTCGATCACCGCCACATCGGTGCCTTCGCCCAGCGCGAGCAGCGTGAGCGGCACGCCGATGCGATTGTTCAAGTTGCCCGTGGTCGCGTGCACCTCGTAGCGCGAGCCGAGCACGGCGCGCAGCAGTTCCTTGGTGCTGGTCTTGCCGTTGGAGCCGCCTACGGCGATCACCGGCCGTCCCCACGCCTTTCGACGGTAGTGGCCGAGCGCGCCCAATGCGACCAGCGTATCGGGGACTTCGAACACCGGCACGCCCAGCGTAGCCGCACGGCGCGCATCGTTCACCACGAGCGCGGCCGCCCCGGCCTTCACGGCGTCGGCGAGGAAGTCATGTGCGTCGAACCGTTCACCTTTGAGCGCCACGAAGCACTCGCCCGGCTTGATGGCGCGGGTGTCGGTGGTGATGCCACTGATGAGCCGCTGGTCGGACGGGCCGCCGCCGAGTGCTTGTGCGATCCGTTCCAACGTCCAGAAACTCATGCCGGCTCCGCGCGCGAGGCGCTCTGTTTGAGGATGTCGTGCACGATCGCCTTCTCGTCGAACGGGAACGACGTCGTGCCGCGGATCTGATACGTCTCGTGGCCTTTGCCGGCGAGCACGACGACGTCCTGTGCAGGGTCCGCGAGTGCGATGGCGTGTGCGATGGCCGCGCGACGGTCCTCGATGCGCACGTAGCTCCCGTGCGGCAACGGCGCGACGATGTCGTCGAGGATGGCGTTGGGATCTTCGGTGCGCGGATTGTCGCTGGTCACCACGATACGATCGCCATACTTGAGCGCGGCCAGCGCCATGAGCGGACGCTTGCCCTTGTCGCGGTCGCCACCGCAGCCGAACAGCACGATGAGTCGGCCCGGTGTGAACGGCCGGAGCGCGAGGCAGGCGCGTTCGAGTGCGTCGGGCGTGTGCGCGTAGTCGCGCAGCACCGTGGGGTGCTCGTGCAGCACTTCGAGTCGGCCCGGCACCTGCGGCAGCGTCGCGAGGCGCGCAGCCACATCGGCCACTGGCACACCGAGCGCCAGCGCCGCACCGGCCGCGCCGAGCGCGTTACTCACATTGAAGTCGCCGATCAGCGGCAGCCGCACCGCTGCCGAACCGCCCAGTGTCTCCAGAGTCCACTCGCTGCCACGCGGCGTGAAGCGCACGTCGCGGGCGCGGACGTCCGCGTCGACGGGGGCGGCACCCGGTGGGGCAGCGCCTGCCGTCGCGTCTGCAGCGAACCGGACACGCCGCGGCGCCTTGGGCAGCGCGTCCCACGCCGGATCCTCGGCGTTCACCACCGCTGTGCCCTGCTCCGTCAGCAACCCGACCAAGAGCGCCTTCGCCTCAAGGTACGCGTCCATCGTCTTGTGATAATCCAGATGGTCGCGCGTGAGGTTGGTGAACACCGCCGCGTCGAACCGCACGCCGAGCACGCGCTGCTGATGTAGCGCATGCGACGAGACCTCCATGGCCACCGTCCCGACGCCGTGCTGACGCAACTCGAACAACCCCCGCTGCAGCTCGATCGGCCCCGGCGTGGTGAGCCCGCTGCCGCCGGGCAACATCGCGCCTTCACTGCCGATCAACACGCCCAACGTGCCGATGCTCGCCGCCGGACTCTCCGCGGAGTCGAGCAGATGCCGCACGATGCCCACGGTGGTGGTCTTGCCGTTGGTGCCGGTCACACCCACGAAGCGCATGGCCTTGGCCGGCTCGCCGTAGAACGCCGCCGCCGCGATCGCCGACGCGGCGCGGCTCTCCCGCACCACGAGCGCGGGCAGCGACGCCGCGGACGCGTCTTCGACGATCGCGCACACCGCGCCCGCCGTCGCCACGTCGGCGAGATATGCATGCCCATCGCGCTCGCTCCCGCGCACCGCCACAAAACACGTGCGCTGGCCGATCTTCCGACTGTCGTCGGTGATCGCGAGGACGCCATCAGGCAGCGTGCCCTGCACGCTGAGCAACTGGCCCGCGCGCTCCAACGCCGCGCGGATCGTCTCGAGAGGGACGAGGCGACTCATGTCTGCTGAACCGTCCGGGTGGGGGGCGTTGTTCCGAACGTCACCCGGCGTCACCGCTGCGCAACGAGCCGGATGGTCGTGCCGGCCGGCATCACGGTGCCGGCGGCGGGCAAGGTCTCGGCATGATCGCCGCGCACGATCGACACACGGAAGCCCGCGCGATGCAGTTCACGAACCGCGTTGCGCGTGGTCAACCCACGCACACTCGGCACCGGACGCGCGCTCACCACGCGCTTCACCACCGGGGTGTCCACACCGAGCTCCACCACGAACGGTGCGCCGGGCTGCTCGGCGTCGCGGGCCTTCTCCTCGGCCGCGGCCACCGCGCGGGTGGTCTCCTCGCGCAGCGCGGCGGCCGCGGTGTCGTTTGCCGCCACTCGCACCGGCGGGCCCGCGAGCTTGGACGGATCGAGCGCCGCATCACGCGCGGCGATCGCCGCCTCGAGCACGGCCTTCGTCACCGGCGCGGCGATCTTGCCGCCGTAGTACGCGCCACTCGGTGCATCAAGCTTGACCAAGATCACCAGCTGCGGATCCTCGGCCGGGAACAGGCCCACGAAGCTGGCGGTGTACGACCCGTCCTCATAACCCTTGCCATCGTCGCGCATGCGACGCGCGGTGCCCGACTTGCCCGCGAGCTGGTAGCTCGCCAGGTCCGCCGAGGTCGCCGTCCCGTCGGTCACGACTTCGCGCAGCAGGCCGCGCATGGTCTTGGCCGTCTTCTCCGACATGATGCGACGCACCACGCGACGCTTGGCCTTCCAGCTCACATCGCCGTCGGCGTCGCGTAGTTCCTTCACCAGCGTGGGCTCGAGCAACTCCCCGCCGTTGGCGATCGCGCCGTAGGCGAGTGCGAGCTGCAGCGGCGTGACCGCGAGCTCGTAACCCATAGAGAGCGACGCCGGCGACTGCTTGGACCACGTCGACGGCGGACGCAGGCGTCCGTTGGACTCCGACGGATACGGCGCACCGGTGGTCATGCCGAAGCCCGCGTCGCGCAGCGCTTCGTACTGCTCGCCCGGCGTGAGTCGCTCGGCGAACTGCACGATGCCGATGTTCGACGAGTAGCGAATGACCTCGGCGAAGCTCATCTGCTTCGCCTTATGGATGTCGTGGATCACGCGGCCGTGGAGCTTGTACGTGCCGTCGTAGGTGTTCACGGTCTCATCGAGCTCCACGCGCTCCTTCTCGATCAGCGCAGCGGCGATGAACGGCTTGAGCGTCGACCCCGGCTCGTACGGCTCCGTGAGCGCCGTCGCACCCGAGGCATCGGCGCGCGCACGACGGCTCGCCAGCGCGCGGATCTCGCCGGTGTGCGGGTCGAGCACGACGATGTCGCCACCGCGCGCATCCAGCGTCTGGATCGCGTCGGTGAGCGCGCGCTCCGCGATGTCCTGCAGACCCTGATGCAGCGTGAGCACTGCGGTGCGGCCCGGCGAGGGCGGCACGTAACCTTCTTCGGGTGAGGTGAGCACACCCAACCGCCCGGTCTTGGCCAAGCGCGTCCTCCCCGGCACACCGCGCAGCACGCCGTCCAGCGCGACTTCCACGCCACCCACCGCCTTCCCGTCACGGTCCACCGTGCCGAGCAGACGACGCAGGCCGTCGGTGGACGGCGGCACGCGTTCGAGCACGGGCCGCGGATGCACACCGCGCATCTTCAGGATGTCATCGACATCCGTGGAGAGGAATCGACCGGGCAGCTCCACCCATTTGCGTTTGCGGTCGATGGACCGCTGCACGAACTCGTTCGTCACCCCCACGCGCCGCAACGCAGCGGCGAGTTCGCGCGGCTGCTTCACCTCGGTGGGCGCGATGTCGAGGCGAACCAGCGAACGGCTCTCCACGAGCACGGTGCCGGCGGCGTCGAGGATCGCGCCGCGTGCAGCCGGGATCTCGCGTTCCACCATCTGCTGCGTGGTCGCGCGCGCGCGCCAACGGTCGGCCTGGCCCACCTGGACCCAGGCGGCACGACCGACCAACGCGACGGCGAAAAGAAGGAAGGCGCCGTGGACCAACCCGACGCGACTGACGCGGATCACTGCTTGGGAGCTTCTCGGTTGGGACGTGGCAGACGGATGACGAGCGACTCAGGCGGCACGCGCATGCCGAGTCGTTCCTCGGCGGTGCGCGCTAACCGAGCGCGGCTCGCGGCATCACGGATCGCCCCTTCGAGGGCGGCCTGCTGTGCATCGAGTGCGGCCCGGCGTTCACGGAGCTTGCTGAGTTCGCGCGCCTGCGCTTGCCCGGTGCTCCGCCTCCCTATGACGCCTGTGGCCACCACGACGAAACCTAGGAACACGAGCAGGGCGATCGACCGCGGACGCATGCTCAGATGCCCTCGTGATCGCGACGCAGCGCGCCGCGTCGGCCACCCGCCCGCTCGTCGGTTCCACCCGCCTTCCGCCACACCCGCAAATGTGCACTCCGCGCCCGAGGATTCGTCGCCGTCTCGCTCTCCGACGCGGTGATCGGCTTGCGCGTCACGAGCGTGCCCAACGCCACGCCACCACAGGTGCACATGGGCTGCCGCGGCGGGCAGATGCACTCGGTGCTCCACTCGCGGAACAGTTGCTTCACCAGTCGGTCTTCGCCCGAATGGTAGGCGATCACTGCCAGTACCCCACCGGGCACGAGCCGTTCGCGCAACGTCACCAGCCCGCGGGCGAGGCCGTCGAGTTCGTCGTTCACCGCGATGCGCACCGCCTGGAACAGCCGCGCGAACTCCCCCGGCCCGCTGCGACTGCCGAGCACCGCGCGGATGGCCCCCACCAGGTCGTCGGCGGTCGCGAAGGGTTTGCGCTCGCGGCGGTGCACGATCTCGCGCGCCATGCGCCGCGCCTTGGGTTCGTCGCCGAACTCCTTGAACGTGCGCTCCAGTTCGCGCTCCTCAGCCGTGTTGAGGTAGCCGGCGGCGTCGAGCTCCTGCGTGGGGTCCATGCGCATGTCGAGTGCGACGCCGGGCCGGAACGAGAATCCGCGCGCGTCGGCATCGAGTTGGTGCGATGACACGCCCAGGTCGAGCAGGATGCCATCGAACGTGCGCCCGTCGAGGGCCGCGATCTCGTCGATCGCGTCATGATTGCCTGCCACCGCCTCGAACGTGCCGCGCTCCTCGAACCCGCGCAGCCGTTCTCTCGCCACCGCCCGCGCCGACTCGTCGCGGTCCACGCCCACCACGTGATGGCCGCGTTCGAGCAATGCAGCGCTGTGTCCACCGCCGCCCAAGGTGCCGTCGAGCACCCGCGGCGCATCGGCGAGCACACCGCACACCTCGTGCACGAGCACAGGCGCGTGCCAGGCGATGGCGAAGGTCTCGGAGTTGTCGGAGCGCTCGGGAGTGGTCACCAGAGAAGGATACTCTGGGAACGTGGCTCGGCGAAGCGAACCACCCCCGCCGTCGCTACGCGACGGCGGGGGTGTTCGGTGCGGCGGGTTGCGCTTACTTGCAGAGCGTCTTGACCTGCCCGTCGAGGTACGGAGAGAGCTGGTTCACCGCGCCGAGGATCGTCGCCGCATTTTCCGGGAAGGCACGTCCACCGCGCTGGGTGTAAATCATCGCGTCCGTCGCGGCCGCCTGCCCGATCTTCGCCTCATCGCAGCTCTTGCTCGCGGCAAGGCCCTGCGCCGTCAACTGCGCGATGTAGTACGACGACACACCGATGAGGAACGCCGCGTTGGTCTTCACCGTCGCGTCGGTCGCCGTGCTGTCGGCGAAGTGCAGGTACGGCAGGCCCATCTGGTAGTCGGCCGGCTTCTTGGCTGCCGCGTCGAGCGCGTCGGCCGCCTTACGCATGCCGTTACCGATGTTCAGCGCGATGCCGCCCACCGTGTTCACATCATCGCCCGCGTCCTTGGCCATCCGCAACGCCGCGAGCGCGGAGTCCGGCATCTGCAGGTCGTTGAACGCGATCGCGATCTGCGTCCAGCCGTTTGGGATCTTGGGGTTGATCTCGAGCGCGCGCTTGGCGGCCGCGATCGACTGCTGACCCTGGCCCGCCTTCTTGAGCGCGGCGGCGTACATCTGCCACAGATCGGCATCACCCGAGAACTTCTGCGTCGCCTTTGCCGCCGCCTCGGCCGCCTTCTGCGGCTGGCTGTCGGTGTCGAAGATCGCGACGATACGCGTGAAATACTCCGCCGTCGCGAGCGAGGTATCGATACCCACCATCTCCTCGCCCACCTTCACCGCATCCTTGAAGTCCTTCGCGGCCACGAGGATCTTGAACTGCAGCGAGAGCAGCGCCGGGTCACCCGGGTTCTCGGACACGGCCTTGGAGACGTACTCCTTGGCCGCGGCGAAATCACCGGTCGAGGCCAGTGCCTCGATCACCTTCACCGAGAGTTCGCGGTCCGTCGGGTTGGCCGCGAGCAGGCGGATGAGATAGTCGCTCGACGCCTTGGCGTTGCCCATGCGCGCCTCGACGTCCGCACCCACCGCAAGCGCCGCGCGCGAGTTCGGGTCGATCTCGAGGATCTCCTTCGCCGCGGCGAGCAGCTCCGCGTCCGCCGCCTTCTTGGCGGAGAGCACGTTCATCTTGCAATAGCGCACGAGCACAGCGTTCGGGTACTCGGCGATCGCTTCATCGGCGAGCTTCACCGCTTCGTCGTACTTCTGCGTCTGCGCCGCGGTTCGGCAGGCCTTCTCGTTGGCGATCTGCTTGCGGGCGTCCTGGATGCCCTTCACCAGCCCAGCCGCCGCACGATCCGGACGGTTGGCCGAGAACGACGGAATGGGCTGCATGAGGCTGTTGTCGCGCGTGAGCACGAGCCATGCCTCCGCCTTCCACATCTCACCATCCTTCGAGATGCGGCCGCGGATGTACTCGTCCGCGCGCTGCTGCTTGGCCAGCGCCGACTCATCGCTCGGCTGCAACTGCGCCGTGGTGTCATAGCCAGACTGCTCGAGCATCATCACGACGTCCTTGCGGTCGATCACCCACAGGATGCGCGAGGGGAACGCGCGGATCAGGCGCTCACGGAGCTCGTCCGAGGCCTCCGGGCCCGCCTTCTTGTCAGCGGAGCCGAACACCTGGACCATCAGGCGCGGGGTGTCCGGCCGGGGCGGCGTACGCGCCGGCTGCGCTGCAACGGACACAACCCCTGAGGTGGCCATGACGGCCACGAGGGTGGCGATGGAGCGGGCGTTGAACCGAGCCTTCACTTTCATCTCCTCCAAGTGTTGATCTTCGTACCCCGTTCGGGCCGGGGAGTTCAGGTCCTGCGGGGTACCGCCATCACGGCCACTGCACACTTCGGTACTGATGGGCGAAGAGGGATTCGAACCCCCGACACCCTGCGTGTAAGGCAGGTGCTCTAACCAGCTGAGCTATTCGCCCCACGAGCGTCCCCGCCCGCGGGACTCTCGGACACCGCTACTTCAGGATCGCGATCGGGACGAGGATGCAGTACCCGATGATCAGAAGGATCGGGGCGACGGTGATCCCACCGCGCCACAGATCCGCATAACCCAACGCCAGGGTGGCAGCCGCCAGGCCCCACCACAAACCGGGGCGGGAGGTCGACGGAGTCTCGGATTGGGTCGCCTTGCTCATAGGGAGGGGAGTCTAGACCAACCATAGTAGCGTGTCAACCAAAATCTCCCCGCCTTCACCAACCCTTAATCCGCCCCGACTTGCGGTCCGCCCGACTCCACGGGGCCACGCGAACCGGGGGCCGCCGCCGCCTCTCCAAGCAAAGCGGCCAGCGCACTCGCACGTTCCCGCGCCTCCTGCGCCGCCTCGGCCGCCCGCATGCGGTCCAGTCGCGCCTGCAACTCGCGCCGTTTGCGCCACCACAGCGGACCCAGCAACACCACCAGCACCACGGCGATCAGCGAGAGGTCCGCC
Source organism: Gemmatimonadaceae bacterium (assembly GCA_020853635.1). GTDB lineage: Bacteria > Gemmatimonadota > Gemmatimonadetes > Gemmatimonadales > Gemmatimonadaceae > Pseudogemmatithrix. The sequence goes on from JADYYN010000264.1 coordinate 36,749, forward strand.
CCGACGGCCAGCAGGCCGTACTGCGCCCGGACGCTCGACTTGAACCGCTGCTCGAAGTCCGCCTCGGTGAGCCCGTGCGCCGCACGAAGCGCGCGGCCGAACGTCCCCGTCTCCTTCCAGTGCCGGAACAACAGCACCAACGGGCGCTCGGGATCCAACGACACCAGCTCCGCCACCGCCCGGTGGGCCAGCGCGTAGGTGCGGTCCGCGGTGGCCGCACCGGCGTAGAAGCCCGAGTCCAGACCGGCCAGCGTCGGCACCCCGCGCCACACCAGCCCCACGCTCGTCTCGATCACCTGCCCGCGATCCCACTCCCCGGCCACGTACGACGCGTACCCCTCGTCGAACCAGCGCGGCACCGGCCCCATGGCCTCGGCCAGCGCCAGGTGCGCGATCTCGTGGCGCAGCGTGCGTAGCGGGTCGCGGTTGGCGGATTCGTCCCGCCCCCGCATCACGATCAGCCGCTCGCGAGGGAACGCGAACGCGGCGCCCCACTCGGGGGCGCCATCACCCACCCAGTCGCGGAAGGTCTCCTCGTCGGGCGCCAGCGCGATGCGCACGGTGTCGCGCAGCACCGGCAGTCCCGCGAAATCGTCGCCGCGCCACGCCGCCGCGAGGAACGACTGCGCGAGCCGCGCTTCGTCCGGGTAGTGCAGGATCTGGAATCGCCCGCGCGAGACCACCGCGGCGCCGGGCGCGAGGCTGTCGAGGAACGCGAACGTGCGCGGCGAATCAGGCTGCGTCTGCGTCTGCGCCTGCGCGGGTTGCCACACTAGGGCGAGGGCGCACGCGATCACGCGCGCGCGCGCCGCCCACCGCGTCACACGTCGCGCGGCGGCTCTCCCCCACTCTCCACGAGCGCCAGCATCGACGCGCATCGTTTGCCCCACGGGTTGAACTTGTTCGCCGCGAACCCGTCCTTCCACGCCTGCAGCGCGTGCTCGCGCTCGTCGTTGAACCAGTGCGCACGCCCCAGCTCGTAGTACGCCTCGATCAAGTTGGGCCCGAGCCCCAGCGTCTTGCGGAAGAACGTCTGCGCGTCCTCGTACATCTCCCGCTCAAGATACACGAGCCCGAGGTAGAAGTGCGCGTACAACACCGCCTTGCGGTCGTTGTCCAGACGGATCGCCTTGGACAAATGCTCGATCGCCTCGCCGAAGATCCGCTTCTTCAGGCAGATGTAGCCGACGTTGATGCGCGCCAACGAGTTGGCCGGCTCGCGCACCAGCACCTTCTGGAAGTTCATCAGCGCGTCGTCGTATTTCTCCTGTAACATCTGCGCCCAGCCGAGCAGCGCCTCGCTCTGCGGATCGCCCGGCGAGAGTTCGATCGCCTTCAGCAGCGCCTGCTCCGCGCCCTCGTGGTCGCCCAGCGACAAACGCGACCACCCCTTCTCGATGAACGTCGAGGCGCCGATGTGATCGGCATGCACCACCGGCTTCTCGGCGTTGAACTGCGGGGCCGCGCTGCCGTTCCCGCCGCCCTGCTGCGACTTCCACTTCTCCACCAGCTGCTTGATGTCGTCGCGCAGCGTGCTCAGCTCGGCGATCTGTGCCTCCACCGACTTGAAGAGCGTCACGATCTCGGTCTTCACCACCGGGCGCTCGTCCTCGGAGAGCCCGGCGTCGAGTCGACCGTCGATCGCCGTGTACTTCGCCTTGTACGAGGCCAGCGTCTCGTCAGCCATGCGCCGCTCCCTGCGCGATCGCGCGCGCCATCTCCAGCCGTTCGGTCGACGTGAGCAACTTCGCCGTTGCGAGCACCACCAACAACGCATCCCCTTCGCGCACGATCCCCTCCAAGTAGTCCTTGGCCAGCCCCCGATAGATCGGCGGCGGCGCTTCGATCGCCGTGGCATCGACCGCACGCACCGCGTGCACCGCGTCCACGATCACACCCACCCGTCCATCCGGTCCTTCGATCACCAACGTCCGCGCGCCCGCCGGCACCGGCTCCAGGTCGAATCCCAAGCGCTCCCGCAGGTCGATCACCGGCACCACCGTGCCCGCATGATCGATCACGCCGCGCAGCCAGCCGGCGGCGTTGGGCACCGTGCGAGGCGGCGTGTACCGCAGCACGCGTTCCACCACGAAGATGTCCGCCGCGAACCGCTCACCGGCGACCTCGAAGGTCACCAGCTGCCGTTTCCGCTCCGTCTTCGTCGCACTCGCTGTCGCCTCTGCTCCGGTCATCGCATCTCCGCGGTCAGCTTTGCCACTACCTGCGCACGAATCCCTGCCATCTCGACAACCCCGGCGAGGCGACCACCCAGGTCCAACACGCCCGCCAGTCCCGTGGTCGCCGTGCCCGTCTGCGGCACCGATCTCCACTGCTCAGGCTCGACGCGTACGAGGTCCTCCACGTCATCCACCAGCATGCCGAATCGCGTGCCCTCGGCTTCGAGGACGAGCAGTGTCCCACCCGCGGCGTTCCGGGGCACCCCGAGCAGCGCCGCACCGTCGAGCACGGTGAGCAAGCGCTCCCGGATCGCACACTGGCCGATCACCCCGGCCGGAAGCAAGGGCAGCGACGTGATGATGGGCGTGTCGAGCACTTCGAGCACGTCGCCGATCGGCAGCGCGAAGGACTCACCGCCCAGGCGCACGAGCAGCAGCGACGTGCCAGCCACCGAGGTCGCGGTGCTCATGTTCGGTACCCCGCGCGATCGTCGAGCAGCATGGTCGCGACTTTCGCGATCTGCTGCACCGGCACCTCGAAGTCCGCCCCCGCCTCCAGCAACGCCTGCTGTGGCATGCCGTAGATCGACGACGTCTCGCGGTCCTGCACCACGGCACCGGCGCCGGCCGCGCGCAGGGCCTTGAGCCCAGAGGCCCCGTCGCGCCCCATGCCGGTGAGCACCACACCCACACTGCGCGCGCCGAAGTACTTCGCCACCGACATGAACAGGTAGTCCGCCGCCGGTCGCACGCCGTGCAGCGCGGCCCCGGTGTCGAGGGCGATGCTCAGTCCGTCGGGTCCGCGCGCCACGGTCATGTGATATCCACCGGGCGCGAGATACACGCGCCCCGGATACAACACGTCGCCGTGGGCGGCCTCCGCCACGGTGAGATCCGACAACTGGTCGAGCCGCCGCGCGAGCCCCGACGTGAAGCCGGGCGGCATGTGCTGCACGATGAGGATCGCCGCGTCGAGTGTCGCCGGGAACATCGGCACCACGTCGGCCAGCGCCCGCGGCCCGCCGGTGGAGCTCGCGATCGCCACGGCCATGGTCGCGCGCTTGGGCGGCAGCTTGGGCGGCGCCGGCGGACGCAACTGCGGCCGCGCGAGCATGCGCATGCCCTGCAGGTTCATCATCACCGACGCGCGCAGTGCGTCCTCGATCCGCCGACGGCTGCCTTCCCAATCGGCGCGCGAGTTGCCTGCCGGTTTGCCGACGAAGTCCACCGCGCCCAACTCCAGCGCGCGGATGGTCAGGTCCACGGAGCCGCGCGTCGTCGCACCGCTGATCATCACCACCGGCCGCGGCAACTCGCTCATGATGTAGCCGAGCACGGCGAGGCCGTCCAAACCGGGCATCTCGATGTCGAGCGTGACTATGTCGGGGTCGAGCTCATGCACGAGGCGCAGCCCTTCTTCGCCGTCGCGTGCGATCGCCACCACCTCGAAGTCGCCGATGCTCTCGATCAAGTCGCGCAACACGGCCGCGAGCAGCGCATTGTCGTCGACGATCAACACGCGATGCAGCTCACTGCGCTGAGGGCTAGAGGACACGTTCGCCTCCACGCACCGAGCGCACGTGCAGCGCCCCGGTGTTCACATCGAGCGTCACGCTGCGGCCGGCCACGCCACCGGTCTCCTCGCCCACCAGCGCGATACCTGCCTTGGCCAGCGACGCCTTGGCTGCCGCCACATTGCGCGCGCCCACCTGGCCACCGGTGCCCGTGAGCATCGCGCCGAACAGCGAGGCGCCGCCGGCGATCTTGGCCACCAGTTCACCGCGCGCACCCATCTGCCGCATCGCGTCCACCAACAGCGGCACCGCCGTCGTCGCGAAGCGCGCCGGCTGATCGACCTCGCGCGAGAGACTCGGGTCGGGCAGCAGGATATGCGCGAGCCCGGCCACGCGGAACTTCCCGTCGTGCATCGCGCTCGCCACGCAACTGCCCAACCCGATCGTCACGAGACGACCGCTGCCACGCGCCACGGCGTAGTGCGCGATGCGGACGTGCTGGTCGGTCACGCGGCACGACGGAAGATGCGCTGACGCGCATCCACCGGCTCGAACAGGGTGCGCAGCGGGCCCAACAGCGTCTCCACCTTCCCCAGCACCAGAAACCCGCCCGGCGCGAGCGCGTCATGGAACTTCCGCATGAGCGGCTCCTGACTCTCGCGGCCGAAGTAGATGATCACGTTGCGACAGGTGATCAACTGCAGCCCCTGCGCCGGCGGCGGGTCGCTCAACAGATCGCGCCGCTCCACATCCACGAGCGCCTTGATCTCCGGCACGGCGGCATGCGGCGCCTCAGCCGAGAAATAGCGCGTCTTGAGCGCCGCAGGCATCTCGCTGAACGCTTCGGCTGCATAGGCCCCGCGCTTGGCCGACTCCAGCGACGCCCGATCGATATCGCTGCCGATGATCCGCACGCGCTTGAGCTTCGCCTCGTTCAGCGTGCGCATCGCATGCGCATGGAACAGTGACGCCAGCGTGTACAGCTCCTCGCCCGACGAACAACCCGCGCTCCACACGGTCACCGCCGGGGTCTCCAGCGCGAACAGTGCGGGCACCACGGTCTCTGCCACCAGATCCCACACACTGGCGTCGCGGTACAGCTTGGTGACGTTGATGGTCAGCGTGTCGATCAGCGCATCGAACTCCGCCGGGTCGCGGTCGAGCAGCAACGAATACGCGGCAAAGTCCGGCGTGCCGCGCGCGCGCATGCGCACCGCGATGCGACGGCGCAGACAGCCATCCTTGTAGTTCGCACACGAGAACCCGCGGACCGCCGCGATCTTCTGGGTCAGGGCACGGAACCCGGGCTCGTCCACCGCGCCCGCGTTCATCGGCCGCCGCGCGCCGCCGTGAGCTGTTCGCGCGCCTCGCGATGGTTGGGATCGAGCACCAACGCGCGCTCCCACGCATTCATTGCTTCCGTCACGTCCCCGAAGCCCGCGCGCAGCGTCCCGATCCGCGCCCACACCTCAGGGCCCAGCGTCTCGTGATGCTTGACCGCGCGCATGTACTCCTCGAGCGCCTGGTCGGGCAGCGCACGGAGCATCATGATGTCGCCGCGGTTGCGATGCAGCGGCGCCAGCCCCGGGTCCTCGGTGAGCCCACGATCCAACGCCGCGAGCGCCTCGTCCTCGCGATCCGCCGACGCCAACGCCACGGCAAGGTTGTTGTGCAACGCGGCTGCGTGCGGATGCGCGGCCGCACCTTCGCTCAACATCGCGATCGCCTTGTCGCGCTGCCCGCTCAGTCCCGCCGCCAACGCCGCCGAGTGGAACCACACGGCCGACGGCGCACGCTGGCCGAACAGCGGGCGCGCATGCATGAAGTGGCCGTCGGCGTCCTCGAACCGCCCTTCGCGCAACGCGAGGATGCCTAGCGACGTGTGCACGCGCGGTTCTTCCTCACCACCACGCACCAACGCGTCCTCGAGCGCCTGCCGTGCCTCGGTGAGTCGGCCCAACCGTTCGAACGCCAGCGCCAGGTTATGGAACACCGACGCCTTCGCCCCACGCTGCCGCGACGCGGCCTCGAGATGCGTGAGCGCTTCGCTCCACTTCCCCAGGCGCAGATGCGCCAATCCGAGATAGAACCGTGCGCCCAGGTCATCGGGTCGCAGCTCGGCCACGCGACGGAACTCGCGCACGGCTTCATCGAGCATGCCGGTCTTGTAGAACGCCACGCCGAGATTGCGATGCTCCTCGATCTTCACTTCGGCGGCGACTTCCTCGGCGGGCTTGGTTTTGCCCACGCGATGCAGGAAGCCCGCGGTGGCGAGACCGAACAGCGCCTTGCCCACCTCGAACTCGACCAGCCCGGACTCGTCCACCAGTGAGGCCACGTCGCGCCGCCCGTCGATCAGCGGCAGCAGTGTCTGCTGCTCGAGCGTCAACTGCGCGCCAGTCTCACCCAAGCGCCGGCGATCGACCTCGAACACGATGTCGAAGCTCGGCACCTTCTTCTCGATCAGCGACCACTCGTCCACGCGCCGCGCGCCTTCGAGCAGCAGCGACTCGGGATTGATCGACACGAGGAAGTCCTGTTCCTCGGGCCGGATGTCCGACTCGAAGTTGAACGTGCCCTCGGCCCAGGTGAACAGGTAGTACACGGCCTCTTCGATCTGGATGCGGATCTGCTGGTGCAGGTCCTCACGCGTGATCATCGCGCGCTCCACCAGCAGTTCACCGAGTCGCTTGGTGCGGCTCTTCGACTGCAGGTCGATCGCCTCGTCGAGCTGCAGCTGCGTGAGCAACTGGCTCTTCACGAGGATGTCGCCGAGTCGGTCGCGACGGTTCACGATGGACGCGTACGAGATGCGTCCCTTGTCGAAGTAGATGGAGCCGAAGTTGTTGCGGTGCGTGACCGACAGACAGCCGCTCTTCTTGCCCATCGAGAGCAACTGCAGCACGTCCGGCAGCGACGCTTCCTTGAGTGAGCCGCGAATGGCCATCAGCCGAGCTCCTCAACCAGGCGTCCACCGATATCCGGCCATTCCCACACCACCCGTTCGCGGTCGAGGAAGGTGCGGTCACCCGCCGCACCTGCCGCCGCCGCGGGCGCCATCGTCGTCGCCGCGTTGGCCCCGAAGCCCAGCTCCTCGCGCGCGAGCGCGGCGTCGAGCACGCCACCGCGCGCATCGGCCGCAGCCGCCAGGCGATTCACCACGCCGATCAGCTCACGCACACTCTGCACCGGCGGATCACTCACCACATCGAGTAGCTCCGGCATCGCCGGGCGGCCGAGTGCGGTGAGGAAGCGCGCGACGAGCTTCTCGCGCAGCGGACGGTCCGGCGGCAGGATCTGCGCCGTCAGGCCGCCCTCGAACCGCGAGCGAAGCCGGTCGGCCAACTCGGGGATCTCGGCCGGCGAACGGTCGCTCGAGAGCACGATCTGCTTCCCTGCCTCGGCCAGCGCGTTGAACACGAAGAAGAACTCGTCCTGCGTGCGCTCTTTGCCCGCGAGGAACTGCACGTCGTCCACGATGAGTGCGCCGGCGGCGCGGTAGCGATTGCGCCAGCGCTCCACCGTGCCTTCCTGGATGGCCGTGATGAGCTCATCCACCAGCGTCTGCGCATGCACACAGGCCACATGAAGGGTCCCGCCCGACGCCTCGGCGATCGCATTGCCGATCGCGTGCACGAGGTGCGTCTTGCCCACGCCGCTCGAGCCGGTGACCAGCAGCGGGTTGTAGCGCACGCCCGGCGCCGCGATCACCGCGTCGGCGGCGTGCACCGCGAGCTGGTTGGCCGCACCTACCTCGAAGCCGTCGCGCGAGAACGCGCGATTGGGGCCACCGGGCGGCATCTCGCCGGCGAGAGCCTTCTCCACGAAGTCTTCGGCGTCGGCCAAGCGCTCGGGATCGCGGAACAACTCGTGGCCGCCGAGGGCCTCATCGACCGCCGTGGCCTGCCGCTCCAACGCGCGCAGATGCTCCACCGCCTCCACGTACACCGCGACCAGCGCCGGCACGTCGGGATCACTCGGCAGCCCGAGCGCGCGCTCCAGCACCGCCGTCTTGTAGCCCTCGCCCTGCCAGTACGCGATGGTCTCTCGCAGCCGCACCTGCCACGACTCCACGTGCTGTTGCACCACCGACGTCACATCGCTCAGGAAACTCAGGAACTCGCCGGTGGACACGCCGGTCAGGCCACCATCCGTCGCGGCCTTGTGCGCGCCGGAGTTGCGGTCGCCACCGAGTGTCTGGCGTGCGATCCACTGATTGAGCGCGCCCTGCAACTCGCGCACCGACTGCACGCCGCGCTGCGCCAGCGTGTCGAGTGTGCGGTCCGGCACCACCACGCCGCGCTCCGCACACGACGCGCGTAGGATCGCCACGCGCGCCTCGAACTCCGGCGGGCTCACGTCCACCACGAGACCGCCCGAGAGGCGCGAGATCAAGCGCTCGTCAACGTCGGAGATCTCCGACGGCGGACGGTCACTCGTGCACACGATCTGTCGCCCCGCTTCCTGCATCGCCGAGAAGAGGCGCAGCAACTCCGCCTGCATCTCTCGGCGGCCGGCGAGGAACTGGATGTCGTCGAGCAGCAGCAGGTCCACATGCGAGAGCCGCCCGCCGAACGCCTGCGACTCACCGGCCGACACGGCCGCGTGGAACTGTTCCGAGAACTCGTCGAGCGTGAGCGCGAGCACTTCGCCCTCGGGCTGTAGTTCGGCGAGTCGATGCCCGGTGGACGTCAGCAGGTGCGTCTTGCCCAGCCCCGATGGTCCATAAATGAAGAGCGGGTTGTACGCCGTGCCCGGCGCCTCGGCCACCGCACGCGCGGCCGCGGCGGCGAGGCGGTTGCCCGCGCCCACCACCAATCGGTCGAACGTCAGTCGCGGATCGAGCCGCATGTCAGCGCCCCGTGGTCCCCGTGCTCAACTTGCGGAGCACGAGTTCGGAGATGCCGCGCAGCGTCTCGAAGACACCCGGGCCATGCAGGGCGTCAGCGGAGAACGAAGGCACGTTGCGGAAGTTGAGGGCTTCATCGAGATCGGTGACCGGCGTGATGATGTCCGCCGGGAGATCCTGCTTGTTGTACTGGATGACGAGCGGGACCGTGCGCGCGTCCACACCCTGCTCG